>NZ_SSOF01000083.1:111384-115138 GCF_029873115.1 Pseudomonas sp. BN606 | reverse complement strand
GCATCGGTGGTGGCTTCGGTCAGGGTGTAGCTGAAGCTGTAAGTGCCGTTGCTGTAACTGGTGATCTGCACCGTGCCGTGGTCGGTACTGAAGCTCTGACCGACCAGGCTGCTGAAGCTGCTGGTGGTGAGGTCCACGGTCAGGCTGCCGACACTGAGAGTCTTCAGGTTGGCCAGGCCATCGGAGTCGGCGACGGTGAAGCTGCCGGTGGTGATGTTGCTGCCATCCCCGGCGCTGGAACCATCCGGCAGACCTTTCTCATAGACCTTGGCCAGGTCGCCGCCAGCACTGGGCGTGCTGACATCGACCGTCGGGATGTCGTTGCTGCCAGTAATGGTGATGGTCAGCGTCGAGCTGCTCGGGTCTTGGTCGGCGTCCCGCATGGAGTAGGCGTACTGCAGGGTCACCTGCTCGCCCTGGTCGAGACCCTCCACCGCGGCCGAGCCGTTGGCCAGCGCGAAGCTGTAGCTGCCATCGGCATGCAGGGTGACCACGCCATAGGGGGTGTTCACCAGCAGGCTGCCGTTATCCCCAGGTGTGGCACCTACCACGCCGTTCCAGCTGGTGAAGGTCTTCGGCTGGTCGGCACCGCCGACGTCGTTGTCCAGCACATTACCGCTGACACTCGCGGGGCTGCCGTTTTCGGTCAGGCCACGGCTGTCCGGGGTGGCGTTGGGTACGTCGTCGACGATCTCGATTGTCGCGGTAGCGGAGGCGCTAGCCACACCATCGTTCACCGTAACCTGGAAGCCATCCGTCTCCGGACCGGCCGCATCGGTGGTGGCTTCGGTCAGGGTGTAGCTGAAGCTGTAAGTGCCGCTGCTGTAGCCGGTGATCTGCACCGTGCCGTGGTCGGTCGTGAAGCCCTGCCCCACCAGGCTGCTGAAGCTGCTGGTGGTGAGGTCGACATTGAGACTGCCGACGCTCATGGACTTCAGATCGCCCAATCCATCCGGATCGCCAACGCTGAATGTGCCATTGACCTGGGTGCTGCCATCCCCGGCGCTGGAACCATCCGGTAGGCCCCTCTCGTAAACCTGGGCCATGCCCCCCTGGACTTCCGGGAAAGCGACTTCAACCGTGGGTGTGTCGTTGCTACCAATGATCGTGAGGGTAAGGGTCGAATCGCTGGCGTCACCATCGGCATCACGCATGCTGTAGGCGTAGTGCAGGACTACCTGCTCACCCGGGGCCAGTGCTTCCACCGCCGCCGAGCCATTGGCCAGCGCGAAGCTGTAGCTGCCATCGGCATTCAGGGTGACCACGCCATAGGGGGTGTTCACCAGCAGGCTGCCGTTATCCCCCGGTGTGGCACCGGCCACGCCGTTCCAGCTGGTGAAGGCCTTCGGCTGGTCGGCACCGCCGGCATCGTTGTCCAACACATTGCCGCCCAGCGTAGCGGGGACGCTGCCTTCAACGATGCTGGCGCTGTCGGCATAAGCCTTGGGTGTATCGTCGTCCACATTGATGATCAGGCTACCCGTGGCGCTATCGCCGTCGGCATCCGTCACCTTGTAGGCAATGCTGAAGCTCAGATCGTTTTCGTCATACCCGTCCGGATGCATGATCGGGTTGTTCTGAACGACGCTGTACGCACCGGTCGCCCAGTTCAGGGCCAGGGTGATGACGGTCAGGCCGCCCTGTTTGATCAACAGATTGTCGCCGCTCTTCTCATAGCTGAACCCAGCGGGCGCGCCGCTGGTGAGCAGCGTGACCGAACCGGGGCCATCCGCGCCAAAGCTGTGCCCCAGTGTGCCGGTGACATTCGCGGTATCCGGCGAGACGTCGCCAATGCCATAAGCGTTGCCACCTGGAAGGGCATCGTCATCCAGTTGCACCACGGGACTGGTGCTGACCACAGGCGAGTCGTCATCCACTTTGATGTAGAGCGAACCACCAGCACGGTCGCCATCGCGGTCGACGATCTTGTACTCGACCTCGAAGGTCAGGTCGTTCTCGTCATCTCCCTCGGGATGCATGATCGGTGCGTTCTGGGTAACGCTGTAGGCGCCAGTGAGCTTATCCAGGGTGATGGTGATGACGGTCACGTCGCCCTGTTTGATCACCAGGCCACCTGCGACTTCCACGTAGGTGAAGCCGTAGGGCGCGCCGCTGGCCTGCAGTTCGATCCCACCGGGGCCATCAGCGCCGAAGTCATGGGCGATGATGCCGCTGGTATTGCTGGTATCCGGCGAATTGTCGCCCACACCATAGGGGTTGCCGTGAGGCAGGGCGTCGTCGTCGAGGCTGACCTTCACATAGGGATCGATATTGGGTGCGTCATCCCTGAAGCTGATGGCGTTGCCCAGGTCGAGGGAGGCGCTGTTCTTGTCGCCGTCACCGTCGGTGATGGTGGCGGTCAGGGTGATCAGGTCGCTATCAGACAGGCCGACGGCCTGGTCCGGGCCGGTATTGGGGGTATGGAAGATTGCCCGCGACTGTTCCAGGGTAACCGTGCCGTCCGCAGCCACGCTGAGGCGGAAGGCCAGTTGCCCACCGCCGACCACGCGCCCGACGATATCCGTGCCCTCCTTGAACAGCAGGATGCTGTTACCCGTCGCGGTGTCCCGCAGGCCACTGTCCACACCTGGTGACTTCACTTCCAGGCTGTAGGTGATGGGATTACTGAGGGCTGCACCGTCGGCACCAAAGACCGGCAGGAAGGCACCAGCAAAGTTGCTGCTGTCGGCGACACCGAGCGTGGTTTCGTCCACCTGCAGATCGAATCCTTCCGTCCCCTTCACGCTGATACTGGGCACATCGTCGACGATGTCGATGGTGAGCGTTCCGGTGCCGGTGTTGCCGTTGGCGTCGACCACCTGGAAGGTGAAGGTTTCGGTGAACTGCAGGTTGTTGCCGTTGTTACCGGGGTTGACCTTGGGTGCGGAGAGCAAGGTGTAGGTGTAAGAGCCGTTGCTGTTGACCACCAACTGGCCGTACTGGCCGTTGCCGGCGCCAACACCCAGGCTGAAGCTGTAGGGCCCGTTTCCACCATTGGCGACCAGGCTGCCACTGGCGAATTCGTCATTGCTGGCCGGCTCGCTGCCGAAGCCAAGCGCGGCTTCTCGCACATCATCGTCCGAGCCAGCCTGTACGCCGCCCACCACGGTGATGTTGGACACATCGATGGTCAGGGTCGTGGTGCTGAAGTCGCCGTCGCCGTCGACGATGGTGTAGGTGAAAGTATCCACCGTGCCGGCCTGAGCCAGGCTATTGGCGTGGCTGGTGTAGGTGTAACTGCCGTCGGCATGCAGCACCAGGGTGCCGAAGGCGGAGGTGATGCTGTCGCCCACACCGCCGGCAATCGGTGTCGAAGTGTCACCACCGGCACGCACGCCCACCACACCGGTGGTCGGCGACGGGCGCCCATCGGCACCAAAGGCATCGGCCACCGACCCCAGCCCTGCGCCCGTAACCACATTGCCGGTCACGCTTGCGCCTTCGCTGACCGAGGCGCTATCGGCCTTGGCTTGCGGTACATCGTCGACGATCTCGATAGTCACCGTGGCCGAGGCGGTAGCCAGGCCATCGCCCACATTAATAAGGAATCCGTCCGTCTCCGGACCAGCGGCATCGGCCGTCGCGCCGGTCAGGGTGTAGCTGAAGCTGTAGGTGCCATCGCTGTAGCCGGTGATCAATACGGTGCCATGAGCGGTGGTGAAGCTTTGTCCCACCAGGCTGGCGAAACCGTTGGTGGTGAGGTCCACGGTCAGGCTGCCGACGCTGAGGGTCTTGAGGTTGGCCAGGCCGTCGG
>NZ_SSOF01000083.1:0-111334 GCF_029873115.1 Pseudomonas sp. BN606 | reverse complement strand
CCGTCCGTCTCCGGACCGGCGGCATCGGCCGTCGCGCCGGTCAGGGTGTAGCTGAAGCTGTAGCTGCCATCGCTGTAGCCGGTGATCGATACGGTGCCATGAGCGGTGGTGAAGCTTTGTCCCACCAGGCTGGCGAAACCGTTGGTGGTGAGGTCCACGGTCAGGCTGCCGACGCTGAGGGTCTTGAGGTTGGCCAGGCCGTCGGAGTCGGCCACGGTGAAGCTGCCGGTGGTGACCGTGCTGCCGTCACCCGCGCTGCTGCCGTCCGCAAGGCCTTTCTCGAAGACCTGGGCCACACCACCCTCGGCGTCAGGGAAGCTCACTTCCACCGTGGGAATGTCATTGCTGCCGACGATGGTGATGATCAGGTTCGCGGTGCTCTGGTCACCGTTGCTGTCCTGTATGCCGTAGCCAACGCTGATGTTGACGCTCTGCCCTTCCGCGAGCCCCTCCACCGCCGGGGTGCCGTTGTTCAGTACGAAGCTGTAGCTGCCGTCGGGGTTCAGGGTCACTACCCCATAGGGAGTGTTCAGCAACAAGCTGCCACCGGGGCCTCCAATGGCGCCGGGGGCCTGCCAGGACATGAAGGTGGTGGGCAGGTCCGGACCGCCATCGTCATTGTCCAGCACATTGCCCTGCACACCGTCCTGGCCTTCGCTGACGCTCTGGGTGTCAACCAGGGCAGTGGGTACGCCGTTGACCGGCACAACTGCTGGAACCACCAGCGGGATGTCAGGTATTCCGGTATCCGGTTGCGGGAACTCCACGGCGAAGGCGATGGGACCTGTGGGGAAACCGATGTTGGGGTCGACGCTGCCGGCCGTTTCCCCTAGCAGCACAAAGGAGTGGCCGCCACCAGCGTTACCACCGCCAGCGCCGCCACCGGGACCAGCTGCAGTGGCCTCGGCGGCCTTGGTCGGGTCGACGCCTGCTTCGATAGCGGCCTGGAGTTTCTCGACGTCGGTCAGGTCCTGCTGGCTGGGAGTGGCCGGTGCGCTGTCAGTGCCGGGCTGGGTCGCATCGGGTGCTCCGGCCAGCAGCGCGTTGTTCAGCGGCATGCTGCTGTCGCGGCCGAGCACCAGTTCCTGGCCGTTGGCCAGAGCCACGGCCACCGCGCCTTGGGCGCCAGTGACCAGTTGCTCACCCGCGAAAACCCGGTCGCCTTCGGTGAGCAAGCGGCGCGAACCGTCCGCAGCGACTGCGAAGACTTCCCCTACGACCTGCCGAACGACCCCGATTGATCCAGCCATGACTCCTTCCTCCCGCACCGCGTGCTGCCAGACGGACAGCGCCGTTCCCAGTCAATGAGGGGTCACAGCACGTCCGAACCAAAACTACGGGAACGAGAAGAAGCATCAGAGGAAGCGGGAAAAGCCAAAAAAACCACGCAATGTCAATAAAACGTCACGCAGCCCGCCGACGGCCATTTACGCCGGACTTACCCCGCCCTGAGTTTCTTGATTTGTGCTTGACCGCATTACGCAACCGCAGGTGGGTCCGGAAAGGCCCAAAACATGCGATCTGCTGGCAAAAAGATGTCTTGGATTTCCGACGAGTGCATAAGAATTTTTCCTGATAAAGGTTGTGAAAAATTCTTCTTAGCCAAACGGAAAGTTGTTCTTAGCTCTGATGTTACAAGCCTGAAACGGTTTCATATGGATTTTCGCCAATTTTTCGGCGCCAGGACGCAATGTATTAACAAGGAGAACGACAAGAAATGCGCACTCTCACCCCCCTGTGGTCCGGCATCCTGCTTGCCATGGCAACCACGCAAATCCACGCCATGACGCTCACGGACGCCATCCAGAGCACTCTGGACAAGCACCCCGAGCTTCTCGCCAGCGCCCAGAATCGACTGGTCGCCGATGAAGAAGCCAAAGTCGCCAAAGGTGGGTACTTACCGACCGTCGACCTGATAACCGGTGTGGGGCGGGAGCAAACCGACAACCCGACAACCCGTGCCCTCGGCGATCACAACAAGGAAACCCTGAATTTCCGCGATGCCGAGTTGAGGCTGCGGCAAATGCTGTTCGACGGTTTCAACACGCCCAACGAGGTGGCGCGCACCAAGTCCGTGGTCAACTCCCGTGCCTACTTCACCCTGGGTACCGCCGAAAGCCTGGCGCTGCGCACCGTGGAGGTTTACCTGGAGGTGCTCAAGCGCCGCGAGATGGTGATCCTGGCAAAGAACAACTTGATGGCCCACGAGCGCATCCACGACCAGATCGGCTTGCGCAGCGAACGCGGCGTGGGCAGCACAGCCGACTTCGACCAGGCTGAAGCGCGCCTGGCCCTGGCCAAGAACAACCTCTACACGGAGGAAGTGAACCTGGCCGATGCGGAAGCCAATTTCTACAGCGCCGTCGGCGTTCCCGCCGACGAGTTGGTGGAACCAACCAGCATCAAGGGCGAAATGCCGACCGACCTGCTGGCCGCGCGCCAGGGCGTAATGGATAGCAACCCTTTACTGAAATCGGCCCAGGCCGATGTGCAGGCTGCCGAGAGCCAGTACGAATCGGCCAAGGCGCCCTTCTACCCGCGTCTCGATGCCGAGCTGGCCACCACCGCCGACGACAACGTGCAAGGCGACGAGGGCCACTACAACACCTGGCGGGCCGGCGTCGTGATGAATTACAACCTGTTCAACGGCATGCGTGACAAGTCCCGTCTGCAGGCAGCAGCGCACCAGATCAACCAGTCCATGGATATCCGCAACAACGCCCTGCGGGTGCTCAACGAGAACCTCTCGCTGGCCTGGAACGCCATGGAAAACGCCCGTAAGCAGACCCCGGAAGCCCGCGCCTACGCCGACTACACCGCCCGTGTCCGCGAGGCCTACCAGCAGCAGTTCGGACTTGGCCAGCGCACCCTGCTGGACCTGCTGGACAGCGAGAACGAACTCTTCACCGCCAACCGCCGTTACGTGGAAGTGCGCTACACCGAAGAGTTCTCCATGTACCGGGTGATCTCGGCCATGGGCGACCTGCTGCGTCGCCAGAAAGTCGTTGTCCCGGCCGAAGCCGTCGCCCTTTCCGAAGTGAAGAGCGAAGCCCGGCTGCCGGACATGAAGTGAGCCAGCATGGGAGTTCAGGACCATGACCACCATGGAGCGGACTGACAGTCCCCGCGACCCGCGCCAGGGTCATGACGATCCGCTGCTCGACGGCCTGCTGATCCTCTGTCGCCTGCACGGCCGCGCGGCCAGCCGCTCCAGTCTGAGCAGTGGCTTGCCCCTGCCGGGCCAGCGCCTGTCCGCCGAATTGCTGCCTCGCGCGGCTGCTCGCGCTGGCCTGCAAGGGCGCCTGCTGCGTCGCGAACTTGCATCCATCTCGCCACTCAACCTGCCGCTACTGTTGCTGCTCAAGGGCGGCCGAAGTGCAGTGCTGACCCGGCTCGATGACCAGCGCGCACTGATCCTGCCATGCGAAGCCGACGGCGGTGAGCAATGGGTGCCGCGCGAGATCCTGGCGCTGGAGTACGGCGGCCAGGCCCTGTTCGCGCGTCCGCGCCACGAACTGGAGGAAGCCCATGCACCGCTGGTGCCACGGGTGAAATCCTGGTTCCGCGACACTCTTCGCCTGTCCCGCTGGCTCTATGCCGACGCCATGCTGGCGAGCCTGTTGATCAACCTGCTGGGCATGCTGGTGCCGCTTTTCGTGATGCAGACCTACGACCGCGTGGTACCCAACCAGGCCACCGCAACCCTCTGGGTACTGACCATCGGCCTGCTGATCGGTACCGGCTTTGACCTTCTGTTGAGGGTGCTGCGCGCCAACCTGCTGGACAGCGCCGGCAAGAAGACCGACGTGGTGCTCTCGGCCACGCTGTTCGAGCGCATCATCGGCATGTCGATGAAGGCACGGCCCGCCACCATCGGCGGGTTCGCCCAGAGCATCCATGACTTCCAGGGGCTGCGGGAATTTCTTACCGCGGTGACGCTCACCAGCCTGATCGACCTGCCGTTCTCGGTGCTGATGCTGCTGGTGATCGGCCTGCTCGGTGGGCCACTGGTGGTGATCCCGATTCTCGCCTTTCCGCTCACCGCGATCTTCGCCTGGATCATCCAGACGCGCCTGCGCGACACGGTGCAACGCAGCCTCACCCTGGGCGCCGAACGCCAGGCGCTGCTGATCGAAACCCTTTCCGGCCTGGAAACCCTCAAGGCCTGCGGCGCCGAAAGCGAGCGCCAGCACCGCTGGGAGCACACTCACGGCGCCCTGACCCGACTCGACAGCCACGCCCGCTTCCTGTCCGCACTGGCCACCAACGGCACCCTGTGCATGCAGCAGTTCGCCGGCCTGGCGATGATCGTCGCCGGTGTCTACAGCATCATCGCCGGCAACCTCAGCGTCGGCGCCCTGGTGGCCTGCTACATGCTCAACAGCCGCGTGCTCTCGCCCCTCGGGCAAATCGCCGGACTGATCACCCGCTACCAGCAGGCGCAACTGACCATGAAGTCCACGGACGCGCTTATGGCCCTGCCACAGGAGCGCGAGGCCACCCAACAGCCGCTGGAACACCAGACGTTCAAGGGCAACCTGGAAGTGCGCCATGTCGAGTTCCGCTATCCGGGGCAGGCCGCGTCGGCGTTGAACAAGATCAGTCTGCGCATTGCCGCTGGCGAACGTGTCGGCATCATCGGCCGCAGCGGTTCGGGCAAAAGCACCCTGGCGCGCCTGGTCCTCGGTTTCTATGCGCCGGACGAAGGCCAATTGCTGCTGGATGGCATCGACCTGCGGCAGACCGATATTGGCGACCTGCGCCAGCAGATAGGCTACGTCAGCCATGACCTGCCGCTGCTGGCTGGCAGCCTGCGCGACAACCTGACCCTGGGTGCACGCCACGTCCATGACGAGCGCATGCTGGAAGTGGCGGAAGTGACCGGCGTCGCCGAGCTCGCCCGGCAACACCCGCAAGGGTATGACCGGCCGGTGGGCGAACGCGGCCAACTGCTCTCCAGCGGCCAGCGCCAGGCCGTACTGCTGGCTCGCGCGCTGCTGCTCGACCCGTCGCTGCTGGTGCTCGACGAGCCTACCAGCGCGATGGACAACTCAAGCGAGGAACAACTGCGCCAGCGCCTGTCGACCTGGTCGGCTGGCAAGACGCTGGTCCTCATCACCCATCGCAGTTCGATGCTGGCTCTGGTGGATCGCCTGGTAGTGCTCGACAACGGCCAGATCGTTGCCGACGGGGCCAAGGACACGGTGATCGAAGCCCTGCGCAAGGGCCACATCGGTCAGGGCAACGCCTGAGGAGACACAGCATGGCCGGCGCAGAATCACCCAACCGCTACTTCGGCCGCCGCGATCGCAGCGACGCCGAGTTCATGCCGGAAGTGGCCGGCGCCATGGCGGAGGATTCGCCGCGGGCGACCCGCGTCACCGTCTGGGTGGCCTGCACCCTGCTGCTGGTGGCGCTGGTCTGGGCCTATTTCGCCGTGCTCGATGAAGTCACCACGGGCGAAGGCAAGGCCATCCCCTCCAGCAAGGTCCAGATCATCCAGAACCTCGAGGGCGGCATCGTCTCCGAGATTCTCGTGCGCGAAGGCCAGGTAGTGGACAAGGGCACCGTGTTGCTGCGTCTGGACGACACCCGTTTCAGGTCCAACAAGGGTGAGAGCGAAGCGGACCGCCTTGCGCTAATGGCCAAGGTGGAACGTCTCTCAGCGGAGGCCGAAAGTCGTGAGATGGCACTGCCCGAAGAGATTACCCGCGACGCACCGCAACTGGCCGAGGACGAGACGTCCCTCTACCGGGCACGCACCGATCGCCTGGAAAGCGAGCAGCGCATCCTCAGCGAACAACTCAGGCAGAAGAAACAGGAGTTGGCCGAGTTCCGCTCCAAGAGCCAGCAATACCGCTCCAGCCTCGGGCTGATTCAGCAGGAGCTGAACATGTCCCAGCCACTGGTGAAGGCCGGTGCCATCTCCCAGGTGGAAATCCTTCGCCTGCAGCGCAGCGCCGTGGAAACCCGTGGCGAACTGGAAGCCACCAACCTGGCCATTCCCCGCGCCGAATCGGCCGTGTCGGAGATCGAGCGGAAGATGGAAGAAAGCCGGCTGTCCTTCCGTTCCGACGCCTTCAAGGAACTCAACGAAGCCCGCACCGAACTGTCGAAGATCACGTCCAACAGCAAAGCCATCGACGACCGCGTCAGTCGGACCACCGTGGTATCGCCGGTGCATGGCGTGATCAAGCAGTTGAAGGTCAACACCATCGGCGGCGTGGTCCAGCCCGGCAGCGATCTGGTGGAAGTGGTGCCGCTGGAGGACAGCCTGCTGATCGAGGCGCGCATCCGCCCGCAAGACGTGGCCTTCCTGCACCCTGGCCAGAAAGCCATGGTCAAGTTCACCGCCTACGACTACACCATCTACGGCGGCCTCAAGGCTGGGCTGGAGCTGATCAGCGCCGACACCATCCAGGATGAGGAAGGCAAGAGCTTCTACCTGATCCAGGTGCGCACAGAGAAGAATCATCTGGGCAAGGACGATCACCCGCTGCTGATCATCCCTGGCATGGTCGCCACGGTGGACATCATCACCGGCCAGAAGAGCGTGCTGGACTACCTGCTCAAGCCGGTGCTGAAAGCCCGTCAGGAAGCGATGCGCGAGCGCTAGGCCGTGAACGAACTGTAGCGTGGAAGTCGCTTTTCATTTCCACCATTCGACGCTGAGCTGAACACCGCTGGTGGATGAAAAGAGCGTCATCCACCGTACGAATTTCCTGTGGTAGCCAATTCATTCGCGATGCGGAACCACGGACCGCTGCGCGGCCCTTCGCGAATAAATTCGCTCCTACATGAAGCAGGCCGTGCCAATGACCGGGATCGGCGCTCGTCATGAGCCGTGATTCTTCCTGAAGGTCTCTTCCCCCATCGCCTCGATCTGCCCCTGGATCAGCGCATCGAACGGTCGCAGCAGGTTGTCGTAACGCGCCGGCGCTTCGAGGATGTCGAGGGCGGCAACGATGGCTTCGATCGTGGACAGCGCCCCGGCCATCGGTGCCTTGCGCAAGCGGTAGCGGGAGGTCAGCCCGGCCGGCAACGTCACTCGCGGCAGCGCTTCGAGTTCGGGGTTGAGGTAGAGCAATTTGCGCGCCTTGCGCCAGGTTCCGTCGGGCACCACCAGGAGCAGCGGACGCGGATCGTCGTCGGCCACTTCGGCCACAGGGCGGGCATCATCGCCGGGGAACAGCAGGCAGGCGCGGTACCGGGTATCGGCGAGTGTCTCGGCCAGATCAATGAACCGCTCGCCCACGCGCAACTCCGCATTCGCCAATCCAAGGGCCGCCAGGCGCGCGGTGTTCAGGGCATGGTTCACCTCGCTCGGGTGCTGCAACAACAGCACCCGGGTGCGGCTGGGCAGATGCGGAATCAGCGGGCACAGGCAATGGGTTTCGGGGCGCTGGCAGCGGGGGCAGTGCGGGCGGGGCATGAAAGATCTCCTGAGAGGAGCATTCTGCCACAGGGCATCCGGACGACATGCTGTAGGGGCCATATCAATTGCCGACCGGACCGCAGGGCCGGCCTGCGGAATTGCAGAGGATGCTGTGCATCCCTTGGCGAATGAATTCGCCCCTACAAGGAACCCACCTGCACCGGCCTACCGATTGAACCGCTCCGCCAGGCTGTGCAGGTAGTCAGCCATGCGCTCCAGATCCTGACTGATGGCGGCGCCTTCCTGGGCCTGTCCCGCGCTGTGGTCGGAGAGCTGCGCGATGCGGGTGATCTGCCGACTGATGTCCTCGGCCACATGGCTCTGCTGCTCGGAAGCGGCGGCCATCTGCTGGCTCATTCCGGTGATTCGGGTCACCGCCTGGCTGATGCCTTCCAGGGCTTCGCGCACAGCCTGCACGCTGCTCACGCTGTCGCGGGAGATGACCTCACCACGACTGGCGGTGGCGACCGCACGATCGGCACCGGCACGCAGTGACGCGATGATCTCGTGGATCTGCTCGGTGGACTGGCGGGTGCGTGAGGCCAGGGTACGTACCTCGTCCGCCACCACGGCGAACCCCCTGCCCTGCTCACCCGCCCGCGCCGCCTCGATGGCGGCATTGAGCGCCAGCAGGTTGGTCTGTTCGGCAATGGCGGTAATCACGTCTGCCACACTGCCGATGGACTGGGTGGACTCGGCCAGATCATGCACTGCACGGCCGATCTCACTCACCGCTTCGGCCATGTGGCGCATGGCATCCAGGCTTTCGCCGGCAAGGTCGTTGCCCTGACGGGCCAGCCGCTCGGCTTCCTCGGCGGCGTGGGCGGTGTGACTGACGTTGTGGGAAACCTCCTGGATAGTCGCTGCCATCTCGTTGATGGCCGTGGCCGACTGATCCGTCTCACTACGCTGCTGCTCCAGCAACTCGGCTTCCGAGCGGGACAGGCGCGCGGCCTCGGCAGCTCGCTGCTTGACGCTCTCGCCGGCATCTTCAAGGCGCGTCAGGGCCGTCTGCAGGCGCGCCTCTTCACTGATCATGGCCATGTCCAGCAATGCCTGGGCACCCCGGCTATCGGTGTAGGTCAGGGCCACCAGGCCGCTGGTGAAAGCCTTGGGATGCCCGGCCAACGTGCGGCGGATGGTCTGCCGATAGCGATACAACTGGAAGGAGCCGAGCACGAGCATTGTCACCAGGGTCAACAGCAGCGACGGCCAACCCTGCAGCGACAGGTTGCCGCCCAAGAGCACCAGGGTGGCCAGTATCACCGGCCAGGAGCGCATGAAGTCGTAGCTCCAGTATTCCAGTTGCGGCACCGGCGACTTGCCAGCCCGCAAACGGGCATAGAGCGCATCGGCCCGAGCGATCTGCTCGCGGCTGGGCACCGAGCGAACGGACTCGAAACCGATCATCCGGCCCTCTTCGTAGACAGGTGTGACGTAGGCGCTGACCCAGTAGAAGTCGCCGTTTTTCGAACGGTTCTTCACCAGCCCCATCCAGGGCTTGCCCTGCTTGAGGGTCTCCCACATATGGGCAAACACCGGCGGCGGCATGTCTGGGTGGCGAACGATGTTGTGAGGCTGGCCGATCAGTTCTTCGCGGGTGAAACCGCTGATGGCGACGAAGGCATCGTTGCAGTAGGTGATCTTGCTGTTGAGGTCCGTGGTGGATATCAGCCTTTCATCGGCGCTGAACGTACGCTCCCGCTGGCTCACGGGCAGATTCTGACGCATGGCTGACATCTCCTTGTGAATGGGCGCTTTGCCACTCGTCCCGGTAAAAGAGGTCTAGCACGGCGAACACGAAAACCCACAAGAACTGTGAGGTCACCCCCACGACAATGTGATGCGCGTCGCAATAAATCCGTGAAACTCAACGCAGGTTCAACTGCGCCCGCAGCAGGTCGCGGAAGGTGAGGATCAGCGGCTCCTTGGCCCGCCCCCGGCGCAGGATCATGGAGAACGGCGCCTGGTAGCCGAAGGTCGCCGGCAGCAGTGCTCGCAGACTCTTCTGTTCGACCCAGGGTTGCGCGTAGTGCTCCGGCAGGTAACCGATGTAGGCGCCGGAAAGCACCAGGATCAATTGCGCCTCCATCGACTCCACGGTCGCCGCACTGTGCTTGAAACCATGGCGCGCCAGTTCCGCCTGGCTCCAGTAGCCGCGCCCGACCATACGCTGCTGGGTGATGAGTTCAGCGGGAATGCGCCGCTCGTTGTACAGCGGGTGGCGTTCACTGCAGTAGAGCCAGTGCTGTTCGCGATAGAGCGGCTGGTAGACCAGGCCGTTCATTCGCGTGGAGAAGGCGCCGATGGCCAGGTCCAGGCGGTTATCCAGCACGCCGAGTTGCAGGTCATAGGGGCTCATCACCGAGAGGTGCAAGTGCACCGCCGCGTGTTCCTGGCTGTAGGCGCCGATCACTTCGGCCAGTGGCAATGCCGGATCGCTCACTGTGGAGTCGAGTACCCCGAGGTTCAGCGTGCCGCGCAGCTCGCCCTTGAGGGACGCGGAATAGCGCTCGAAGCTTTCCAGTTCTCCCAACAGACGCAGGGTTTCCTGATAGTACAGCTCGCCTTTGCTGGTCAGGCTGAACCCACCGCGCCCGCGATGGCAGAGGGTCAGGCCCACCTGCCCTTCCAACTGGCTCATGTAGGTGCTGATGGCCGAAGTCGAGAGGTTCAGCTCCTGCTGCGCGGCGGCGAAGCCCTGGTTACGCACCACGCTGGCGAAGATGCGCAGGAGTTTCAGGTCGGGCATGGCGGTGGACATGGGGGGCACTCTCGGTTCCAGGTGCAAACGAACGATGTAGGGGCGAATTCATTCGCCAAGCAGGACGCAGTCCTGCCCCTTCCCTGGAGCCGATCGGGGCAGCTGCGCAGCCCTTGGCGAATGAATTCGCCCCTACAAGGAACCACGCCCCTGTCGGCAAGCGGCCATCTTACCCGCTCCCGATAGTTTAGAAATCCTTGAAGTAATTATTTGCCGCCAGCGATTTTTCCCTGATGGCACTGTCACCAGAATCCGCCCACTACCTACAACCACAACAACCGTGAGGCCACCCCGTGGACAAAAAACTCCATCAGCCCCTGGGCGGCAATGAGATGCCCCGTTTCGGCGGTATCGCCACCATGATGCGCCTGCCGCACATCCAATCCTCTGAAGAACTCAATGCCCTGGATGCCGCTTTCGTCGGCGTTCCGCTGGACATCGGTACTTCCCTGCGTTCCGGTACCCGTTTCGGTCCGCGTGAAATCCGCGCCGAATCGGTGATGATCCGCCCGTACAACATGGCGACCGGCGCTGCCCCCTTCGATTCGCTCAACGTGGCCGACATCGGCGACGTGGCCATCAACACCTTCAACCTGCTCGAAGCCGTGCGCATCATCGAGCAGGAATATGACCGCATCCTCGGCCACGGCATAGTTCCGCTGACCCTGGGCGGCGACCACACCATCACCCTGCCGATCCTGCGTGCCATCAACAAGGTGCACGGCAAGGTGGGCCTGGTACACATCGACGCCCACGCCGACGTCAACGACCACATGTTCGGCGAGAAGATCGCCCATGGCACCACCTTCCGCCGTGCCGTGGAAGAAGGCCTGCTGGATTGCGATCGTGTTGTGCAGATCGGCCTGCGTGCCCAGGGTTACACCGCCGAAGACTTCAACTGGAGCCGCAAGCAGGGCTTCCGCGTGGTGCAGGCCGAAGAGTGCTGGCACCAGTCGCTGGCTCCGCTGATGGCTGAAGTCCGCGAGAAAGTTGGCGGCGGCCCGGTTTACCTCTCCTTCGACATCGACGGCATCGACCCAGCCTGGGCGCCCGGTACCGGCACCCCGGAAATCGGTGGCCTGACCACCATCCAGGCGATGGAAATCATCCGTGGCTGCCAGGGCCTGGACGTCATCGGCTGCGACCTGGTCGAGGTCTCCCCGCCTTACGACACCACCGGCAATACCTCGCTGCTGGGCGCCAACCTGCTCTACGAAATGCTCTGCATCCTGCCGGGCGTAGAGCGTCGTTGAGTCCGGCCATGAGCGAAAAGCAACACGTCCTGGAGGCCGCCAGCATGCTGGTGGCCGCCTTCGCCGCAAACGATACCGAAGCCTACTTCGCCGCCTTCAGCGAAGACGCCAGCTTCGTCTTCCACACCTGCGACAAGCCGCTGCCGACCCGCGCCGCCTATCGCGAGCTGTGGGAAAGCTGGCAGCGCGAAGGTTTCGAGGTGCTGGCGTGCGAATCCATCAACCCCGTGGTGAGCCTGCAGGGCGACGTGGCGATTTTCTACCACGACGTCGCCACACGCCTGCGCATCCAGGGTGAAGAAATAGAAAGCCGCGAGCGGGAAACCATCGTTTTCCGTCGGCAACAAGAAAGCGGCCGCTGGTTGGCCTGTCACGAGCACTTGTCGGCTATGCCGGAGCATCTGCCCCCGACCTGACGAGGTTCCCTGGGAGAGTAAGAAATGCATAACAACAAAAACGATCACGCAGTCACCCGAATAGAAACACATGGTGTCGAGCAGATTCCCGATCATGAACGGGATGCCGGCCCCCTGGACCTGTTCCGCCTCATCTTCGGCGGCGCGAACACCTTCGCCACCGCTGTGCTCGGCAGCTTCCCGGTGCTCTTCGGCCTGTCTTTCGAGGCCGGCTTCTGGGCCATCCTGCTGGGCGTGCTGGTAGGTTCGCTGATCCTCGCTCCCATGGGCGTATTCGGCGCGCTGAACGGCACCAACAACGCGGTGTCCTCGGGCGCTCACTTCGGCGTGCATGGTCGTATCGTTGGTTCCTTCCTCTCCCTGCTCACCGCCATCGCATTCTTCTCGCTGTCGGTCTGGAGCTCCGGTGACGCCCTGGTGGGCGGCGCCAAACGCCTGTTCGACCTTCCGGAAACCGACCTGACCCTCGGCCTGGCCTATGGCTTGTTCGCCGTGCTGGTGCTGGTGGTGTGCATCTACGGTTTCCGTTTCATGCTGCTGGTGAACAAGGTTGCCGTGTGGGCCGCCAGCGTCATGTTCCTGCTGGGCATCTTCGCCTTCGCCGGTCCATTCGACGCTGCCTATGCCGGTTCCGTGAACCTCGGCCAGGAAGGCTTCTGGGCCGCCTTCATCGGCGCCGCCCTGCTGGCCATGAGCAACCCGGTCTCGTTCGGCGCCTTCCTGGGCGACTGGTCGCGCTACATCCCGCGAGAAACCTCGAAGCAGCGCATCATGCTGGCGGTTGTCGCCGCGCAGTTCGCCACCCTGATCCCCTTCCTGTTCGGCCTGGTCACCGCGACCATCGTTGCCGTGCAGGCCCCGGACTACATCGCCCAGAACAACTACGTCGGCGGCCTGCTGGCCGTTTCCCCGGCCTGGTTCTTCCTGCCGGTGTGCCTGATTGCGGTGATCGGCGGCATGTCCACCGGCACCACCTCGCTCTACGGCACCGGCCTGGATATGTCCTCGGTCTTCCCGCGCCTGCTCAACCGCGTGCAGGCCACCGTGATGATCGGCGTGCTGTCCATCGGCTTCATTTTCGTCGGCCGCTTCGCCTTCAACCTGGTGCAGAGCGTGTCCACCTTCGCCGTGCTGATCATCACCTGCACCAGCCCCTGGATGGTGATCATGATCCTCGGCCTGATCATCCGCCGCGGTTTCTACTGCCCGGACGACCTGCAAGTCTTCACCCGTGGCCAGTCCGGTGGCCGCTACTGGTTCACCAACGGCTGGAACTGGCGCGGCATGGGCGCCTGGGTCCCGAGCGCCGTGGTCGGCCTATGCTTTGTGAACCTCCCGGGCCAGTTCGTCGGCCCGCTTGGCGAGCTGGCCGGTGGCATCGATATCAGCCTGCCGGTCACTCTGGGCACGGCCGCCCTGCTGTACCTGGTACTGCTGGCGATCTTCCCGGAACCGGCCGCCGTCTACGGTCCCAAAGGTCCGCGTTGGGTCCCCTCGGGCAAGACTTCCCAAGTATCCGCTCAGGTTTCCCCTGAAGCCGCGTAACAACGAAGAAACAGCTCCATCTTTTTTGCGACTGCCTAACAACAACAACCACTGCAAAACGCCTTGAAGGAGTTACACGATGACCAATCGTCCGCTGAAACTGTTTGCCCTCGCGGGCCTCTTCGCCGCCACCCTGAGCGGTGGCGCGATGGCCGCTGACGGCAAACCTTCGTTCGTGAGTTCGGGAAGCTTCCAGGTCTGTTCCGACCCGACCTTCCCGCCGCTGGAGTTTTTCGAGAAGACCGGTGACCGCGAGCCCAGCGGTTTCGACGCGGATTTGATCCGCGCGCTGGCCAAGCACTGGGGCGTCAAGCCGCGGTTCATCGTCACCGAGTTCACCGGCCTGCTTCCGGGCCTGGATGCCAAGCGCTGCGACGCGGTCATCAGCGGTACGCTGATCACTCCGGAGCGAGTCCAGAAGCTGAACGCCGTGCCTTACCTGGCCAGTGCCACCATCGTCTTCGGCAGTGGCAAGGGTGACCTCAAGCTGAACAGTCTGGACGACCTGTCCGGCAAGGTGGTGGCCGTTCAATCCGGCACCCGCTACGTGACCATCATGGAGAAGCTCAACGCCGACCTGAAGGCCGCCGGCAAGACCCCGGCCGTGCTGCAGACCTACCCGAAAGGCAGTGACGTCGCCCAGCAAGTCCTGGTCGGCCGCGCCGCCGCCGGCCTGTCCCAGGACACCGAGCTTGCGTATCGCGAACTGCAGACCCCGGGCCAGTTCAAGACCCTCTACGCATTCCCCGAGAAGGACATCTTCGGCGCCTACATGCGCCCCAACCCGGAAGACAAGCAGGCCGTTCAGGACGCCGTGTCTGCACTGAAGGCCGATGGAACCCTCAAGGCCATCGCCGAGAAATGGAAGCTCGATCCAGCCAACCTGGAAACCGCCGCGCAGTAAGCAAGGCCAACCGCCCGCCCCTCTCCCGTATGCGGGAGAGGGTGCGAAGGCACGCTTCCATTCACGCAGGACACGTACATGAACTTCGATGTGACTGTCTTCTGGGACGCCCTGACGTCCTGGCACTTCTTCCGCGGCGCCTGCATCACCCTGATCCTGGCGCTGGTGTCCCATTCGGTGGGCATCCTGATTTCCATTCCCTGCGCCCTGGCCCTGGACGGTCCGCCGAGCGTCTGGCGCAGCACCCTGCGCGGGGTTCTCAGCGTCTTCCGTGGCGCGCCGACCCTTCTGCAACTGCTGTTCGTGTGGAACGCACTGCCGCAATTCTTCCCGGTGTTCCGTGAAGAGTGGTTCACCCCCTTCATCGCCGCCTGGATCGCGCTGTCCCTCAACGAAGCCGCCTACCAGGTGGAAATCAACCGCGCTGCACTGAAGGCCGTCGACAAGGGGCAGTACGCCGCCGGCCACGCCCTGGGCCTGTCGCGCTGGCACACCTTCCGCTACGTCATCATGCCCCAGGCCGCGCGCATCGCCGTGCCGCCAACGGCTAACGAATTCATCACCCTGCTGAAGATCACCTCGCTGGCCTCGGTCATCTCCCTGCAGGAACTGATGGCGGTCACCTCGCAGACGGTATCCACCACCTTCCAGTTCTCCGAGTACTACGCCGTCGCCCTCGTTTACTACCTCGTCATGGTCTACACCCTGACCTGGATGCAAAGCGGCCTCGAACGACGCCTGTCCTGGGATGCCCAGGGTGGTGCCAGCAGCAAATCCGTCGGCCTGGTGCAACGCACCCTGGCTCGTATGCGCCGTATCTGAGGAGCCCGCCATGAACGAAATCATTCGTCTGCAGAACGTCGGCAAGCACTATGACGATTTCCAGGTGCTGCAGGGCATCAACCTGTCGGTACGCCAGGGCGAGAAGATCGTCATCTGCGGCCCGTCGGGCTCTGGCAAGTCGACCCTGATCCGCTGCATCAATCGCCTCAATCCCCATGACAGCGGCACCATCACGGTCGAGGACCAGGACATCTCCACCAAATCCGGAAGCGACCACGTGCGCCGTGAAGTCGGCATGGTGTTCCAGAACTTCAACCTGTTCCCGCACATGACAGTGCTGGAGAACTGCACCCTGGCCCCGATGAAGGTGCGAGGCATGGGCCGCAAGCAGGCCGAGGAACTCGCCCTGCGTTACCTGAATCGGGTGCACATCGGCTCCCAGGCACACAAGAAGCCCGGCCAACTGTCCGGCGGCCAGCAGCAACGGGTGGCCATTGCCCGTGCCCTGTGCATGAACCCCAAGGTCATGCTCTTCGACGAGCCCACCTCGGCGCTGGACCCGGAAATGGTCGGCGAAGTACTCGAAGTGATGACCGAGCTGGCCCTGGACGGCATGACCATGCTCTGCGTGACCCATGAGATGGGCTTCGCCCGCAAGGTGGCCGACCGCGTGGTGTTCATGGACGCGGGCCAGATCGTGGAAACCGCCACCCCGAACGAGTTCTTCGATAACCCGCAGCATCCGCGAACCCGCGCATTCCTCTCGCAGATCCGTCACTGATGAACGCACAAAACGAAGCCATCCTTCGCCGTGACCTGGCGGCCGCCTACCGGCTGGCCGCCCTGTTCGACTGGGATGACACCCTCTACACCCACTTCTCGGTGCGCTTGCCGGGCGTGGAGCCGCGCTTCCTGATCAACCCGTTCGGGCTGATGTTCGAGGAAATCCGCGCCAGCGACCTGATAGTCGTGGACATGCACGGCCGCGTGCTGGAAGGCAACGCCGACTACAACATCGCCGGTTTCACCATTCACAGCGCGGTGCACATGGCCCGCGCCGATGCCCACTGCGTGATCCACACCCATACCCTCGCGGGTATGGCGGTGGCCGCCTCGGACAACGGCCTGGCCCAGCTCAACCAGATCAGCGCCGAGTTCCATCAGCGGGTCGGCTACCACACCTACGAAGGCATTGCCCTGGACCTGGGTGAGCGCGAGCGCCTGGTGGACTCCCTCGGCGACAACATCGCCCTGATGCTGCGCCACCACGGGCTGCTCAGCGTCGGCGCCAGTGTCGCCGATGCCTTCTACGTCATGTACTACCTGAACAAGGCGTGCGAGATACAAGTCGCCGCCTCGTCACTGCGCGGCATCCGCGAGATGCCGAACGAGCTCAGCGTGCACGCCTGCGAACAGTTCCAGGCCTGCGAATGGCAACGCCAGCTGGTCTGGGAAGCCTGGCTGAGAAAGCTCGAAAGGGACTGCCCGGAATACAAGGACTAAGACGAATACAAGAGGCGCAGTGTGAAGCGTTGCGCGCCTTGCAACACCTGTCGCGGCCTCAAAGTCGCGGCAACAACAATAGAAAGAGAGACCTGTAATGGCTTTGGATATTTTCGTAGTACTCCTATACGTAGCTGCCATGCTCGCACTGGGCTGGTACGGCATGCGCCGCGCCAAGACCCGTGAAGACTACCTGGTTGCCGGACGCAACCTTGGCCCGGGCTTCTACCTCGGCACCATGGCTGCCACCGTACTCGGCGGCGCCGCCACCATCGGTACCGTTCGCCTGGGCTACGTCCATGGCATTTCCGGTTTCTGGCTGTGCGCCAGCCTCGGCTTCGGCATCATGGGCATCAGCCTGTTCCTGGCCAAGCCGCTGCTGAAACTGAAGATCTACACCGTGACCCAGGTGCTGGAACGTCGCTACAACCCGACCGCTCGCCATGCCAGCGCCGCCATCATGCTGGTGTACGCGCTGATGATCGGCGCCACTTCCACCATCGCCATCGGCACCGTGATGCAAGTCCTGTTCGGCCTGCCGTTCTGGGTGTCCGTGCTGATCGGCGGCGGCATCGTGGTTGCCTACTCCACCATCGGCGGTATGTGGTCCCTGACCCTGACCGACATCGTGCAGTTCATGATCATGACCATCGGCCTGGTATTTATCCTGCTGCCGATGACCATGAGCGACGCGGGTGGCTGGGATGCTCTGGTGGCCAAGCTGCCGGAAAGCTACTTCTCCCTGACCGCCATCGGCTGGGACACCATCATCACCTACTTCCTGATCTACTTCTTCGGCATTTTCATCGGCCAGGACATCTGGCAGCGCGTGTTCACCGCTCGCAGCGAGAACGTCGCCAAGGTCGCGGGTACCGCCGCAGGCGTGTACTGCGTGCTCTACGGCCTGGCCGGCGCCCTGATCGGCATGGCCGCCAAGGTGCTGCTGCCTGACCTGGACAACGTCAACAACGCCTTCGCCACCATCGTCGACACCACCCTGCCGGACGGCATCCGTGGCCTGGTAGTCGCCGCTGCCCTGGCCGCCCTGATGTCCACCGCCAGCGCCGGCCTGCTGGCCGCCTCCACTACCGCTGCCCAGGACCTGTGGCCGCTGCTGGGTGGCAAGGCCGATGACGAAGGCGACGCGCACAAGAACCGCCTGTTCACCCTGCTGCTGGGTGTCGTGGTACTGGGCATCGCCCTGGTCGTGAGCGACGTGATCAGCGCTCTGACCCTGGCCTACAACCTGCTGGTCGGCGGCATGCTGATTCCGCTGCTGGGCGCCATCTACTGGAAGCGCGCCAGCACCGCCGGCGCCATCGCCAGCATGATCCTGGGCAGCGTCACCGCCTGCATCTTCATGTTCACCGACGGCCTCGAAGCCAACACCCCGATCTACTACAGCCTGGCTGTAGGCGCGGTGAGCTTCGTTGTGATCAGCCTGCTGTCCCGTCGCTCGGAAACTGCCGGCGAACTGGCCTGACTTGCACTGCCGCCTCTCCCCGGAGGCGGCATTTCCGGCCCCGGTCCGGCCCCCGCCGACCGGGGCTTTTTTTATTCGGGGCGAGAGAACCTAACCTGTAGGGGCGAACTCATTCGCCCCTACAGGTTCAGCCCCTAGGCAATCAATGCACGGAGCACCCCATGAAAATCGTCCGCCGCGACCAATGGTTCGAAGTCGAGCACTGCTACGACGGCATCAGCCTGATCAGCGAGCCCTACGTGCGGCCGTTCTACCGCTGCAACCTTTGGCATATCCAGGGCCGCGACAAGGATGTGCTGATCGACTCCGGCTCCGGTCTGGTCAGCCTGCGCGAGCAGCTGCCCTGGCTCACTCAGCGGCCGCTGCTGGCGGTGGCCAGCCACACCCATTTCGACCATATCGCCGGCCACCACGAGTTCCCCGAGCGCCTGGTGCACCCGGCGGAGGCGGACATCCTCGCCGCCCCCACCGGGGCCAATACCCTGTCGGCGGACTACGTCGGTGATGAGATGTTCGAGGCGCACCCCGATTGTCCGCTGTGCTACGCGGAGTACCGTGTGAAGGCGGCTCCGGCAACGCGGTTGATCGATGAGGGCGATGTGCTGGACCTGGGTGACAGGGTCCTGGAGGTGCTGCATACCCCCGGTCATTCACCGGGCGGCATCAGCCTGTGGGAAGCGAAGACGCAAACGCTGTTCAGCGGCGACATCGTCTACGACGGTCCGCTGATCGATAACGCCTATCACTCGAATCTTGAGGATTACGCGAAAAGCCTTACACGGCTGCGCGACCTTCCGGTGCGCACCGTGCATGGCGGTCATTTCCCCAGCTTTTCCGGTGAGCGCCTGCGCCAGCTGGCGAACAACTGGCTCAAGGCACACGAGTAAGCCGGTTACCCTTTCGGGCGGCGCTGCTCGGCGAGACGGCGCTGCTCTTCACTACGGACCGGAATGGGTTGCAGGCGCGGTGCCTCGATGAGGCCCAGCGCGACACCCAACTGCCACATCCACGCATCTAGCCGCTTCTTCATGCTTGACCCCCTTTCCCGGAAGTTGGTCGGGTGGCCCTTGCTTCTTGGACCACCCTTGTCTGGAGCTTAGTTGCTCCGGGCAAGATCCAAAATACGCTCACCCGGAAATTTCCTACTGATCTGAATCAAACCGCTGAACGGTACAAGGGACGGCGCCTACAAGCATCTTCCATACGATCATGCCTCCCGAATGCAAATGCCGATGGATATCGCTTCGCTCGTGGACTACCCATCCATAACTCAACGCAGGGGGTGCTACGCGCACCAGATTGCCGGCGAGCAGATGCATCGGTGCGCACAGCGCACCCTACACTGGAATCGGCGACGATGACCCATCGCGCCGCTCCTGCTGCAGGTCGATCCAGGCGCGCAAGTTGGCCCCAAGCATGCCCTTGCGCCACATCAGCCAGGTGGTGGCGCGATCGAATGGCGCGCCCAACTCATGCACCCGCACCTCTTCCCTGCCCGGCAGGCTGTTCAACATCGAACGTGGCACCAGGGCAATGCCGCCGCCAGCGATTACACAGGCCAGCATGCTGTGGTAGGACTCGATTTCCATCGGCGGCGACATCGGCACCCGTGAAGCCACGAACCAGCCCTCCAGGCGTCTGCGGTAGGAGCAACTCTGGCGAAACGCATAGACTTCCAGCCCTGCCACATCCTCGGCCGAGCGCACCGGACCGTGGCTGGCCTCGGTGATCAGCACCATCTCTTCTTCGAACATCGGCAGCCCATCCAACTCGGCGAACTCCACCGGGCCATCCACCAGGGCAGCATCCAGGCGACCGCCCAGCAGGCCATCCAGGAGTTCACCGCTGGGAGCGGTCTGCACTTGCAGGTTCACCGCCGGCCAAGTGCGGTGGTAGCGCACCAGCATGGGCGGCAAGTGGATGGCGGCCGTGCTGAACATCGAACCAATGACGAAATCCCCCGCTGGCTCGCCGCCGCGCAAGGCCGCCTCGGCTTCCGCCTGCAGGGCGAACATGCGTTCGGCGTATCCCAACAGCACCTTGCCCGCCGGCGACAGGGTCAGCCGCTGACGTTCACGCAGGAACAGCTCCACCCCCAGGTTCTCTTCCAGCTGCTTGAGGCGCGTGGAGAGGTTGGATGGCACCCGGTGCAGGCGGGACGCGGCGCGGGTAATGGAGCCCTCCTCGGCCACGGCCTGGAAGATGCGGAGCTGGCTGAGTTCCATGAATTCACCATTCAATAAAAGAGAACAACTGCATTATTTTTTATTCGTTTTTCATGAACAACACCAGTGCTTAGGATGGAATCCCGATGATCTGCTTCGGAGCCCTTTCCATGTCCCCGCTGATCCGACTAATTGCCTGCTTCACGGCCCTGCTGGTGGCCATGGGGGTCGGCCGCTTCGCCCTCACTCCGCAGCTCCCGCACCTGATCGCCGAAGGTCAGGTGAGCCTGACCGGCGCCAGCCTGGTGGCGGCCGCCAACTACCTGGGCTATCTGGTCGGCGCCCTGGACGCCTTCCGCTCCAGCTCGTCGCGCCAGGCACGACTGCGCCTGGTCCTGGGGCTCTGGGCCACCGTATTGCTGACACTGGTTTCAGTGCCGGCCGACGGCTTCTGGTCCCACGCGCTGCTGCGCTTCGGCCTGGGCGTGAGCAGTGCCTGGGTGTTGGTGGTAGTCACCGGCCTCAGCCAGCGTATAGCCGCCGAAGCCAATCGGCCGCGCCTGGGCAGCCTGGTCTTCGCTGGTCCCGCCTTCGGAGTGATGCTGACCGGGCTCCTGGCCCTTGAACTGAACCTGCAAGGCCGGGGCTCCACCGCTATCTGGCTCGCCTTCGGTGGCCTCGCCCTGGTGCTCACCCTGATTGTCCAGCCGCTGCTACCACATCAGCAGCCGGCCGCGACTGTGACCGAACAACCCGCACGGCAACGACCACGCGCGTTGTATACCCTGCTCGCCGCCTATGGCCTGGTAGGCCTGGGTTACATCATTCCCGCCACCTTTCTTTCGCAGATGGCTGCCGCGCGTTTTCACGGGCAATGGCAGGCGGACCTGTTCTGGCCTGCCTTTGGCCTGGCGGCTGCACTCGGTGTTCTGCTGGTCAGCCAGCGCCGTCAGCGACCGGGTGGCACCCGCCGCTGGCTGGTAGTCGCGCTCTGGCTGCAGGCTGCGGGTACCCTGGCCTGCGCTCTGCCGGGCATGGCCGGGTTGGTTCTGGGAGTGATCCTCAGTGGTGGCCCCTTCCTCGCCGGCATGCAACTGGTGATGCAGCAAGCGCGCGAACTGGACCCGCATGGCCACGCCCGCAATGTCGGCCTGCTGACCGCTGCCTTCGCCCTGGGCCAACTGGCAGGCCCGTTGCTGGCGGCCTTGAGCAGCCACCTTTCCGGCGGGCTGCAACCGGCACTCTATGTAGCCGGCGCGGGGCTGATGCTGGCGGGGGGATTGATGATAGGGACCTGGGGTCGGAAACCTGTGGGGGCGAATTCATTCGCCAAGCAGGCCGAAGGGCTGCCCCATTGAGGTTGAGGGGCTGCTACGCAGCCCTTCGCGAATGAATTCGCCCCCACAAAAGGCAGGCACCAACGAGGAGAGTATCTAGGTCCCGGTCTTGATCTTGGTCCAGGTGCGGGTACGGATGCGCTCCAGCTTCGGCGGCAGCATCTCCACCGAGAACAGCTTGGCCTGCACCTCCGCCGGCGGGTAGACGTTGGGGTTGTCGCGCAGCTCGGCGGAGATCAGCGAGTCTGCCGCCTGGTTCGGGTTGGCGTAGGCGACGTGGTCGGAGATCGGCGCCACCACTTCAGGACGCAGCAGGTAGTTGAGGAAGGCGTGGGCCTGCTCGACGTTCTTCGCATCCTTCGGAATCGCCAGCACATCGAACCAGGCCGCGGTGCCCTCCTTGGGGATGCGGTACTCCACCTTCACGCCGTTACCGGCTTCCCGCGCACGGGCGGCCGCCTGCATCGCACCGCCAGACCAGGCGAGGGCCACGCAGACCTCGCCATTGGCGAGGTCGGTGACGAACTTCGACGAGCTGAAGTAGGTGATGTTCGGCCGGAGTCTGACCAGCAGTTCCTCGGCCTTCTGGTAGTCCTCGGGATTACGGCTGTTGGGCGACAGGCCCAGGTAATGCAGGACTTCAGGAATCACTTCGGTGGGCGAGTCGAGGAAGGCAACGCCGCATTGCTTGAGCTTGGCCAGGTTGTCCGGGTTGAAGATCAGCTCCCAGGAATCCACCGGCGCGTTTTCGCCCAGCACAGCCTTCACCTTGTCGACGTTGTAAGCAATGCCGTTGGTGCCCCACATGTACGGCATCACGTACTGGTTGCCCGGGTCCTTGGCGGCCAGGACCTTGAGCAGCGCCGGGTTGAGGTTCTTCCAGTTCGGCAACTTGCTCTTGTCCAGAGGCTGGAACACGCCGGCCTTCATGTAGTTGGGCAGGAAGCTGTCGCTGGGTACCACCAGGTCGTAACCCGAATGGCCGGAGAGCAGCTTGGCCTCCAGCACTTCGTTGCTGTCATACACGTCGTACTGGGGCTTGATGCCACTGTCGGCCTGGAAATTCTTCAGGGTATCCGGAGCGATGTAGTCGAACCAATTGTAGATACGCACCTGGGATTCGGCGGCAGCATTCAGCGAGGCGCCCAGCAAGGCACCGGCCAGCAGGATTCGAGTCTTCATTGCGCGGCCCCTTCGTAGCCCTGCAGGACGTTCACCGCGTTCACGCCGATGGCTTCCACCGCGTAGCCGCCTTCCATGATGAACAGCGTCGGCAGGCCGAGGGCGGCGATGCGCTGGCCCATGCGGATGTAATCCGGCGAGTCCAGCTTGAACTTGGAAATCGGGTCGTCCTTGTAAGTGTCCACGCCCAGGGAGATCACCAGGGCATCCGGCGCGTAGGCAGCGATCCTTCGGCAGGCGTCGTCGAGGGCGGCGGACCAGCCGTCCCAGTCGGTGCCGTGGGGCAACGGGTAGTTGAGGTTGAAGCCTGCGCCCGCACCTTCACCGCGCTCGTCGGCGTGGCCCAGGTAGTAGGGGTACTCCACCAGCGGGTCGCCATGGATCGAGGCGAACAGGACATCGGCGCGGTCGTAGAACAGTTCCTGCGTGCCGTTGCCGTGGTGGTAGTCGACATCGAGGATCGCCACTCGTTTCGCGCCCTGGTCGAGGAAGGCCTGAGTGACGATGGCGGCGTTGTTGAAGAAGCAGTAGCCGCCCATGAAATCGCTGCCGGCATGGTGGCCCGGCGGCCGGCAGAGGGCGAAGGCGGTGTTGGCGCCCTGGCGCATGTGGTCCTGGGCGGTCAGCGCCACCTGGGCAGAGCTGTACACGGCCTGCCAGGTGCCGGCGGTGATC
The DNA here is from genome assembly GCF_029873115.1 of Pseudomonas sp. BN606. Lineage (NCBI taxonomy): Bacteria > Pseudomonadati > Pseudomonadota > Gammaproteobacteria > Pseudomonadales > Pseudomonadaceae > Pseudomonas > Pseudomonas sp. BN606. The sequence continues at coordinate 87,889 of NZ_SSOF01000083.1, read as the reverse complement.
GGCGCTTCGGTGTCGAAGCAGTAGTGGCCGAGTTGGCCATGCAGCGCGGTGGGGATGGGGCCATCGCGGCGCAGACGGCGTGCCGGGAAGGTGGTGGGGAGCATGTCGCAGCTATGGCCTTCGGCGGCCCAGCGATCCCAGGCACCCTTGAGGAACTCCACATAAGCCGCGTCATGCACGCGCAGGACCGGCTCCAGGCCGAAGTCCTTCGGCTCGATCACTTCGCCGATTTCCTGCTGACGGACCCGCGCCAGCACGGTGTCTGCGCGGCTAGGCATTTCGAAGCAGGGCTGGAGCTTGCCGTCGACCAGTTCAGACTGGCCGAAATGGAGACGGTGATCGTCGCTATAGACTGTCAGCATGGGAGGCACCTTATCGGTCTTGTTATTGATGGGGGGATTCTGTGCGGAACCGGGGGGGTTTGCGCAGTGGCAAGGACGGCCAATAGGGGATTTATATGGCCAACTTTCCTGGCCGGACACCCTCTCTCCCATCCCCTCACCCTGAAGTGGGGAGGGGTGACTCGCGCCTGATGTCTTGAATGTGCGGCGCTGAACCCTGCTCCCCCATCTACCCCCGGAAATGACTCGGCGGCTGCCCACTCCAGCGCTGGAAAGCATGGCGCAGGCTGGCGGTTTCGCTGAAGCCGAGTTCTTCGGCGATGCGGTAGATGGGCATGTCACCTTGCTGGAGCATTTCCTTGGCACGGGTGAAGCGCAGTTCGTCCAGCAGTTGCTGGTAGCTGGTCTGCTGCTGGGCCAGGTGACGGCGCAGGCTGCGCGAGGAGCAGTTCATCTGCCGGGCCAGCTCTTCCAGCCCTGGCGGGTCCTGCAGACGCGCGGCAAGCAGGCCGCGAACGCGTTCCAGCCAGGCGCGGCGGGCAGCGAACTCGACATTCTGTCGGCGGCACTGTTCGAGCATTTCCTTGTGGGTCACCGGGTCGGCGAGCGGTAGGCGGCGTGCCAGCCAGGCAGCATCGAACCCCATGGCGCTGCGAGTGGCGCCAAAGCTCACCGGGCAGCCGAAGCCACGCGCATAGGGTCGCACCATGCCACTGCCGGCGGGGTAATCCAGCTGCACTGCGCGCAGTGGCAAAGACTGCCCCAACAGGTCGGCGAAAGTGACCTTGAGCGAGCCCAGGCACACCTCGGTGTTGAACGCCCGCAGGGATTCATCTTCGCTGTAACCACAGGCACTGAGCCACGCAGTGTCGCCGTCCTGCTCCAGGGCAAGTCGAAAGTAGGTGCCCAGCAGCACCGGGTAACTGAGGCCGACGCGCAAGGCATCGCCGAAGGTCGGTGCGGAAAGCATCGCGTAGCCGAGCAGGCCATAGGCGGAGATGCGCGTGCGCAGTCCGAGGGTCAGACCCAGAGCGGGGCGCGGCATCAGGCGCACGGCGTTGGCGTAGACCTGCTGCTCCTGTTCCGGATTGATCAGCCGCTGCAACTCGAGCAGGTCCTGCTCGCTGATGCCGCTGCCGGCCAGTACATCGGCGGTTTCGATGCCCTCCTCCTGCAACAGCGCGGCGGTCAGCGCCGACATGTGCAGGGAGTTGAGCCAGGTGGCGCGGGAGAACGTGTGCTCGACCATGATCCTTACTGGATTGCCTCGGTAAGTTCCCGCTCCTGGCGCCGGTACGGGAAAACGTCGATCACCTTGCCGGAGCGGATTGCCACCTGCAGGGTCTTCCAGTACTCGGCGTCATAGAGGTCGCCATGGAGCTTGGCGAACAGGCGGCGTTGGCCGATATCAGCAAAAAGGAAGCGCGGGAACTCCTCGGGGAACACATCGTTCGGCGCCACGGAGTACCAGGGTTCGGCGGAAAGCTCGTCCTCCGGATAACGCGGTGGCGGAATGACGCGGAAGTTCACCTCGGTGAGGTAGCAGATTTCGTCATAGTCGTAGAACACAACGCGGCCGTGACGGGTGACGCCGAAGTTCTTCAGCAGCATGTCGCCGGGAAAGATGTTCGCCGCCGCCAGTTGCTTGATTGCCAGGCCATAGTCATAGAGCGCCTCGTGCACCTGGGCATCGCTGGCGCTTTCCAGGTAGATGTTCAGCGGGGTCATGCGGCGCTCGGTCCAGCAGTGGCGGATCAGTACCACATCGCCCTCCAGCGCCACGGTGGACGGCGCGACCTCCAGCAGTTCGGCCAGGCATTCCGGCTCGAACTTGGATCTGGGGAAGCGGAAGTCAGCGAACTCCTGGGTATCGGCCATGCGCCCTACCCGGTCGACGTTCTTCACCAGGCGGTACTTCTCGATCACGGTGTTGCGATCCACCGTCTTTGCGTGGGCGAAGCGGTCCTTGATGATCTTGAACACGGTATTGAAGCCCGGCAGCGTGAACACGCTCATCACCATGCCGCGTACACCGGGCGCCATGATGAAGCGGTCGTCGGTGTTGGCCAGGTGGTTGATCAACGCACGATAGAACTCCGACTTGCCGTGCTTGTAGAAGCCGATGGAGGTGTACAGCTCGGCGATGTGCTTGCCCGGCAGTATGCGCTTGAGGAAGCCGACGAACTCGGCCGGCACGGCGACATCCACCATGAAGTAGGAACGGGTGAAGGAGAAGATGATCGACACTTCGGCTTCGTCGGTGATCATGGCGTCGGCCTGGATGCCACGCCCCTCGCGGTGAAGCAGCGGGATTACCAGCGGCCATTGCTCGTCGCGGGTATAGATGCGGCCGACCAGGTAGGCGCCCTTGTTGCGGTACAGCGGGGACGCAAAGAGTTCGATGCACAGCTCCGGGTCCTTGCACACCCAGTCCGGCAGGTTCTCGCGCAATTGGGCTTCGAGGCGTTCGATGTCGCCGGCGCGGTCGTCGTAGGGCACATCGAAGCGGAAGTCGTCGAGTATCGCCGACAGCGCCGCATGCAGCCGGCCCTCGGGGCGATAGCTGCGGGTCTGGGGCGCGCGTTCATGTACGCGCAAGGAAGGCCGTGTGGTGTGAATGAACATGCAGCCGTCGCTGATCAGGTCATGGCTGAACAGGCTGCAGAAAATCGAGTTGTACCAGGTCTCGGACAACTCATCGTCGAAGCGCACGTCGATCAGACCGATGTAGGCGCTCTTCACCAGGGGCCAGAGCTGTACATCCAGCAACTCGTCCATCGCATAGGCCCCACGGAGCCGCTCGCTGGTTTCGCCAACCTTCACTTCGTAGAGGGCGATCCGCGCGGCCGCCGCAAACTGCGTTGCCTGCCATTGTGCCTCCTCGAATCGGGCACGGGCGCCATCGGTGATCTGGCGGAAATGCTCACGGTAATCATCGAAACCATCGAGGATCAGTCGGGCGATGCCTTCGGCCGGCCATTGCTGCGCCATGGTGATTTCTCTGCTGCGGAAACGGGAAAGCCGAGCTTAGCCAGAAAAAAGTGCCCGTTGTAGGGGCGAATTCATTCGCCAAGGGCGGCGTAGCAGCCCCTAGCGACGGTATAGGGCAAACCTGCGGCCTGCCTGGAGATTGCAATCGCCCCTAGAGGAGTCCTCTCGCCTACCTAGGCGATTCCCCTCTCCCGCAGGCAGGCCTCCACCATCTCGATGAACACCCGCACCTTGCGGGTGCGACGGCGATGGGCCAGATAGAGGACATGGACCCAGGGCCCGAAGGCGTCAGGTTCCAGCTCGTAGTCGGACATCACCCGAACCAGTTGGCCACTGGCCAGGTAGGGTGCCGCACTCCATTGCGGCACCACCTGCAACCCATGACCGCCTAGCAGGCAGGCGAGCAGGAAGTCGTAGTTGTCGCTGGTCATTCGCGGCGTGGGCTGCGATACACGGATGCGTTCCTCACCACGCCACAGCCACCAGTAGTGTCGGTTGAGCAGCGGGTGCTGGAAGATCAGCCAGTCATGCTGCTGGTAGGTGTCCAGCGACACGGGAAGCCTCTTGCGCTCCAGATAGGCGGGGCTGGCGCAGAGGTAGATGCGGTTCTTGGTCAACGTCCGGGCGATCAGCCCAGGCAGGTCGGTGGGCCCGTCGCGCAGGGCCAGGTCGTAGCCGCCGTCAATCAGGTCGACAAAGGCGTCGTTCAGGTCCACGTCCAGGCGCACCTGCGGATGTTCGCTCATGAAGCGGCAGCACACCTCACTGAGAAAGGCCGGGCCGAAGGACGGCGGCGCCGTGAGGCGTAGGGTGCCGCGCAATTCGTCCTGCAGTTGGTCCACTTCTTCCCCGGCCAGTTGCAGTTGCATAAGCGCCTGCCGGGCACCTTCCAGGTAAATGTGGCCGGCTTCGGTCAGCGCCATGCGACGGGTGGTGCGTTCGAACAGGCGCACGCCCAGCTCGCTCTCCAGGTGCCCCACTGCCTTGGTCAGCGCGGACGGCGTCTTGCCGATCTGCTCCGCGGCACGGCTGAAGCTGCCGTACTCGGCAGTGGCGACGAACATGTTGAGCGCGCTGAGCTTGTCCATTGATCTGTTCCGGATCGGCACAAAAGTTGTGCGAGAACATAGCATTCTGCCGCTTCACCGGCTTGGTTAGGCTCTCCGGCAGACCAACAAGAACCGGAATCACCTGATGAAAACCTTCGCCCCTAAACTCCTGGCCGTCGCACTGGCTTGTTCCTCGATGGAAAGCTTCGCGGCGGTCGATCTCATCCTGCATAACGCCAAGGTCTACACCGCCGAACCCGGCCAGGCCCTGCAACAGGCCGTGGCCGTGGAAGACGGCAAGGTGCGCGCCGTCGGCAGTAACGCCGAAATCCTGCGCCTGAAGGAGTCCGGCACCCAGGTGATGGACCTCGGCGGCAAAGTGCTCATGCCGGGCTTCATCGACTCACACTCCCACGCGATTTTCGGCGGCCTGGAACTGGACTCGGCCTCCATGGGCGGCCAGCTGATTCCCGTGGAGGAACTGGAGCAGCGCCTGCGCCAATGGCGCGACAACGGCAAGGCGCGGCATGGCGACGCGCTCAGTGTCAGCGGTCTGCCGTCAGCTGCCTGGGGCCAAGTGGCTGAACTGGAACAGCGTTTCAACCGGGGCGAATGGGCCGACGTGCCGATCTTCTTCCTCGGCTGGGACCATCACACCGGCTGGGCCAACCAGGCCATGCTCAAGCGCGCCGGTATCGATGCCGCCAAAGTGAAAGGCCTGAAGGGAGAGGCTCAGGCCACCATCGGCCACCACCCCGATGGCCGCCCCAATGGTTTCCTTGCCGATGCAGGGCTGGACCCGGTGATGGCGCAACTCCCACCCGCCTCGGCCGAGCAACTGCTGAAGGCCGCGCGCTCGGCACTGCGCTACAACCTCAGCCTGGGCATTACCGCGTGGATGGACCCGGCGGCCAACGCCGCGCCGGGGGAGCCCCTGTTCGATTTCAAGCCCACCGCCCAGACCCTCGGCGTGTTGCCGGCCTACAAGGCGCTGGCGGAAAAGGGTGAGCTTACGGCCCACGTCGCCGCCCTGCTGGTGGCCAACCCGAAGAGCAAGCCGGCCGACCTGGACACTCTCGACCAGGTGCGCCAGCGATTCCAGGGCGTGCCCAACCTCACCCTGCCCGGCATCAAGGTCTTCGCCGACGGCGTGGCGGAGGTCCCGGCACAAACCGCCGCGATGCTCGATCCCTACAAGAACTCGAACAAGCGTGGCGAGCTGCTGATCGACCCGGCGCACTTCGGCGATCTGGTCAGCGCGGCCGACGCCCGCGGCTGGCTGGTGCATGTTCATGCCATCGGCGACCGCGCAGTGCGTGAGTCGCTCAATGGCATCGAACAGGCGCGTAAAGACCGCCAGAGCGGCATCGCCCATTCAGTCACCCACTTGCAGATGGTCAACCCGAAGGAGTTTGCGCGCTTCAAGCCGCTGGATGTGATCGCCTCCATGCAGCTCTACTGGGCCAGCGCCGATGAGGTCAGCATCGACCTGGTGCAGCCCTACATCAGCGCCATGGCCTTCCAGTTCCAGTACCCGGCCCGTTCGCTGCTGAAGAACGGCGCCACCATCTCCGGCGCCAGCGACTGGCCGGTAACCACGCCGGAACCCTGGAAGGCGATCTACCAGGCCGTCAGCCGCAAGGGTCCGAAAGGCGTACTGAACGCCGCCGAGGAAATCGACCGGGAAACCATGTTCCAGGCCTACACCCTCAACTCTGCCCGCACCATTGGCCTCGAAAAGCAGATCGGCTCGCTCTCGCCCGGCAAGCAGGCCGACCTGATCCTCCTCGACCGCGACGTGTTCCAGGTCGAACCCGAAGCCCTGCAGGGCACCCAGGTACTGAAAACCTGGTTCGCCGGTCGCGAAGTCTTCAACGCCGCCCTCTAAACACAAGAAACCACCTGCTCCGCATTCGTCCCCGCCATCTGGCGGGGCGGGCGGAGCCTTGCCTGCGTCTGCCCGAACAATCACAACAACGGGAAACCCTCGATGAAAAGCTTCACGCTCCTTGCGCTCGCCCTGGCTCCGCTCGCCTGCCAGGCCATAGAACTGAACGACGATTTTTCCTTGCAAGTCGACCTGGCGCTGGTCAGTGACTACCGCACCCGTGGCATTTCCCAGACCCAGAACGACCCGGCTGCCCAGGCTAGCGCCACCCTGCTCCATAGCAGCGGCCTGTACGCCGGGATATGGACCTCCAACGTCGACTTTGGCCTTGGCCTGAAGACCCGCCAGGAAGTGGACTACTACGCCGGCTGGTACTGGCAGGCCACCGATGAAGTGAACCTTGACCTCGGCTACATCAAGTACAGTTTTCCGAAGGAAGGCCAGTTCAACCAGAGCGAGGCCTACGCCATCCTCGGCGCCTACGGCTTCAAGTTCGGCGCCCAGTACTCCAACGACGCGAAGAACCTGATCGGCGAAAAGCAGGACACGTTCTACAGCTACGTCAGCTACGAGTACGCCCTGCCCCTGGATGTGGGCCTGAAGCTGCGCTACGGGCGCAACGACTTCAAGGACCCGCTGTTCTGGTCTGCCCGCGGCGAAAGCTCCAATGCCTACCACGAGTGGGAAGCCAGGCTGACCCGCGACTTTGTCGGTGTCACCTGGGGCATCGCCTACATCGACACCGACCTGTCCGAGTCCGAATGCACCAGTTATTACGGCTTCACCGATGTGTGCAGCTCGACCTGGGTGGCGAGTGTGAGCAAGCATTTCTAGGTCAGGGTGAGGTCTCCCTGTAGGAGCGATTTCAATCGCGAAGCAGGCCGCAGGTCTGCCCCTCAATTCCAAATGGGGCAACGTTGCTGCCCTTCGCGAATGAATTCGCTCCTACAACCAGTGCGCAGGGCGAAGATCGCTCTTCATTGCCGCCATCAGTTCCGCGCCAGACTCCAATGGAGGATCGGTGAAGCATGATCCACCTTTGCGAATCCCACCCTCCGCCCCCAGCGGCAATTCGTATTCAACCGTTCACGCCAGCCCACGCTGCTCCAGAAAGCCCGCCAGGTAGTCGATGAACGCCAGCACCTTGCCGGTGGCACGGCGGTGGCTGGGGTAGACCGCGAGAATCTGCGGGCCAAAGGCGTCCGGGTCGATCTCGTAGTCGGCCATCAACCGCACCAAGCGGCCATCGGCGAAGTAAGGGGCGCCACTCCACAGAGGTGCGTGAAACAGTCCGCCGCCAGCCAGCGCATTGGCCAGCAACAGGTCGTAGTTGTCGCTCTCCAGACGCGGTGCGGCGGGCTGCAGGAGGCTAAGCCGCTGGCCGTCCTTCTCCACCCACCAGTACGTTCGGCTCAACGCCGCGTGCCGGTAGAGCAACCAGTCGTGCTGGTCGAGGGTTGCCGGGGTTACCGGTACCGGATTGCGGGCCAGGTAAGTCGGGCTGGCGCACAAGGCCAGGCAGTTGCGCCCGACAGTCTTGGCGATCAGCCCGGGCTGGTCGCCGCGTCCTTCGCGCAAGGCCAGGTCGTAGCCCGCATCGACGAGATCGATGAATGAGTCGGAAAGATCCACCCGCAACCGAATTTGCGGGTACTCGGCAAGGAACCCCGCGCAGACCTCATCGAGAAAAGCGCGACCGAAAGCCAGTGGCGCAGTCAATCGCAGGCTGCCGTAAAGACCGTGCTGCAACTGGCCGACCTCTTCCCCCACCTCATGCAGGCGCTGCAGTACCTGGCGCGCGGTTTCCAGGTAGACCCGCCCGGCTTCGGTCAGCACGGTGCGCCGGGTACTGCGTTCGAACAGCCGCACGCCGAGCTCTTCTTCCAGGTGGCTGACGGCCTTGGTCAGGGCCGAGGGAGTCTTGCCGAGCTGCTCGGCGGCGCGGCTGAAACTACCGAACTCCGCCGTGGCGACGAACATGGTGATGGCACCGAACTTGTCCATGGTTTTTCCATTCAGGAAAAAAGGTTTTGCACGTTTCGGGCGTTCTGCCAGCCCTGTCGAGTCGCTAGTCTCGCTGCCAGATCAATAAAAACAAGAGGTTCACCAATGAAAGGTTTCAAGCCCACCCTGCTGGCAGTGGCGCTGGCTTTTTCCTCGATGGAGTCCATGGCGGCCGCCGACCTGGTGCTACTCAATGGCAAGCTCTACACCGCCGATCCCTCCAAGCCTTCTGCGCAAGCCATGGCGGTGGCGGACGGCAAGGTGCTGAAGGTGGGTAGCGACGCCGAGATCAAGGCGCTGGCCGATGCGTCCACAAAAATCATCGACCTGGCCGGCAAGCGCCTGCTGCCGGGACTGGTGGACACCCATTCCCATGCCATTTTCGGTGGCCTGGAGATGACCTCCGCGAACATGGAAGACGAGGTGGTGGAACCTGCCGAGCTGGAAAAACGCCTGCGAACCTGGCGTGACGATGGCAGTGCCCGCCATGGCGATGTGCTGAACATCGCGGGCATGAGTTCGGCGTACTGGAGCCGTGCGGAAGAATTTCGCCGCATTTTCAACAACGGCGAATGGACAAAGGTGCCGGTAGTGTTCAGCGGCAGCGATCATCACACCGGTTGGGCCAACCAGGCCATGCTGGATCGCGCCGGCATCGACGCGAAGCTGGTCGCCTCCCTGCCCGAAGCCGAACGCGGCACCCTGGGCATCGACAAGGATGGCAAACCCAACGGCTTCGCGGTGGATGCCGGCTGGGACCGCATTGCCGCCTCCATGCCGTCGGCCAGTGCAGAAGAAATGCTGCGAGCTGGCGAGGCCGCCGTTAAATACAACAACAGCCAGGGCATCACCGCCTGGATGGACCCGGCAGCCAACGCTGCGCCGGGCGAGGCGGTGTTCGCCCTCAAGCCCACGGAAAAGACCGTCGGCGTGTTGCCGGTGTACAAGGCGCTGGCCGACAAGGGTGAGCTGAACGCGCATGTCGCCGCCTTGCTGGTGGCCAACCCGAAGAGCCGTCCCGCCGATCTGGATACCCTCGACAAGGTGCGCAAGCAGTTCCAGGGCATCCCCAACCTGAGCCTGCCCGGCATCAAGGTCTTCGCCGATGGCGTGCTGGAGTACCCGGCCCAGAGCGCCGCGTTGATCGATCCGTACAACAACTCGCAGAAGAAAGGCGAGCTGCTGATCGACCCGGCGCACTTCGGTGAGTTGGTCAGCGCAGCCGACGCCCGTGGTTGGCTGGTGCATATCCATGCCATCGGCGACCGCGCCGTGCGCGAGTCCCTCAACGGCATCGAGCAGGCGCGCAGGGATCGCCAGAGCGGCGTCACCCACTCCATTACCCACCTGCAACTGGTAAACCCCAAGGAATTCGCGCGATTCAAGCCGCTGAACGTGATTGCCTCGATGCAACTGCTGTGGGCCTCAGGCGACGACTACACCCTGGACCTGGTGAAGCCCTACGTCAGCGCGTTCGCCTTCCGCTATCAGTATCCGGCCCACTCGCTGCTGCAACAGGGCGCGACCATTGCCGGCGCCAGCGACTGGCCGGTTTCCTCGCCCAATCCCTGGCAGGCCATCTACCAGGCAGTGACCCGTGAAGGGCCCAAGGGCGTGCTCAACGCCGACGAGCGCATCGACCGCGAAACGATGCTGCAGGCCTACACCCTGAATGCCGCCCGCACCATCGGCCTGGAACAACAGATCGGTTCCCTCGCGCCCGGCAAGCAGGCCGACTTCATCATCCTCGACCGCGACGTGCTCAGCGTCGACGACAAGGACCTGGCCGAAACCCGCGTCCTCAAGACTTACTTCGGCGGCCGCGAAGTCTTCGACGCGGCGCTCTGACAACCAGCACCACCCGCTCCCCGCTCTGCTCCCGCCCCAAGGCGGGGGCCGGGCGGAGCCTTGCCCGCATCTGCCAGAACAATCACAACAACGGGTATCACCATGCGCCGCATCACGCTCCTCGCCCTCACCCTGGCCCCGCTCGCCTGCCAGGCCCTGCAACTGAACGATGATTTTTCCGTGCAAGTCGACCTGGCCGTGCTCAGCGACTACCGCACCCGTGGCATTTCCCAGACCCAGAACGACCCGGCCGCCCAGGCCGGCGCGACGCTGCTCCACTCCAGCGGCCTCTATGCAGGTGCCTGGACCTCCAACGTGGACTACGGCTTCGGCCTGAAGACCCGCCAGGAAGTGGACTACTACGCCGGCTGGTACTGGCAGGCTACAGACGAGGTGAACCTGGACCTCGGTTACATCAAGTACAGCTATCCGAAGGAAAGCCAGTTCAACCAGAGCGAGGTCTACGCCATCCTCGGTGCCTATGGCTTCAAGCTCGCCGCCTTCTACTCCAACGACGCATCGACCGTGTTCGGCGAAGACCAGGACGCGCTCTACAGCTATGCCGGCTACCAGACCAGCCTGCCCCTGGAGGTCGAGCTGGAACTGCGTTACGGGCGCATGGACTTCAAGGACCCGATGTTCTGGTCCACCGGTGGCGACAGCACCGACAGCTACCACGAGTGGGAGGCGAAGCTGACCCGGGACTTCCTAGGGGTTACCTGGGGTCTGTCCTACATCGACACCGACCTGTCCGAGTCCGAATGCGCCAGCAACTACGGATTCACCGACGTGTGCACTGCAACCTGGGTGGCCAGCGCGAGAAAGACCTTCTGATGGCTCTTGTGGGGGCGATTTCAATCGCCAGACGGACCGCAGGTTCGCCCTAGTCCGACGGAGGAGGCAGCTACGCTGCCTTTGGCGAATGATTTCGCCCCTACAAAGGGAGCGCCCCCCAGCCGGTACATCCCCAAACTGTTCCGCCAATTTGAAAGCAAGTTGTAGATTGCGCCGCCACCCGAGGCGGCGCATCGTGCCGGCTCCAATGCCTGGAGCCTGTCATGAAACCCGCCGATCTCGTCCGCCTGCTGAGCCTCGCCGCCATCTGGGGTGCCAGCTTCCTGTTCATCCGCATGCTGGTGCCGGAAATCGGAGCGCTACCCACGGCCTTCCTGCGGGTACTGCTGTCGGCTATCGGTCTTGCCGTGCTCCTCGCGGTGCTGCGCAGCAACTGGGACTTTCGCGGCAAGCTGGGCAAGACCCTGATAATCGGCATCGTCAGCTCCGGGGTTCCGGCGGCCATGTATGCCCTGGCGGCAAAAGTGCTGCCGGCCGGCTACTCGGCCATCTTCAACGCAACGACGCCGCTGATGGGTGTTCTGATCGGGGCGTTGTTCTTCAGCGAGAAGCTCACCGGCACAAAAGCCCTCGGGGTACTGATGGGCCTGGCCGGGGTAGCGGTGCTGACCCGCACCGGCCCCGTGGCCTTCGATGCCCAGCTGCTTTGGGGTGCGGCCGCCTGCCTGGTGGCCACCACCTGCTACGGCTTCGCCGGTTTCATGACCAAGCGCTGGATTACCGAAGCGGGCGGCATGGACAGCGGAATGGTCGCCCTCGGCTGCCAGATCGGCGCCACTCTCTGCCTGGTGCCGGTGTTCGCCTGGGATGCGCCGAGCATGCCGCTGGCGCCCCTCCTGCAACCTGTCACCTGGCTGGCCCTGGCCGCTCTGGGATTCATCTGCACCTCGTTCGCCTACATCCTCTACTTCCGACTGATCGCCAACGTCGGCCCGGTGAAGACCATGACCGTGACCTTCCTGATCCCGCCGTTCGGCGTGTTCTGGGGCGTGCTGCTGCTCGATGAGTCGGTGTCGATGGCGCACCTGCAAGGCGGCGTGCTGATCGCCCTGGCGTTGTGGCTGGTGCTCAAGCCGGCGCCGGTGCCGGCTGCGGTGAAATCGGCGGGATAGTTTTCTGTAGGGGCGAATGAGTTCGCCCCTACAAGGTGAATCCCCCAACACATTCACCTTGGCAGGATCAACGCCCCGTCTTGATCGCACTCCAAACACGGGTCCGTACGCGATCGATCTTCGGTGGCATGGACTCCAGGGCGAAGAGGTTCTTCATCACGTCGGCCGGCGGGTAGATGGCCGGGTCGGACTTGATTTCGGCTTCCACAAGAGAGTCGGCCGCGGCATTGCCGTTGGCGTAGTGCACCGAGTTGCTGATGCCAGCCATCACATCCGGACGCAGCAGGTAGTTGAGGAAGGCATAGCCAGCCGCTTCATCGGGCGCATCGGCGGGCATGGCGACCATGTCGAACCACATCGGCGAGCCTTCCTTCGGCGTCGAGTACTGGATATTCACACCGTTGTTGGCTTCCTTGGCGCGGGTGGCGGCCTGCAGGATGTCGCCGGAGAATCCGACGGCCACACAGATGTCGCCGTTGGCCAGGTCGCTGACGTACTTCGAGGAGTGGAAGTAGGTGATGTACGGGCGCACCTTCATCAGCTCGGCTTGCGCCGTCTTGTAGTCCTCGGCTTTCTGGCTGTGGTGCGGCAGGCGCAGGTAGTTGAGGGTGATGGGCAGTAGCTCCGGGCCATTGTCGAGTACGGCGACGCCGCACTTGGCGAGTTTCTCCATGTTCTCCGGCTTGAAGAACAGGTCCCACGAATCTACCGGGGCGTTGTCGCCCAGCACGGCCTTGACCTTGTCGACGTTGTAGCCGATGCCGGTACTGCCCCAGAGGTAGGGGAAGCCGTACTGGTTGCCAGGGTCGTTCACTTCCAGCGCCTTGAGCAGCACCGGATTGAGATTCTTCCAGTTGGGCAGCTGGTTCTTGTCCAGCTTCTTCAGGGCGCCGGCCTGGATCTGCTTGGCCATGAAGTGGTTGGAGGGCACCACCACGTCGTAGCCGGATTGGCCGGTCATCAGTTTGCCGTCGAGGGTCTCGTTGCTGTCATAGACGTCGTAGCTGGCCTGGATGCCGCTTTCCTTGCTGAAGTTGGCGACGGTGTCCGGGGCGATGTACTCGCTCCAGTTGTAGATCTTCACCGTATCGGCCGCCTGGGCGGCGGCGGACATGGCCAGCGTCAGAAGGAGGGGCGCGAAGGAACGTGTCATTGTCTTTTTGTCCTGGCTGCTTGTGGATCGAGACCCCGTCGTGCGGGGCTTCCAGCTTCTCCATCACCGCCACCAGTGACAATGCGCGGCAAGTCCCAGCGTGCCCGCGAGGAAGCCTGACCTGGAGCAAAACCAGGCCATTGGCGGCGTCTACACTTCTGCCTTGACCGGCCCGCCTGCCTGGGGCCGTGCAGCGCAAGGATGGTCGCCATGCTCCAGTCCGTCTCACCGAAGAACGATCTCCCCCTCGACGCCGAACCCGAAGCCACTCCACGCAAGGGCCTGTTCAGTCCCTTCACCATTGCCGCCTTCCGCATCATCTGGATCGCCAACCTGTTCGCCAACCTGGGTACCTGGGCGCAGTCGGTGGCCGCCGCCTGGGTGGTCACCGAGGCGCACGCCAGTCCCTTGCTGGTCGCGATGATTCAGGTCGCCTCGGCCCTGCCCCTTGTGCTCATGTCGATCCTCTCAGGCGTGCTGGCAGACAACCACGACCGGCGCAAGATCATGCTCGCCGGACTTTGCTTCGAGATGAGCGGCGCCATCTTCCTCAGCGCCATTGCGTTCCTCGGCTATCTGGACCCGATCCTGCTGATCGTCTCCATCCTCTGGATCAGCATTGGCGGCGCCATCACCATCCCGGCCTGGCAGGCGGCGGTGAGCGAGCAGGTGCCAGGAGAAATGCTGGGCAATGCGGTGCTGCTCAACAGCGTCAACTACAACGTCGCCCGCGCCGCAGGCCCAGCCCTGGGCGGCCTGATGCTCAGCGCCGTGGGCCCGGCCTGGGTGTTCCTGTTCAACTGCCTGTGCTACCTGGGCCTGATCGGCGCGATCTGGCAGTGGCGCCGCAGCATTCCCGTTCGTTCCCTGCCACCCGAAGGCCTGATACAGGGCGTGGTAGCGGCCCTGCGCTTCACCCAGTACTCCAGCGTCACCCGCCTGGTCATGCTGCGCTCGTTCTCTTTCGGCATTTCCGCCAGCGCCGTCTGGGCACTGCTTCCGCTGCTGGCGCACCGCAACCCGGATGGCGACGCCACGGTATACGGCTACATGCTCGGCGCCCTTGGAGTTGGCGCCATCAGCGGCAGCCTGCTGGTCAACCGTGGACGCCTGCTGATCGGTACCAGCAAGCTGATCAGCCTGGCCGGCCTGTTATTTGGCGTGGTGATGCTGGCGCTGGGCTCGCTGGACAGCCTCTGGGTGATCTTCCCAGCCCTGCTTTTGGGCGGCATCTGCTGGATCGCAGCAGTGGCCAGCTATAACTCGGCGGTGCAGATTCTGGTGCCGGACTGGGTCAAGGCCCGCGCCCTGGCGCTGTACCAGACGGCGATCTATGGCGGGCTGGCGCTCGGCTCTTACCTCTGGGGCCACCTGGCGGAAAGCATGGGTGTGAAGGGAGCACTGTTCAGCGCCGGCTGCCTGATGATCGCCTGCGCCTTCCTGCTCTACCCACGCCGCCTGCCGGAGCTGGACGCTTCCAGCATCGCCCACGCCGACAGCCCGCAGCCTGGCCAACCGAGCTTCTCATTCGATCCGGATCGGGGCTCCGTGCTGGTGACGATCGAATACCGCATTCCCCAGGAACGCACCCGCGACTTCGTCCGCGCCAGCCGCCCGCTTCGCCGTCTGCGTCTGCGCAACGGCGCCGAACGCTGGGCGCTCTATCGCGATGCCAGCGAACCGGAGCTGTGGCAGGAAACCATGGTGGTGGAGAACTGGCTGCAGCACCTGCGGATGCTCGACCGCCTGACCATCGCGGACAAGGCGATCATCGACAACCTGGCCATGCTGCACGAAGGCGATGGCCCGCCTCGCGTGCGCCACGGAGTGAGCTATGAGTCGGGGAGCTATGAACCTGCGCAGACGTAGGTTGGTGCAGGCGGCGTTACGTCAGAGCGCAGCGAAGCCCGACACTGCGAGGCCCAAAGCCTGAATGTTGGGCCTCGCGAAGCTCGGACCAACCTACTGTTGCAGCTCCTGCTCGGTGAACAGGCCATCGAACAGCATGCTGGAGAGATAGCGCTCGCCCGAGTCGGGCAGGATCACGACGATGGTCTTGCCCTGCATTTCCGGGCGTTCCGCCAGGCGCGCAGCGACGGCCATCGCAGCACCGGAAGAGATACCGCAAAGAATCCCTTCCTCACGCATCAGGCGCAGAGCCATCGCCTTGGCGTCGTCATCGGTGCACTGCTCGACGCGATCGACCATGGCCAGATCGAGGTTCTTCGGCACGAAGCCGGCGCCGATGCCCTGGATCTTATGCGGGCTTGGCTTCACTTCCTCGCCGGCCAGGGTCTGGCTGATAACCGGAGAAGTCACCGGTTCCACCGCTACGGACAGGATTGGCTTGCCGCAGGTCTGCTTGATGTAGCGCGACACGCCGGTAATGGTACCGCCGGTGCCCACGCCCGCCACCAGCACATCCACCGCGCCCTCGGTGTCGTTCCAGATTTCCGGGCCCGTGGTCTTCTCATGGATGGCCGGGTTGGCCGGATTCTCGAACTGTTGCAGCAGCAGGTATTGCCCGGGGTTGGCGTTCGCCAGTTCGTTGGCCTTCTCGATAGCACCTTTCATGCCCTTTGCCGGCTCGGTCAGCACCAGTTCGGCCCCCAGTGCCTTGAGTACCTTGCGACGCTCCAGGCTCATGGAGGCCGGCATGGTGAGAATCAGCTTGTAACCACGCGCGGCGGCAACGAACGCCAGGCCGATACCGGTGTTGCCGGATGTGGGCTCCACCAGCGTCATGCCGGGCTTCAGTCGACCCGAGGCCTCCGCGTCCCAGATCATGCTGGCGCCAATGCGGCACTTCACCGAATACGCGGGGTTGCGGCCCTCGATCTTGGCGAGGATGGTCACGCCACGCGGGCCCAGGTGATTGATGCGAACCAGCGGGGTGTTACCGATGGCTTGCGAGTTATCGGCGTAGATACGGCTCATGGCGGAATCCTTGTCATGGCGGAAAAGTGCCCAAGCCTAAGGCCGTGACATTGGAGCGTCCAGCGCCCCGCCAAGCCGGTTCGAGGGCATTCCTGCCATTCAGTGACTGAATGAAGCTTCTGCGTTCACAGTCGACTCGTGCGCGCGTTATAGTCAGCTCTTTCCCAAATACTGAACCGTCCGGTATTCCAACCGGAGTCTTACGTCCGAGGATTTACTGATGAAGTTCGAAGGCACCCAGTCCTACGTCGCCACCGACGACCTCAAGCTCGCGGTGAACGCCGCCATCACCCTGCAGCGCCCGCTGCTGGTCAAGGGTGAACCGGGTACCGGCAAGACCATGCTGGCCGAGCAACTGGCCGCCGCCTTCGGCGCCAAGCTGATCACCTGGCACATCAAGTCGACCACCAAGGCTCACCAGGGCCTGTACGAGTACGACGCGGTGAGCCGTCTGCGCGATTCCCAGCTGGACTCCGACAAGGTCCACGACGTTCGCAACTACATCAAGAAAGGCAAGCTGTGGGAGGCGTTCGAATCCGAAGAGCGCGTCATCCTGCTGATCGACGAAATCGACAAGGCCGACATCGAGTTCCCCAACGACCTGCTGCAAGAACTCGACAAGATGGAGTTCTACGTTTACGAGACCAACGAGACCATCAAGGCCAAGCAGCGCCCAATCATCATCATCACCTCCAACAACGAGAAGGAACTTCCGGACGCCTTCCTGCGCCGCTGCTTCTTCCACTACATCGCCTTCCCCGACCGCGACACGCTGCAGAAAATCGTCGACGTGCACTACCCGAACATCAGCAACTCGCTGGTGGCCGAGGCCCTAGACGTGTTCTTCGATGTGCGCAAGGTCCCTGGCCTGAAGAAGAAGCCTTCCACTTCCGAACTGGTGGACTGGCTGAAGCTGCTGATGGCAGACAACATCGGCGAAGCCGTGCTGCGCGAACGCGACCCCACCAAGGCCATCCCGCCGCTGGCTGGTGCCCTGGTGAAGAACGAGCAGGACGTGCAACTGCTGGAACGACTGGCCTTCATGAGCCGCCGCGCCAGCCGCTGAGTGCCGATTCCCCCCTCTCCCTCCGGAGAGGGTCGGGATGAAGGAAGCCCGGCCGAACGCAGGAGATTGAAGCCATGCACCACGGCAGTTGCCTGTGCGGCGCAGTGAAATACGAGATCGACGCGCCCATCGAATCCGCCACCCATTGCCATTGCAGCCAATGCCGCAAGGGCCACGGTGCGGCCTTCGGCACCTACTTCACCGTGCACTGGAACAGCTTCCGCTGGGTGCAAGGCGAGGACATGGTTGGCGAGTTCCACTCCTCTCCCGGCGTGACCCGGACCTTCTGCCGGCAGTGTGGGTCGACCCTGCAGTGGTACAGCCAGAGCGCCAACCCCGACTGGGTTGGCGTCACGCTGGGCACGCTGGATTCACCGCTGAGCCCCATCCCGCAGAAGCACATCTACTCGGAATCCAAGGCCGACTGGTACGCCATCGCCGACGGCCTGCCCCAGGAGCCCCGCTCCTGAGGCCCTACAGATAAACAACGAGGGTGCAGCCATGCTGCTCAACCTGTTCAACGAAATGCGTGCAGCCAAGGTGCCGGTCTCGGTCCGCGAGCTGCTGGATCTGATCAACGCGTTGAAGCACAACGTGGTATTCGCCGACATGGACGAGTTCTACTTCCTCGCCCGCACGGTGCTGGTCAAGGACGAACGCCATTTCGACAAGTTCGACCGAGCCTTCAGTGCCTACTTCAAAGGCCTGGAAAAGCTCGACGACTACCTCCAGGCGCTGATTCCCGAGGAATGGCTGCGCAAGGAGTTCGAACGCATGCTGACCGACGAGGAAAAGGCGCAAATCCAGACCCTGGGCGGCCTCGACAAGCTGATCGAAGAGTTCAAGAAGCGTCTGGAAGAGCAGAAGGAACGCCATGCCGGCGGCAACAAGTGGATCGGCACCGGCGGTACCAGCCCCTTTGGCTCCGGCGGCTTCAACCCCGAAGGCATTCGCGTGGGCGATGCCGGCAAGCGCCAGGGCAAGGCCGTCAAAGTCTGGGATCAGCGTGAGTACAAGAACCTCGACGACCAAGTGGAACTCGGTACCCGCAACATCAAGGTCGCCCTTCGCCGCCTGCGCAAGTTCGCCCGCGAAGGTGCGGCAGAAGAACTGGACCTGGAAGGCACCATCGACCACACCGCGAAGGATGCCGGCCTGCTTAACATCCAGATGCGCCCGGAACGCCGCAATACTGTGAAGCTGCTGCTCCTGCTGGATATCGGCGGCTCCATGGACGCCCACGTGAAGGTCTGCGAAGAACTGTTCTCCGCCTGCAAGACCGAGTTCAAGCACCTGGAGTACTTCTACTTCCACAACTTCATCTACGAGTCAGTGTGGAAAAACAACCTGCGTCGCACCTCCGAGCGCACCTCCACCCTCGACCTGCTGCACAAGTACGGTCCCGACTACAAAGTGGTTTTCGTCGGCGACGCCGCCATGGCCCCTTACGAAATCACCCAGGCCGGCGGCAGCGTCGAACATTGGAACGAAGAGCCGGGCTACGTCTGGATGAAACGCTTCATGGAGAAATACAAGAAGCTCATCTGGATCAACCCCTACCCCAAAGACACCTGGAACTACACCTCCTCCACCAACATCGTCCGCGAACTGATCAACGAGCAGATGTTCCCACTGACCCTGCAGGGGTTGGAGGACGGGATGAAGTTTCTGTCCAAATGAGCAACGGGCCCTGCGGGGCCCGTTCTGCTTTGTTGCCAAAGCCGCTAGGCTTGGCGCGTATTCCTTCGAAACGAGTCGATCATGCAAGACATCTCCCTGCAGGACACCGCCGCGCCGGACGGCGTCTGCTATGGCTGCGGCGGTCGCAATCATCATGGACTGCAAATCAAGAGCCACTGGCACGAGGACGGCGTACACGTCGTGGCCGAACACATGCCGGATGCCAAGTACTGTGGCTGGCCGGACCTGGTGTATGGCGGGCTGATCGCCATGTTGGTGGACTGCCACTCCAACTGGACCGCCATGGCCTACCACTACCGCGCCGAGGGCCGCGAGCCCGGTAGCCTGCCGCGCATCGAGTGCGTCACCGGCAATCTCGGCATCAAGTTCATCAAGCCGACGCCCATGGGCGTGCCGCTGCTGCTGCGCGCCCGGCTGGAGGGCGAAGCGGGCCGCAAGACCCGGGTGATCTGCGAGGTTTATGCGGGAGAGTTGCTGACCGCCGTTGGCGATTCCGTATTCGTCCGGGTGGACACCGGTCAACTGGCTGCCTCGGCCCATAGTCGCGAGTCTTGAGCAACGCGGGAGCCCAGCGGAGTCAGCCAAAGGCGTCGCCCCGGCTCAGCCATTGCGCAGCGGAGATCGCTGCGGGCGCTTCGCCCTCGCGAGCCTGCGCGCGGTATCCACGAATGGAGTAACGATCAGGCTGTAGATCGTCAGGTAGCGGTCGTGGTCCTTTTCCAGGGTGCCGAAGCGAAGATCCTCAGGCCTGGAGGTGGTGACGTAGAGCGTGCCGAACATCCAGTCCCAGATCGACAGGTTGGTGCCGAAATTCTTGTTGAAATGCCGGGGCGCGTCGCTGTGGTGGATCTGGTGCTGGGCCGGGCTGTTCAGCACATGCTCGACCACGGGACCGAACGACAGCCAGACGTGGCTGTGACGCAGATTCGCCGCCAAGGCATTGCAGATGAACACCAGGTAGGTGACGCCAAACAAGGTGTAGCGGCTGATCTCGCCGCCGCAGGTGTACCAGAAGGCGCCAATGTAGACGCCCAGGACCACGCCGGTGGCCACTTTCTCGACAATCTTCTCAACGAAGTGGACGCGGCTCGCCGTCGCCGGCACCAGCACGGGCGCCGAGTGGTGAACCTTGTGGAAGGCCCAGAGCCAACGGGAATGAAAGGCCCGGTGAGCCCAGTAGTGCACGAAATCCTTCACCAGGAATACGCCCAGCCCGAAGAGCAGGGAAAGCCCGAGGTTCTCGCCCAGTTGCGGGCGCGCCCCCCAGAGGTTGGTAAAGAAGGCGACGTAGTCTCCAGAACGGAGTATGAGCGGGTCGACCAGCCCGACTATGGGTAGGACCACGGCGACCTTGAGGATGCCGCGGACGAAGTAGTAGCGGTAGTCGAGCAGCGCCGAGCGGTGGAAGTACACCTGGCGACCGCCGATGAACTGCCAGAAGGAGTTCGCCTTGGTAAGGCCACGGTGCTTCCTGAAGCGGAACAGCGCATAGGCGATGCAGTACGAAATGCCGAGGAACAGCACGCCGAAGCGGCCATTCAGGTCGAAGATGCCGGCGAATTGCTGGACGACCGGGTCGATCACCCATTCGGCCAGACGGTCATAGGCATGCGAGAGAGCATCCATGAAAGGCTGGCCTCAATCTAAAGGACGGGCATATTAAATCAAATTGGGAATCATCTACGAATTCGCCTTGTTCGCATTGTGTACAGGCGACCACCGGCATTAGTCAGCCGATGCAGCGTTGACCTTTGCTTGTCGGAAGGGACAAGCCCGCAACCAGCAGCGCCACAGCGGGCCTCGAATGGTGGACGGGTGGTGCGCAGTCCACCCTACCGCTACATGCTGGCAGCGGGAGCGAACTCATTCGCGATTCAAATCGCTCCCATCGTCCGAATGTGTGCAGGGCTCAGAGCCTGTGCCGCTGCTGCACCTTCCTGTTGCGGCCCACACCGGCTGCGGCACCGATGAGCAGCAGGATGCTTTCCACCACCCAGGCCAGCAGCACTCCAGAGCTGAGGCCCCAGGCAATGGCTTCGGGCTTGAGCAGGAGTTGGTAGCTGTAGACCGCGAGGGTTTCCTGACGCAGTTCGGGGTTTGCAGTGGCCAGGACATGCCAGGCGCGCTGGTACCATGGGCCTTGCAGAGCCTGCCATTCCCGTTGCATGAGGTCATTGCGAGCTACAAGGTGGGCGACGCTGTCGGCATCGCTACGCATGACCTCGTCCGTGCTTGCGCGGTAATGCTCCACCAGGACGTTGAGGTCGCCCTGGAAAAAGCGCTGTGCGGTCTCGCGGAACCCCTTGAGCCCCTGTTCCGCCTCCAGTCGATGGGCGTCAACGCGCTTGGCGTAGTCATCGATGAAACCTGGCACTTGTACGCCGATCAGCAGGCCGAGAGTGAAGAGGACCAGTCGCAGGTAGCTTCGCAACATTCCCTGATTCTCCGCGTCAGGCCCGGCCCTGGGTGACGATCTCGCCACGGCGCCAGAGGATCCACTCGCCCGGCTGGTAGATGTTCCAGGTTTCGTTGTCGGTCAGGGGCTCGGTGGCGATCACCGTGACCACGTCGTTGGGCGTGGTTTCGGCCTGGAAGTCCACGATCAGGTCGGCGTCCTTCAGGCGTGCCGGACCGAAGGGCGCTCGGCGGGTGATGTGGGCGAGCTTGGTGGAGCAGAAGCTGAACAGCCAGTCGCCGTCACTGAGCAGACAGTTGAATACGCCTTTCTGGCGATACTCGAAGCATGCCTGGATCAGCACCGGCAGGAGAATTTCCGCCATCACCGGCTCGGGGAAAGCACCGCGCACGCGGTTCAGAAGGTCGCAAAAGGCGGCTTCGCTATCGGTATCCCCCACTGCACAGTAAAAGCCCTTTGGCGGTTCGAAACCGGCCAATTGGCCGTTATGCGCAAAGCACCAGTTGCGCCCCCAGAGTTCACGCACGAAGGGATGGGTATTGGACAGACAGACCTTGCCAACGTTGGCCTGGCGGATGTGGCCGATCACCGTTTCGCTCTTGATCGGGTAGCGCTGCACCAGGCGCGCCACTTCGGACTCCACGCTCGCCGACGGGTCCTGGAACAGGCGCAGGCCTCGTCCTTCATAGAATCCGATGCCCCAGCCATCGCGGTGCGGGCCGGTGCCGCCGCCGCGCTGCATCAGGCCGGTGAAGCTGAAAACGATATCGGTGGGGACGTTGGCGCTCATGCCGAGCAATTCGCACATGGTTCAGGACTCTGGCGTCAGGCGTTCTGGGGATTGGAAATACTTCCCGGGCCGGGAAGTCGATCAGAGCGCTCCAGGCCGGGGTGGCCCATGCTGAACGCCCTGTGGCCGAGTCGCAAGGTCCGGCAGGTCAGAGGCGGGGCTCGATGCGCAGTCGGCGGTCGCCATTCTGGTCGAGGCGGGTGTCCGCGTCAGGTCGGCTATCGCGCATCACCTCACGCAAGGTCGGCTCGTCAGCGGCCTGCTGGGCGGCTTCTCGCTCGGCGCGGCGCGCCTTGAGCTTGTTCTCGATGGGCCAGCGGATACCGGCGAATACCAGGTACAAGGCCAGGGCAATGATGCTGTACATGGTCAGGTCGAGGGTCGCCTTCCAGGCGTTGTTGCCGACCTTGAAGACCACGTCGAGCGCAGTGATGGCCACAGCCGGGGCGAACAGGTCCTTGGCCGGGTCGACGATGGTCGGTGTCAGCAGCAACACCGCTACCAATAGGCGCAGCGGCTCGCGCAGCCAGCGCCACATCCAGCCGGTAAGGCGAAACCAGACCAGCAGACAGCCGAGCGCGGCGACTCCGTAGGCGGCCCAGGCGAGCAGGTAGTCGTTTTCAGTCATTGGCGTCCGTGGCAAGGCTGGCAAAAGGGCGCTTATGATAAACGCTTTTCGCGGTTCCGGCGCTCCTGCCGTCGCCGTACCGCCTGCCCTCGAGAGTGCCCATGCCCCAAGCCCCCATCGCCCGTATCGAACCCGGTGACGACCCCTACCGCTGGCTGGAGGAACGCGACGCGCCCGACGTACTCGCCCACCTCGAAGCAGAGAACGCCTGGCTGGAAACCGAGCTGGCCGAACAGAAGGATCTGCGCGAAGCGCTGTTCCAGGAAATCAAGGGTCGCATCCGCGAGACCGACCTGTCGCTACCAGTGCCCTGGGGCCCCTGGCTCTACTATCAGCGCACCACCGCTGGCGACGAGTACCCCCGTCACTACCGCTGTCCGCGTCCAGCGGACGGCTCGCTGATCCTGGACGAAGATGCCGAGGAATTGCTGCTGGACCCGAACCTGCTGGCGAACGGCGGGTTCCTTTCGCTCGGCGCCTTCAGCGTCAGCCCGGATCATTCGCGCCTGGCCTACAGCCTGGATACCAGCGGCGACGAAATCTACCAACTGTTCGTCAAGGACCTGAGTACGGGAGAAGTGACCGCACTGCCCTTCGAGCAGTGCGACGGCAGCATGACCTGGGCCAACGACAGCGCCACGCTGTTCTTCGGCGAACTGGACGAAACCCACCGACCGCATCGCCTGCACCGCCACCGCCTGGGTGAAGCCAGCGCCGAGCAGGTCTTCGAGGAGGGCGACGGGCGCTTCTTCCTGCACTGCTATCGCGCCAGCTCCGAGCGCCAGTTGATCCTGCTGCTGAACAGCAAGACCACCAGCGAAACCTGGGTGCTGGATGCCGATACCCCGAACGGTGCCTGGACCTGCCTGGCACCCCGCGAAGAGGACCACGAGTACTACGCGGACCACGGCAAGCTGGACGGACAGTGGACCTGGCTGATCCGCAGCAACCAGACCGGCATCAACTTCGCCCTGTACAAGGCGTCGGAGGCCGCGCCCGCCCGCAGCCACTGGCAGGAACTGATCGCCCACGACGAAACACGCATGCTGGAAGGCGTCAGCCTGAATGCCGGTGGTTACACCCTCAGCCTGCGTGAAGGTGGCCTGCCATTGATCCAGGTGCACCCTGAAGGCGGCGCACCCTACCCACTACAACTGCCGGACGCCGCCTACAGCCTCTACGTACAGGACACACTGGAGTTCGACAGCCCGGTGATTCGTCTGCGTTATGAGGCACTGAATCGCCCAGCCCAGGTCCGCCAGCTTGACCTGGCCAGTGGAGCGCAGGTGGTGCTCAAGGAAACGCCGGTAGAGGGTCCCTTCGATGCGGACGCCTACGTCAGCCAGCGTCTCTGGGCCACGGCGGCGGACGGCACACGCATTCCCATCAGCCTGGTTGCCCGCCGCGACAGCCTGGGCATGCCCGCCCCGCTCTACCTCTATGGCTACGGCGCCTACGGCGAAAGCCTCGATCCCTGGTTCTCCCATGCGCGCCTCAGCCTTCTGGAACGCGGCTTCGTCTTTGCCATCGCCCATGTGCGCGGCGGAGGCGAACTGGGCGAGGCCTGGTACCGCGCCGGCAAGCTGGAACACAAGGCCAATACCTTTGGCGACTTCATCGCCTGCGCTGAGCACCTGATCGCCGAGGGCTACACAACCCCGGCACAACTGGCGGTCAGCGGCGGCAGCGCTGGCGGCCTGCTGATCGGCGCCGTGCTCAACCTGCGCGCCGACCTGTTCGGCGCGGCCATCGCCGAAGTCCCCTTCGTCGACGTCCTCAACACCATGCAGAACCCCGATCTGCCGCTGACAGTGACCGAGTACGACGAATGGGGCGACCCGAATGAGCCGGAGGTATACGCGCGCATCAAGAGCTACGCGCCCTACGAGAACGTTCGCGCCCAGGCGTATCCGGCGATGCTGGTGGTGGCTGGCTATAACGACAGCCGCGTGCAGTACTGGGAAGCGGCCAAGTGGGTCGCCCGCCTGCGCGCGTCTAAGACCGACGGCAACCCCCTGCTGCTCAAGACCGACCTTGGTGCCGGACATGGCGGAATGAGCGGCCGCTACCAGGCGCTACGCGATGTTGCGCTGGAATATGCGTTCCTGCTGAAGGTGCTTGGCCTGCTCCCGCAGTAATCAGGGATTACCTGTGCCGGTGCCCAGTCCCCTGGAGTTGCGTTCCAGTTGCTGCTCCAGCACCGGGATCGACTGATCGCGCTGTTCCATGGATTCGCGCAGGCGCTGTTCCTGGTCCGGCCGCTTCATCATCTGCGGGCTGCCACTCTGCGGCGCGGGGCTGGTAACCGCGCGCGGCACCACCTGGGGATAAGGCTGCGGACTGACGGTACCGGGCGCCCCTGCCGGCGCCTGCAGCGGCGCCCGCAGCAGAGGTGGGTTCTGTGCCGTTGCCGCACCGGTCATCAGGGCCAGCGCCAGCAGTAGTGGAACTCGGGAACGGATCATCGTGCCGGCCTCCTGCTCATCACCCTGATCAGTCTAATCCCCGCACGCCGGGGTGTTCCCCCATGCGACGGGCTGTCGGCGATCGACCGCGCCCGGAACTAGACTTTTCTCAGATGCAGGCACAGGAGCTGGCGATGAGTACGCCCCCCTCAGCAAACAAGCTGGACAAGCTGCTCGCCGACGAGCGCAAACGGCGCGAACACAGCTATCGCGAGCAGGCACTGAAGCTGTTCCCCTGGGTATGCGGCCGCTGCGGTCGCGAGTTCAGTGGCAAGCGCCTCTCCGAACTAACGGTGCATCACCGCGATCACAACCATGACAACAACCCGCCCGATGGTTCGAACTGGGAGCTGCTCTGTCTCTACTGCCATGACAACGAGCACGCCCGCTACACCGACCAGCAGTGGCAAAACGATGAGAAACCCGGTGCGCGGCAAGGGCCGCGTGCCACCTACAAGGCATTCGCCGACATTGGCGACCTGTTGAAGCGCGAGGAATAGCCCGCTGGGCCGTTCGTAACCGAGTCCACAAGGAGATCACGATGAAGATCCTGATGGTACTGACCTCCCACGACCAGTTGGGCAATACCGGCAAGAAGACCGGATTCTGGCTGGAGGAGTTCGCCGCGCCCTACTTCGCATTTCGCGACGCGGGCGCCGAGGTGGTACTGGCCTCGCCCAGGGGCGGGCAGCCACCACTGGACCCGAAGAGCGACGACCCGGAGGCGCAGACTGAAGCGACCCATCGCTTCCGCGAGGATGACGAAGCGCGCCGTGCGCTGGCCAATACCCACATGCTTGCCGGGCTGGCGCCGGCTGACTACGACGCCCTCTTCTATCCTGGCGGCCATGGCCCGATGTGGGACCTGGTGGACGACCTCCATTCCATCGTGCTGGTCGAAAGCTTCTACGCCGCCGGCAAGCCGGTGGGTGCCGTGTGCCACGCGCCGGCCGTACTGCTGAATGCCAAGGCACCGGACGGCGCGCCGCTGGTACAGGGCAACGCGGTAACCGGCTTCGCAAACTCCGAGGAAACCGCCGTTGGCCTGGCCGAGGTAGTGCCCTTCCTGTTGGAGGACGCGCTGAAGGAGAAAGGCGGCCATTACTCCAAGGTGGCGGATTGGCAGCCCCATGTGGTCACCGACGGAAACCTGATCACCGGGCAGAACCCGGCATCGTCCGAGGCGACGGCGGCCGCCATTCTGGAACTATTGAGCGGTCGACGGGGGGAGATATAGGCATCCCGCGAGGGGGCGCTTGTGGGAGCGAATTCATTCGCGATACAGGCTGCGCCAAGCACGGCCATTCGCGAATGAATTCGCTCCCACGATGTAAAGCAACAATCAACGCAACAGTTTGGTATCCAGCACGTCCGACGCGCCGCCCATGATGTTCTCGCTGATCTCGATGAAGTCCTTGGTGCTGGCCTTGTCCAGGCGCATCAGGCCACGGGCGACATCGTCCATGGAACGCTGGCCGTCGGTGCGCAGGCGGATTTCCTTGTCCAGGTCCTGAAGCAGCAGGACGGCGCGTGCGGTGACCGGGCCGCTGGCATGTTCGCCGCGCAGGCTGTCTACTTTCTTGCTCCACTGGCGCAGTTGCTTGCGAATGGCTTCGTAGCGATCGTCGCCCAGGCCGCCAGCGCGGCGCATCAGTTCGATGGCGTAGTACTCGGCCACGCCTTCGCTGATCCAGTCGCTGCGGTCGGTATCGCTTATGCGGCTAAGTACGTGCACCAGTTCATGCACCAGCGAACTGGTGCCGTTCTCGCTCACCAGCGGACGCGCCGAGTGCATGAATAACGAGTTGGGTGCCGACAGGCCGCCACGCCACATGGGGTCGTTGGCGCCGACGATCAGCAACTTGCCCGGCTCGCGGGGGAAAACTTCCTGGGCATGGGGCCAGACGAAGGTCAGCATCGTCAGGATGTCCATGCGCCGCATGCCCTCGCCCACCGGAGCGCTCACGGTGACGTCGGTATTGCCCAGCGTGGCGCGGCGGCTTCCCAGCTTGCCGGCCAGGATCCAGCCGGTGGGACGGTCGAGCATGCGCTCGGGGTTGTCGATGCGGAAACGGTTCTTGCCGATGCGCGGCCAACCGGTTTCCACCGATTCCCAGTCCTTGGGCAGATCGAACTGCAGGCGCGCCACCAAGTCGACGCCGTCCGCCAGGTCCAGGCGTGCGGCAGGCACCAGGTCGTCGCCACGCAGCAGCGCCCAGTCGGGGGTCATGCGGGCATCGAAGCGGCCGTCGCCACGAGGATGGCTGATGCGTACCTTGTAGCTCAGGCTGGCCTTGCCCTTTCCGGGTATCCAGGTGCCATGGCCGGGGTCTTCCTGGCTCCAGTCGCCGCTGGCCTTGAAGTCGCTGTAGTAGCCCTTGTCACCCAGGTCGAAACGCAGTCCACGCACGCCGTCGCCCTTCTCCAGCACCAGGCTGACTTCGGCCTGGTCGCTCTCGGGCAAGAAGCGAACCTGATAGTCGAGATCGACCTTCTTGGCCGCCCACAACGGGGCGCTCAGGGTCAGCAGGACGGTGGACAGCAGAAGCTGGGAACGGGCGGACATCGAGGATGGCTTCCTTGGTGGGTGTGACGGTCAGTCCCTGAGACTCGAAAGACGGCGGTTTGATCCGTGACCGGCCCGGCGGCTCATTGAAAAAGTGAGCGAGTCGGCCCGTTTTCAACCGCCTGCTAGCCGGCGCGGAAAATCAGGTAGTCCTCCCAATCATCCTCCGCCACGCTGCTTTCGCTCAGCATGCGACCGGATTGGGAAATACCTGCCTTGTGCACCGCTTCGGGGTCATTGCAGATCAGGTGGTGCCACGGCGGCAGGTCCTTGCCCTCGGCCACCAGGCGGTAACCGCAAGTGGGCGGCAACCAGCGGAACTCGTCGGCCTGGGCCGGGGTGAGCTGGATGCAGTCGGCAACGAACTGACGACGATTAGCGTAGTCGGTGCAGCGGCAGGTATTGAGATCCAGCAACTTGCAGGCGATACGCGTGTAGTAGACGCTGCCGTCGTCCTCGTCTTCGAGCTTCTGCAGGCAGCACAGGCCACAGCCATCGCAGAGGGATTCCCACTCCTCCTGATCGAGCTGTTCGAGGGTCTTGCGCTTCCAGAAGGGTTCGACTTTGGCGGCCATGGTATGCGGGGGGGTTGGTTCGGGGGGCGGTATTCTAGTCGCGTCCAGGGTGTCGGCCAAGCAGAGCTGACGCGCGGCTCGTCAGTAGCCGCGCTCGAAGTTGACTTGTCCGCGCAGGGTCGCGCCGGAGCGATAGCGGCTGAGGTTCTCGACGAACAGCCGGGCCATGGCACTGGGCAGCGTCGGTGCAGAGCTGTGGCCGGTGACCAGCAGGTTGGGCGCGCCCCAGAACGGATGCCAGGCGGGCAAGGGTTCTTCGCGGCAGACGTCGATCACCGCCCCGGCCAGTTGGCCGGCCTCCAGCGCCGCCACCAGGTCATGGTCAACGACCGCCACACCACGTCCGGCGTTGATGAACAACGCGGTCGGCTGCATGCAGGCGAAGATTCTGGCGTCGTAGATGTCACGGGTAGCCGGGGTGTCGGGCAGCAGGTTGACCACGCAGTCGGCCCAGGCCACCTGCTCGGCCAGTGCCTCCATGCCGGAGACCCGTTCGAAAGGTTCGAACTGGCGCGGCTCGCGGGCGATGCCATGCAGTTCGATGCCGAAGGGTTCGAGGAACCCGGCAACGCTCTGCCCGATGTCCCCCGCACCGACGATCAGCACCCGCTTGCCCTCCAGGCTGCGTGGCAGGCGGTTGTCCCAGCGCTTCTCGGTTTGTGCGGCAACCCGCGAGAAGAGCTGCCGCTGGTGAGCAAGAAGGTAGGTGAGCACGTACTCGGCCATGACCTGGCCGAAGATGCCAACGGCACGGGTCAGCCGATAATCCGTGGGCAGGTCGGTGGCCAGCAGCGGGGTGATGCCGGCCCAGGTGGATTGCATCCACTCCGGCTTGCAGCCCTTGCGCAGAAGCTCAGCCATCAGGTCGGGCTCGCCCAGCCACACCGTGCACTCGCGCGCGGCGTCCTGCAGGCGCTCCACCTCGCTGCCGCCGTGAAGCTGCAGACCGGACTCGGTGCGCAGCAGGTCGGCGTAGAGGGCGAACTCGGATTCGGCGATGAGGATCTTCATCAGATGGGGTCGTTCATCCGCAGGAGTTCTTCCGGCAGGTGCTCGATGTACTCATCCTGGGCCGGCGGCATCTGCAAGTGATAGCCCTGCTTCTCGATGTTCTCCAGCACCTTGCCGATGTCTTCACGGGCCAGTTGGCGCTCGGGGCTGAGCACCAGGTCGAAGGTGTGCTGCGGGGCGCCAAAGGCGGTGAGCAGACCTTCGGGCACGCGGCTCAGGGCTTCACGCTTGTCGACATAGAGGTACATCTCGTTCTTGCGCGGGCTTTTGTAGATGGAGCAGATACGTTTCATGATCGGGCTCGTGGGGCAGGCCGTGCGAGAGGCACGGCGGAAAGGTTCATTGGCCGGCCGCGGCCAGGGTATCCAGCAGGGCCTGGCCCATCAGCTCACGGCGCCAGCCACGCAGCCCTTCAGGCAGGGTATAGGGGCCGTTGGGGAAGCCGGTTTTCAACAGGGCCTCCAGGTGTTTCTTGCGCAGCATGAGTTCAGGAGCCATCCCCAGGCGCTCTGCCTCGGCCTGGCCGACAGCGCGCAGCGTTTTCAGCAGCGCCGAAGCCTCGGGCGGCAACGGCTCGGGCAGTGCCTCGGGCCACTGGTCAGGCGGTGTCTCGGCGGCATCGCGGATCAGTTTGAGCAGCGTATTGCCGTCCTGGCGCACGGTACGCGGGTGCATGTCGTCGATTCGCGCCAGCGCCACGAGGTTGTCCGGCTGGAAGCGCGCCAGCGGCCATAGGCTGTGCTCGCGCAGGATCCGGTTGCGCGGCTGGTCGCGCAGGCGGGCCTCGATCTCGCGCCAGGCGCAGAGCTCGCGAAGTACGGCCAGTTGGGCGCGGGAGAGCTTCCACGCCAGCTTGGCCTCGCGATAGAGCTCTTCAGGAAGGATTTCTCGACGCAGGTTGGCCACCAGTTCGGCACCATCCTCCAGCACCCAGTCACGCTTGGGCTCGGTCAGGCGCGGCTTCAGGGCGGCATAGAGCTCGGCCAGGTGCTGCACGTCCTCGGCGGCATAGCGCACCTGCATGTCGGTGAGCGGTCGCTGCAGCCAGTCGGAACGGGTTTCGTCCTTGGGCAGGTCGATGCCGAGCACCGCCTGCACCAGACGCGAATAGCCCATGGAATAACCGATGCCGAGATAGCCGGCAGCCAGTTGTGTATCCAGCAGAGGCTGCGGCATGGCACCGGTCAGGCGCAGGAAGACTTCCAGGTCCTCGCTGCAGGCGTGCAGCACCTTGAGCACCGCCTGATCTTCCAGCAGCTCGGCGAAAGGCGACCAGTCCCGAATCAGCAATGGGTCGACCAGGTACGCCCGCTCGCTGTCACCGATCTGCACCAGGCCGGCCTTGGGATAGAAGGTGTCGACCCGCATGAACTCGGTGTCCAGGGCCACGAAGGGCAGGCGCCGCCACTCGGCGCAGTGTTTGGCCAGCGCAGCGTCGTCGCGGATCCAGATAATGTCGATGGCCACAGGGCTCTCCTTGAATCAGTGGCGCGCAGTATATATCGCGCAGCGTGCTCGCTTCGCGCCTTGCATCGCCCCCGCCCCGCCGCTGCCATTTGCGCGGGGCGGGCAAACGCCTAGGCCAGCTCGGCGCCGAGGCGTTGGCGCAAGGCTTCGGAACTGCGCTGCATGGGCAGGCGCAACTCATCCTGGATCAACCCCTGAATCGCCAGCAGGCTTTTCACCGGCGCCGGATTCGGCTCGGCGAAGGCCAGGCGAATCAGCGGCTGCAATTTCTGGAAGATCGCGCGCGCGGCCTCGAGTTCACCCTTGCCTATACATTCGGCCATGTGCACGAACTGTCGCGGATGGATATGCGCCGATGCGCAGATCGCACCGCGGCCGCCCATGCAAAGGGTGGTGAAGATCTGCCCGTCTTCGCCCGTCAGCACGTCCAGCTCGCCATCGGCGATCAGCGCTTGGGTGGTTTCCGGGTTGCCGCCGCAATCCTTGATGGCTGCCACGCGGGGATGGCGGGCGAGTTGGCGCAGGGTCGCCAGCTCCATGCGCACGCCGGTGCGATAGGGAATGTCGTAGAGGATCACCGGCACGGTCGAGGCATCGGCGATGGCACCGAACCAGGCCAACAAGCCGTCCTGGGATGGACGGATGTAATAAGGCGCCGGAACCAGCACGCCGGCGATTGGCCGCCGTTGCACCTCGCTCTGGAACTCGAGAACCTCCGCCAGGTTGTTTCCTGCCATCCCCATTACCAGTCGGTCACCAGGCACTTCTTCCAGCAGCGTATCCAGCACCGCCAGTTGCTCCACCTTCGACAGCGCGGCCGCCTCTCCCGTGGTGCCGCAGGCCACCAGACCGGCGACGCCTTCGCCCAGAAGATGCCGGGCCAGGCGGCGCAAGGCCGGAAAGTCGATGGCGCCATCGTTGAAGGGGGTTACCAGGGCAACCCAGATTCCAGAAAACACAGGCATTGCAGATCTCCATTGGCTGACCGTCAAAGTCACCGTCGGAGGGATACAGGGAGGAAATTCGAGGGAGGATCGACCTACTTCGCGCCTACTGTCCTGTCAGCCCATCTGACGGGACAGCGCGCCCCGGTCAAATGAGCGACTGTTTCTTCGATTTACCTGCGGCAACGCCAATAGCCGACGCCTGGGCCGGGAAGACCAGGGCAGAAGCGGCGAAGAAGGCGATGGCAGGCATTGAATGCTCGGGTGAGTGCAGCGAGGGCCAGATACTGCGCAGGCGGCCCCGGCACTGTCAACTGCGCTCTGTCTAATGCGGCAACATTCAGCCCTGGCGCCTGTGGCAGACGACTGCTAAAAAAGCCCGCGCAGAAGAACAAGGCTCCGGCCGCCATCCCACCTCAATGGATACAAGAAGATGAAGAAGCTGCTGGGCGTGTTCGCCCTGCTGATCGTCGCCCTGACGGTCTATCTCGCGATTACCCCCTCCCCCATCGATCCGCAGGCATGGGAGGCCCCCAAGGCACCGACCATGACCGGCGTACTGGAACCCAACGACACACTGATGAAGGCCGAGCTCATTGCCCAGGGTCAGATTCATGGCCCGGAGGACACCGCCATCGATCCCCAGGGACGCCTCTATGCCGGCCTGCATGACGGCCGCATCGTGCGTATCAGCGACAAGGGCGAGATCGAAACTTTCGCCGAAACCGGCGGCCGCCCCCTGGGCATGGACTTCGACGCAACCGGAAACCTGATCGTCGGCGACGCTTACAAGGGCCTGCTGCGCATCGACCCGCAAGGCAAGATCAGCGTGCTGACCACCGAGGCCGAAGGCGTGCCGTTCCGCTTCACCGACGACCTGGATATCGCCCAGGACGGCCGCATCTACTTCACCGACGCCTCCAGCAAGTTCCAGCAACCGGACTACCTGCTCGACCTGCTCGAGGCCCGCCCCCACGGCCGGCTGATGCGCTTCGACCCGGCCACAGGCAACACCGAAGTGCTGCTCAAGGACCTGTACTTCGCCAACGGCGTGGCGCTGTCCGCCAACGAGGACTTCGTGCTGGTCAACGAAACCTATCGCTATCGCATCACCCGCTACTGGCTGAGCGGCGAGAAGGCCGGCACCCATGACGTGTTCATCGACAACCTGCCGGGCCTTCCGGACAACCTGCAAGGTGATCACCAAGGCACCTTCTGGGTCGCCCTGCCCACCCCGCGCAAGTCCGATGCCGACTTCCTCCATACCCAGCCCTGGCTGAAGGCGCAGATCGCCAAGCTGCCGCGCATGTTCTGGCCCAAACCGGTGTCCTACGGTTTCGCTATCCAACTGAACGAGAAGGGCGAGATCGTCCATAGCCTGCACGACACCAGCGGCACCCACCTGCGCATGGTGACGTCGGTCAAGCCGGTGGGGGACTACCTGTATTTCGGCAGCCTCGACAATGACCGGATCGGGAAATTGAAGATTCGTTGAACACCGAGGCGAGCCTTGCACTGCTTGGCGAATGAAATGGCTATGTCTGCATTGCATATTGCAAGCAGCTGCATTGCCCGTAGGAGCTGGCTTGCCAGCGAATGACCCCGTTTCGCTGGCGAGCCAGCTCCTACAAGGTTCGCGCCGGAGGTGGATAAGAAGTCACCCCGTCAGGATTCGTGGCGTCACCGAGCTGCTGCCCCAGCAACCCCTCCATCCGCTCGCGAGTCTCGGCCATCAGCTCACCGAGCCGCTCCGGGCCGTACCGGCTGGCATCGATGGGCTCGCCCACGTGCACTTCCACCTTCTGCCCAAGGTTCAGGCGGAAGGTGCGGGCCGGCAGCACGCGGTGGATGCCGCGGATGGACACGGGAATGATCACCGCATCGGTATCCAGCGCCAGATGGAAGCAGCCCTTCTTGAACTTCAGCAGACGGCCATCGGCGGATCGGGTGCCCTCGGGCGCAGCCCAGAGGACGATGCCGCTTTCCATCATCTGCCGAGCGGTGGCCAGATCAGCCAGGGCCTGGCGCCGGTTGTGCCGATCGATGGAGGGGAATTCCGCCGCACGCATGGCCGGGCCGAGGAAGGGAATGCGGAACAGTTCCTTCTTCGCCAGCATGCGGATCGACCCCGGCAGCGCGACGAAGCTGGCCGGAATGTCGTAATGGCTGGAATGGCTGCAAAGAACCAGATAGCGGCGGCCATCATTGAAATCAGGTATCGCGCCGTGCACCGACAGGTCCATGCGCACCAGGCGCAGAAGCAGGCGTGACATGGCACGGGTATAGCGGTCCACACAGGCGCGGTCGAGGCGCCCCAGCGGCGCGCGCATCAGCACAAGGCAGCAGTAGTAGAAGACCACCGAAAGAGTCCCCAGGATCACGCCCAGACGGCGGATCAGCGAGGCACGTTCACTCAGAATTTGCAGGCTTGGCATTTAGCTCTCCCATCTTCTCCCCGGGCGACTTCATGCGCGGGTGACCTTATGATGCCGATTGTCATCGTTTCGACACACTTGGCACGCCAGCCTCCTGACCAAACGCCTCCGCCACGGACCCGCCCCCATGGACAAGAAAGACCTGCAGATCATCGAACTCCTGCAGCAGGACGCCTCCATCTCCCTTGCGGAGCTCGCCGAAGCGGTGAATCTTTCCCCCACGCCCTGCTGGCGACGCCTGCAGAAACTGCGTGAGGACGGGGTAATCCGTAAACAGGTGACGCTCTGCGATGCCGAGCGGCTCAACCTAGGGGTCACGGTATTCGTCACTATCCGCACCAGCCGCCACAGCGACGACTGGACCCGACAATTCATCGAAGGCACCCGCGACATTCCCGAGATCGTCGAGATCTACCGCATGACCGGCGATGTCGACTACCTGCTGAAAATCGTGGTACCGGACATCAAGGGTTACGACGCGGTATATAAGCGCCTGATCCGCGTCGCGGACCTATCCGACGTCAGCTCCGGCTTCGCCATGGAAGTGATCAAGCACACCACGGCACTGCCGCTCGGCCACCTGGCGCTGTAGAACGAAGGTTGCCTTCCCGATCCGGATGCATGGCAGGAAATATTTTTCCAAATTCTCCTACTTTGTAGATTTATTTCCTACACAAAAACCTACTCTCGCAAATCAAAGCAAAGAATTTCCCCGCCCCCACCCGTAATCTTTCTTCCACTCCAGACGCCGCCATCGCCAGGCAGGCGCATACTTTTCGCTATCCGGAATCAGAGGAAACACCAGGTGGACGACCGCAAGCTGCACCTTGAAACACTCCTGGCCCATGAAGGTCGCGAACGGGGCCGGGTCGGCGGCACCGTCAATACACCGGTCTATCGCGCCTCCACGCTGCTCTTCCCCACCGTGGAAGCCCTGCACGCGCAGAGCGGCACCCTCAATACCTACGGACGCCATGGCAACCCCACCACCCGCTCCCTGGAACATGCCCTGGCGGGCCTGGAAGGCGCCTTCGGGGCAATGCTCACCCCCAGCGGCCTGAGCGCCCTTACCACCGCCCTGCTGGCGACCCTCAAGCCCGGCGACCACCTGCTGATGACCGATTCGGTGTACGACCCGACTCGCGCCTTCTGCGACGAAACCCTGAAGCGCTTCGGCATCGAGACCACCTACTACGACCCGCTGATCGGCGGCGGCATAGCCGAGCTGATCCGTCCGAATACCCGTGTGGTGTTCCTCGAATCTCCTGGCTCCCTGACCTTCGAGGTACAGGATGTGCCGGCCATAGCCGAGGTCGCCCATACCCACGGTGCCCTGGTGATGCTCGACAACACCTGGGGCACCCCGGTGCACTTCGCTTCCTTCAAGCACGGCGTAGACATCTCCATCCACGCCGCCACCAAGTACATCGTCGGCCACTCGGACGTGCTGATGGGCGTAATCATGACCACCGAGGCGCTGTTCCCCCAGGTGCGCGGCTTCTACAAGCAGCTCGGCCTGTCGGTCAGCGCCGACGATGCCTACCTTGCCCTGCGCGGCCTGCGTACCCTGTCCACGCGCCTGGAACGCCACCAGCGCAACGCGGAAAAGGTCGCGCAGTGGCTGGCCGAGCAGCCGGAAGTGGAACGCATCCTCTATCCCGCCCTACCCGGCGCCCCCGGCCATGAGCTGTGGAAACGCGACTTCAGCGGCGCCTGCGGTCTCTTCGGAGTGATGTTAAAGGCGATGCCAGAGCAAGCCGTGCGCGCCATGCTCGACGGCATGAACCTGTTCGGCATGGGCTTCAGCTGGGGCGGCTTCGAGAGCCTCATCCTGCTGACCAATCCCAGCGCCCATCGCAGCGCGACGACCTGGAAGGCCGACGGCCCGCTGATACGCCTGCACATCGGCCTGGAGCATCCGGACGACCTGATCGCCGACCTTGACGCTGGCTTCCAGCGTCTTCGCGCCATCTGCCGTTGACCCCGCGGGCGGCGCGGGCTCCGCGCCGCCGCCAATAGCGCGCGACAGCCAGTGCGGGCGTCCTTATGATGCTTGCCACAACAATGGTCACGACAAGGAACCCGCCATGTCGCTCGCACAGCTCATCAGCCCTGCCCAACTCAGTGCCCGCCAGGATGAACCGGGCCTGATCATCCTCGACTGCCGCTTCTCCCTCGACGATCCGGCCTACGGCCAGCGCAGCTACAACGAGAGCCACATTCCCAAGGCCCGCTTCGCCGACCTGGAACGTGACCTTTCCAGCCCAGTGATCCGTGGCGTGACCGGCCGCCATCCGCTGCCGGACCCGACGGCTCTGGCCGGAAAACTGCGCGACTGGGGCATCGCTGCCGACAGCACCATCGTGCTTTACGACGACGGCCCCGGCGCATTCGCCGCGCGCGCCTGGTGGCTACTGGCCTGGCTGGGCAAACGCGACGGCGTATTCCTCCTGGATGGCGGCCTCAAGGCCTGGCGAGATGCAGAACTGCCGCTGACCGCCGTAACACCAACGGCGCAGGCCGGCACTTTCTCCGGGCAACCCGACGCCAGCCTGCTGGTCGACGCCGACGACCTCCAGCAGCGCCTGGGCAATGCGAATCTGACCCTGCTGGACGCCCGCGCGCTACCCCGCTTCAAGGGAGAAGTGGAGCCCATCGACCCGGTCGCCGGCCATATTCCGGGCGCCCAGTGCGCCGCCTTCACCGATAACCTCGGCAGCGATGGTCGCTTCCTCCCGGCCGACGCCCTCAAGCAGCGCTTCGCCACCCTGATCGGTGATCGTCCACTGGACGAGTTGGTGGCCTATTGCGGCTCTGGCGTCACTGCCTGCCACAACCTCTTCGCCTTGAGCCTCGCCGGTTACCCTCTCGCACGGCTCTACGCCGGCTCCTGGAGCGAGTGGATCACTCAGCCTTCGCGGCCGCTGGCCACTGGCGAATAAGCCCTGAATGCCAGCGCACAAGGGACCTGGCGGCCCTTGTGCGCTGGATGTTTTTTAATCACAGGCAGCTATATAGACAATAACCAGAAGCCTGAAACAGTTTAAAAACAGGCCTTTACAGCAGGAATATCGCACTAGACTTCAAATCGAGCGGCTAACTCCGCTCCCGGTGGGGCTCTTTCCTAGAACGATGAGAAGCTGCCAAAACGCCCCGGCCCCGCCGGCACCTTTCGCGAGGGCCATATGGGAATTGCCGCCAGCGATCTCCGCCAGCATGTGATACGACCGACGCTGCTCTACCTGCAGCGCCCCTCCCCCACCGCCGAAAGCCTGCTGCTGGGCGCCGCCGCCTGCCAATCCGCCCTCGGCGCTGCCCTGGACTGCGGTGCGGGACGCGGCCTCTACCGCATCAGCGACGAACGCCACCAGCAACTCTGGGACCAGCACCTGGCCCATGACCCGGAACTCGCCAGCCAGGTACGCGGGTTGGCGAGCCAGCATGCCTTTCTCACCGCTCCGCACCTGGAACTGATCGTCAACCTGCGCTACGCCACTGCTATCGCCTGGATGCTGGTGGAATCGACCGTTCTAGTACTTCCCGCCGCAGATGACCTGATCGGCATGGCGATGATCTGGCGCCAGGTCTTCCAGCCCGACGGCAGTCCACGGGAGTTCATCGACGCCTGGCAGCGCCATGTCGGAGGGCTCTGCCAGGTCGCCTGATCATTGACCAACCAGTCAGGAACAAGCGTACCAAGCGCTCTGCACGATCGACGAAAATGCCATCGTTTTGCCTTTTGTTCGACAATCTTACAATACTTATTGCCGTACTTTTCCAAGCTGGCCAGGCCGGTGGATTCCTGTTAGCGTGCCGCCCTTTGCACGACCGATCAGGAGTTCACCGTGATAAGCAGAGTCCTCAAGACCGCCCTCGCCCTGGCCGTCAGCGCCGCTTCCAGCTACAGCCTGGCCGCTGGCTTCGCCCTCAACGAGCAAAGCGTGAGTGGCATGGGCACCGCCTTCGCCGGCCGTTCGTCCTCCGCCGACGACGCCACCACCGTGTACGGCAACCCCGCCGGCATGTCGCGCCTGAAGCGCGAGCAGGTCAGCGTCGGCGCCGCCGCCATCTTCGCGAAGACCGATATCGACGACGCTCGCGGTACTTTCGGTGGCAGCAACGAT
This sequence comes from Pseudomonas sp. BN606, assembly GCF_029873115.1. NCBI lineage: Bacteria > Pseudomonadati > Pseudomonadota > Gammaproteobacteria > Pseudomonadales > Pseudomonadaceae > Pseudomonas > Pseudomonas sp. BN606. The sequence goes on along the minus strand of NZ_SSOF01000083.1, from coordinate 49,523 downwards.
GGCGACATGGTTCCCACCGTGGGCGTTCCCATGGGCTATTACGTCAAGCCGATCGATGACAACTGGACCTTCGGCCTCGGCATGTACGTGCCCTTCGGCCTGATCACCGACTACGAAACCGGTTTCGCCGGCCGTTACTACGGCGACAAGAGCGAAGTGCGCGTGATCACCCTGCAGCCCACCGTCAGCTATCGCATCAACGACCAGCTGTCCGTCGGCTTCGGCCCCACCATCAACCGCATCGACGGCGAGCTGACCTCCTCCGTGCTCAACCCGCTGTCCCCGGGCCGCAACGACGGCCGCGTGAAGGTCAAGGGCGACGACACCGCGCTGGGCTTCAACGCTGGCATCCTCTTCGAGCTGGACCCGCGCACCCGCTTCGGCCTGACCTACCACTCCAAGGTGGACTACAAGCTGAAGGGCGACACCACCGTTTCCGGCAGTGGCCCGGTACTGGCCAGCTCCGCCGGCAAGTACGATGCCTCGTTGGACCTGGAGACCCCGGAATCGGTCGACTTCTCCGTCACCCACGACCTGAACGACGCCTGGACCCTCTACGCCGGCAGCACCTGGACCCGCTGGAGCCGCCTGGAAGAAATCAAGGTGGATAACGAGGGGGTTCGCGGACTGCTGGCACCGGCCCTCGGCACCATCACCGAAGAGCAGGACTGGCGTGATACCTGGTCCTACGCCGTAGGTGCGGCCTACAAGCTGAACCAACAGTGGACCCTCCGTGCAGGTCTCGCCTACGACCAGTCCCCGGCCCGCAATGAGCACCGCTCGCCGCGCATCCCGACCAATGATCGCAAGATCTTCAGCCTGGGCGCCGCCTGGAGCCCCAACGACGACGTGACCGTCGACGTGGCCTACTCCTACCTGAAGGAAGATGACGCCGACATCAATCAGGTCAGCGCCTCCAAAGGGGCCTATCGCGCCACCTTCCAGAACAGTGCCCACGGCCTGGGTGCGCAGTTGACCTACCGCTTCTAAGCAGGAATCAGCGCCACAAAAAAGCCCGGACTTGTCCGGGCTTTTTTCATGGTTCGCCAATCACGGCCGGCTTGCCAACGCCTGCTCCACGGCCTTCAGCAGATCAGGGTCGTCGGGCTTGGTCAGGCTGGAGAAGTGCGCAATCACCTTGCCCTGGCGATCCACCACGTACTTGTAGAAGTTCCAGCGCGGTTTCTGCCCTGACTGGGCGATCAGTTCCTTGTAAAGCGGTGTCGCCTCGTCACCAGTGACGTGCTGCGGCTGGGTCATGGCGAACGTCACACCATAGTTGACGTAGCAGACCTTGGCGGTTTCCTCGGTACTGGCGGCTTCTTGCTTGAAGTCGTCCGAAGGCACGCCGAGCACTTCCAGCCCCTGGTCCTTATAGCGCTTGTAGAGCGCTTCAAGCCCTTTGAACTGCGGGGTGAAACCGCAGTGACTGGCGGTGTTGACGATCACCAGCGGCCTGCCGGCGAAGCGCTGGCAAAGGTCGATGGTGTTCTTGGAACGAAGTTGCGGCAGCTCGTGCTGCAGCAGCGAAGGACATTCGGCAGCCATGGCCTGGCCGCCGAGCAAGGCAAGCGACAGGAAGAGGATGGGCGAGGCTTTCATGGCGGACTCCGGCGCAGGTCGATTGATCCGCTTAAGCTACTGCCAAGTGCAGCGCCTAGCAATTGAAGCCCAGCTGCATCAACGCCAGCCCACCCTGCTCCCAGCCCCACCAGCCCAAGGCCAGCAGCGAGCCCGCGAGCAGGGCGCCAAGTGCCCAGCCCAGGTACAGGCTCATGCGGCCCCGGCGGGTTGAAGGCGCGCCACCGGCTGTTCGCGCACCGGCCAGTTCAGCACGGCGGCCAGCAGGCTGAGGAAGATGGAAATCTGCCATACCAGTTCATAACTGCCCGTGTGGTCATAGAGGTAGCCACCCAGCCAACCGCCGAGGAAGGCGCCGAGCTGGTGGAACAGGAAGACGATACCACCGAGCATGGACAGGTTGCGCACGCCGAAGAGGGTCGCGACCGTGCCATTGGTCAGGGGGACTGTAGACAGCCACAACAACCCCATGGCCATACCGAAGGCATAGGCGCTCCAAATGCTCAGCGGCGAATAGACGAACGCCACGATCACCACGCCACGCAGCAGGTAAAGCCCGGTAAGCAGCTTCGGTTTGGCGTGACGGCCTCCCAGCCAGCCGGCGATGTAAGTGCCGAACACGTTGAACAGCCCTACCAGCGCCAGCACCGTGGTGCCCACCGAAGCTGGCAAGTGTTGGTCAACCAGGTAGGCCGGCAGATGCACGCCGATGAAGACCACCTGGAAGCCACAGACAAAGAAACCGAGGGCCAACAGCCAGAAACCGCTATGCGATGTCGCCTCGCGCAGGGCTTCGCCCAAGCTCTGTTCATGGGCCTGGGGCGGCGGCGGATTGTCCTTGAGTAGCCCTACCAGCGGCACGATCAGCGCCACCAGCAGGCCCAGCGCCAACAGCGCGGACGACCAGCCTAGCCAGCCGATCAACCCGAGGGTGCCGGGCAGCATGGCGAACTGGCCGAAGGAGCCGGCGGCTGCGGCGATGCCCATCGCCATGCTGCGCTTATCCACAGGCACGGCGCGCCCTACCACGCCGAGAATCACCGAGAAGGAGGTGCCCGACAGGCCGATACCGATGAGCAGACCGGCACTGAACGACAGCGACAGGGCCGAATCGGCGAACCCCATCAGCACCAGGCCCAAGGCATAGAGCACGCCGCCCACGATCACCGTCTTCGCCGCGCCGAAGCGGTCGGCCAGAGCCCCGGTGAAGGGCTGCGCCAGACCCCAGATCAGGTTCTGCAGGGCGATGGCGAAGGCGAATACCTCGCGGCCCCAGCCGAACTCGCTGCTCATCGGCGCCAGGAACAGGCCAAAGCCATGCCGAATGCCCAGGGAAAGCGCCAGGATCAGTGACGCCCCAAGAAGAACCCAGCCACTCGTACGCCATACCGATGTCATAGAAAATCCTTTACGGGTACATACCCGCTTTCCATCGAAAGAATCAGCTGATGTGTTCCAGATCATCCAGCAGCGCCATCAGCGCCGCTCGCTTCTCCAGTCCTATGCGTTGCCCCAGTTGCACCTGTACCTGTTCCCAGGCCCGCAGCGCTTCATCGAGCCTGGCGTGCCCGGCAGCGGTTAGCGAAACCAGACGATTGCGCTGGTCCTCACCGCCCTCCAAGTGCACCAGCCCCTTGCCTTCAAGCACCTTCAGATTGCGCCCGAGGGTGCTGCGATCCAGACCCAGGGCTTCCGCCAGGCTGGTGATGCTGGGCTGATCCAGCCGCGCCAGGTTCTTCAACAGCGAATACTGGGCGACGTTCACCCCAACGCCCTCGAGAGCATCGTCGTAGAGCCGGGTCACGCTTCGCGTGACGCGGCGCAGCTTGGTACAGAGGCATTGGGTCGGCAACATGGGATACGTGTATATACCCGCAACTGCCTGATCGTCAATCCAAGCCTGCCGTTCGACGCCCGCTGGCCGAAGGTGATTGTCCCAATTGCCAGAGGCTGTCGTAGCCGCTGCCAAGGATCTCGCGTGGCCTGCCCCGTATAAACCGGGCCATCAACGCACGCCGAGGTCACCATGCCCAGCTACAAAGCCCCGCTGCGCGACACGCGCTTCCTGCTCAACGAAGTCTTCGACTTTCCCGCCCACTACCGCGCCCTGGCCAATGGCGGCGAAGCGACCCCTGACATGGTCGACGCCATCCTCGGCGAATGCGCACGGCTCTGCGAAGAAGTGATCGCCCCGCTCTACCACAGCGGCGACGAGGAAGGTTGCCACCTGGAAAACGGCGAGGTACGCACACCCAAGGGTTTCAAGGAAGCCTACGACGCCTATGTCGCCGGCGGCTGGCAAGGCCTTTCGCACCCGGTGGAATACGGCGGCCAGGGCTTGCCGATGAGCCTCGGTGCTCTTAAGCAGGAAATGCTCGGCACCGCCAACTGGCCGTTCTCCATGTATCCGGGCCTCTCCCTCGGCGCCATGAACACCCTGATGCAGCACGGCACCGAGGAACAGAAAAGGACCTATCTGGTGCCTCTCACCGAAGGCCGCTGGGGCGGCACCATGTGCCTGACCGAGCCCCAGTGCGGCACCGACCTTGGCCAGGTGAAGACCCGCGCCGATGCCAATCCCGACGGCAGCTATTCCCTGACCGGCACCAAGATCTTCATCTCCTCGGGCGAGCACGACCTCACCGAGAACATCGTGCACATCGTGCTCGCCCGACTGCCGGATGCGCCGAAAGGTACGCGCGGCATCTCCCTGTTCATCGTGCCCAAGTTCCTTCCCGGCACCGATGGCGGCCTGGGCGAGCGCAACGGGGTGAGCTGCGGGGCGCTGGAGAAGAAAATGGGCATCAAGGCCTCCAGCACCTGCGTGATGAACTTCGACGGTGCCACCGGCTTTCTCATCGGTCCGGCGAACAAGGGCCTCGAATGTATGTTCACCTTCATGAACAGCGCCCGTATCGGGACTGCCATCCAGGGCGTGGCCACCGCGGAACTGGCCTATCAGGGTGCCCTCGCCTACGCCCGCGAACGCCGCTCCATGCGCGCCCTGTCCGGCACCAAGGAACCCGACTCCGTCGCCGACCCACTGATGGTCCACGGCGACGTACGACGCATGCTACTGACCCAGAAAACCGTGGCCGAAGGTGGCCGTGCGCTGGTCTACCTCGCTACCCAGTACGCCGACCGCATGATCGAAGGCATCCTGCACAAGGACGAACGGCAGTACGCCCACTGGGATGACAAACTCGGTTTCCTCACGCCGATTCTCAAGGGCTGCCTGACCGAGCTGGGCCTGGAAAGCGCCAACCTCGGCATGCAGGTGTTCGGCGGCCATGGCTACATCCGAGAACACGGTATGGAGCAGATCGTCCGCGACGCCCGAATTGCCACCCTCTACGAGGGCACCACCGGCATCCAGGCCCTTGACCTGCTGGGCCGCAAGGTGCTGCTGATGACCCAAGGCAAGGCCGTGCGTGACTTCACAGGCGAGCTCGCCCGTTTCGCCATCGAACTGCTGAAGACCGAACCCGCCATGCGCGGACGAGCCCTGGTGCTGCTCAGGATGGCCGCGCAATGGAACTGGCTGACCCTGCGCATCGCCCTGCGCGCCCGCAAGGACCGCGACCTGGTGAGCACCGCCAGCCACGACTTCCTGATGTACTCCGGCTACGCCGCCCTGGCCTATGCCTGGGCCCTGCAAGAGCGCGCGGCCCGCGTGCGGCTGCGCGAAGGTGGCGCGGACTCCGCCGAGTTCTACCGCGCCAAACTGGCCACCAGCGACTTCTACTTCGCCCGCCTGCTACCTCGCGCCAAAGGGCACGCGACGGCCATGCTGAAGCCGACTGGGACGGTGATGGGACTGGCGGGCGAGCATTTTGTATTTGAGTGAGACCGGGGGAATCGCGGGGGATTTTCGGAAGGCAACGAAGCTGATTGCATAGAAGATCGAGCCTTTCCACATCAGAGGAAAGGCCATGGAAAGGCTCGAGTTTGCCAGGCGGCTTCGGGTAGAACAGACGGATGCGGAGCAGCGGCTTTGGCAGCATCTGCGCGCAAAGCGGTTACTCGGAATGAAGTTTCGGCGGCAGAAACCCATTGGACCCTACATCGTCGAATTCATCTGCCAGGAACGGATGCTGGTGATTGAAGTGGACGGCGGGCAGCACCCGGAAAGTAAGTCCAATGAAGCGCGAGACACCTGGTTCGTCGTGCGGGTATTCCGGGTCCTGCGGTTCTGGAACCACGAAGTGCTGCAGGAAACTGAAGCCGTGCTCGAAGCCATCCGATTGGCAGCGGAGGAAGCATTTCCCGGCAATCCCCTCTCCCCCGGCCCCTCTCCTCTTCAGGGAGAGGGGCCGGGGGAGAGGGCAGATCAGGCGAACAACGCCACCCCCACCAACACCCCCACCTCCACCAACTCCACCATCGCTCCCGCCGTATCCCCGGTCGTGCCACCCAGGCGTTGCATGAACCGCCCGCGCAGCCAGCCAAACAGCGCCAGCGCCGCCACCAGGGCGATCCAGGCGGGCCAGCCCAGCAGCAGAATCAGTGCCCCCTGAACCGCCAACCACATCGGCAATTCGCGGCGCGGGAGATGTTCGGCAATCGCCTGTCCCAGGCCGCCGGGACGGACGTAAGGGGTGGTAAGGAACAGCAGGGGCAACATCCCTCGCGCCAGCCAGGGCGCCAGCAACAGGGGCAGCCATTGCCCTGCCTGCAACAGGGCCGTCAATGCAGCGAACTTGAGCAGCAGCACCACCACCAGCACCACCACCGCGATCGGCCCGCTGCGTGGGTCCTTCATGATCGTCAGGGTGCGTTCGCGGTCGCCGTAGCCACCTACCCAGGCATCGGCCGTGTCCGCCAATCCGTCCAGATGCAGGCCGCCCGACAATCCGATCCAGAGTGCCAGCAACAGGGCCGCCGACAACAGCGGCGGATGCCCGTCCAGCAGCCAGGCACCGCCCAATAGCAGTGCGCCGAGCAGCAATCCGACCGGGGGATACCAGAGCAGCGACCGGCCGATCTGCGCCGGCTCCGGCATACCCGGCAGACGCACGGGCAGACGGGTGAGGAATTGCAGGGCGATCAGCAGGGGCGTCATGGGCGCTCCCGCAGACCGTGTACGTCGAAGGTCAGGCGGAACAGCTCGCCATGGGCCACTTCCACCTGCATCAACCCGGTGCGCGGCAACTGCCGGGCGCGGGCCACCAGGATGCGGATCACACCGCCATGGGTGACCAGCAGCACCCGCTTTCCGGCGAAGCGCTCCAGCAGACGCTCACCGGCAGCCAGCACCCGAACCTCGAAGTCCAGCAGGGTTTCACCGTCCGGCGGGGTGAAGCTATAGGGGTCATTCCAGAACTGGCCAAGCCCCTCGGCGTGATCCTCCATCAATTCGGCGGCGCTGCGGCCTTCCCATTGACCGAAGTGCAGTTCGCGCAGGTCGGAATCGAAATGCAGCGGCAGGCCAAGCTGCAGCTCCAGCTCGCAGACGAACGCGGCGCAACGTTGCAGGGGCGAACTCACCAGCACGTCCCATGGCCCGGCGCCGACGATGCCCGCGCGCATCTGCGTCCAGCCTTTGTCGGTCAGGGCGTCGTCGAGGCTGCCACGAAAGCCGCCGCCCCGTTCGGTTTCACCATGCCTCAGGAGGTCGAGCTTCATTCCGGCCGGTCCGAAACCGAAGCTTCGGCGAAGGTCGCCATGCCGCCATGGAGTTCGCAGGCCAGGCGCAATAGCGGCAGTGCGATGGCGGCCCCGCTGCCTTCGCCCAGGCGCAGGCCCAGGTCCAGTAGCGGCTGAGCCTCCAGTGCCTCGAGCACGGCGACGTGACCCGGCTCGGCGGAACGATGGGAGAACAGAAGCCACTCGCGACAGGCGGGGTTCAGGCGCACGGCGCATAGCGCCGCCACGCTGCAGATGAAGCCGTCCACCAACGCCGGCAGGCCCAGCTGGGCGCAGGCGAGGTAGGCGCCGGTCAGCGCCGCTACTTCGAAGCCGCCGAGGCGGCGCAGGGTTTCCTGCGGGCTGTCGCAGCCTTCGCGATGCAACGCCAGGGCATGTTCGATGACCTGGATCTTGTGGGCCACTCCCTTGCCGTCGAGACCGGTGCCTGGGCCAGCCATCGCGGTGGCGGGCAGGTCCAGCAGGGCACAGGCCAGGGCGCTGGCGGTGGTGGTGTTGCCGATGCCCATTTCGCCGCCGACGTAAAGATCGGCGCTCGCGCCCAAGGCGCGCTCGACGCTGGAGCGGCCGGCTTGCAGGGCGATCAGGCACTGGGCGGCGGTCATTGCCGGTTCGCGGGCGAAATTCGCGGTGCCGGCGCCCACGTGCAGGTGCAGCACACCCGGCAGGGGTTCCAATGGCAACGCTGTGCCCAGGTCCACCAGTTCCAGGGTTGCGCCGAGGCTTTTGGCCAGCACGCTGATGGCGGCACCGCCGCGGACGAAGTTGCGCAGCATCTCGCCGGTCACCGCCTGTGGATAGGCGGACACGCCCTCTTCCACCACGCCGTGGTCACCGGCGAAGACCGCGAACCAGGGGCGATCGATGCACGGCCGCTCGCGCCCTTGTTGGGCGGCGAGCGTGATGGTGAGGTCCTCGAGTTGACCGAGGGCGCCACGGGGCTTGGTCAGCTGATCCTGCCGGGCCTGGGCCTTGGCACGAGCGATGGGATCGAGGGGCTGGCAGGGGGCCTGCCACCAGTGCAGCGGAGTCATAGGGAATCTCCCTTGAGGATCATGGGCAAGCCGGCGACGGTGAAGATCACCCGTTCGCTGCGTTCGGCCAGGGCCTGGTGCAGCCAGCCGGCCTCGTCGACATAGCGACGGGTCAGCTCGCCCAGGGGCACGACGCCCAGGCCGGTTTCATTGCTTACCAGCAGCACGCGACCGGGAAGCCCGGCGATGCAACCGAGCAGCGCTTCGCGCTCTTCGTCCAGCCGCGCCGGATCGTCCAGCATGAGCAGGTTGGTCAGCCAGAGCGTCAGGCAGTCAACCAGCAGGCAGGTATCGTCGGCGGCGCTCTCGCGCAGCACTCGAGCGAGTTGCGACGGTTCTTCCACCAGCCCCCAGTGCTCCGGACGGCGGGCACGATGATGGGCGACACGCGCGCTCATCTCGCCGTCCAGCGGCTGGCTGGTGGCGATATAAATGACCTTGAGGCCGCTTTCAGCAGCGAGCTTTTCCGCCAACCGGCTTTTGCCGGAGCGGGCACCGCCGAGGATGAGTTCAAGCATCGTTAAACCTCGTCGTTCGTGGGGCTGGCCCTGGATAGGGAGCACGGCCGTAGGAGCCTGCTTGCTGGCGAAGGTTGCGCCGAAGGTCCGCCAGCAAGCTGGCTCCTACAGGGACAATCCGCACAGTAATTGCAGCCTCCGCGTATCCAGGTGCTGCTCTACCAGGTCTGCCAGGCGTTCGATATCGCGCTCGCGTAGTGCGTTGTAGTCCACCGCCTGGACAGCGGCGAGACCGGCCCAGCGCAGGATGGCGGCACTGGCGGCGGAGGATTCGAACAACCCGTGCAGGTAGGTGCCCATGATCTGGCCGTCGACACTGCGGGCGCCATCGGTGCGGCCGTCGTCCAACACCACCATGGGGTTTTCCAGGCCAACGCCGGTGGTGACGCCAGCGTGGATCTCGTAGCCGCTCACCGCCGCGTCTTCCAGGCGGAGGGCGCCAGCGACATTGCGCAACTGTTTCTCCGGCTCCAGCACCGTGTCGATGTCCAGCAACCCAAGGCCGACGCTCTCCCCTGCCGGACCTTCCAGGGCGTGAGGGTCGACGATGGTGCGTCCGAGCATTTGGAAACCGCCGCAGATTCCGAGCACCTTGCCGCCATAGCGCAAGTGACGTTGCAGCGCCTGATCCCAGCCGTGCTCGCGCAGCCGTGCAAGGTCGGCACGCACGCTCTTCGAGCCGGGAAGGATGATCAGGTCTGCTGGCGGAATGGGCTGGCCGGGGGCGACGAAGGTGAGCTGTACCTGTGGGTGCAATCGCAGCGGATCGAAGTCCGTGTGGTTGCTGATGCGAGGCAACACCGGCACCGCAACCCGCAGCACATCGCCAGTCTTGGCGGACTGCCGCTGGTCGATGGCGTCCTCGGCTTCCAGGTGGAAGTCGGTGAGGTAGGGCAGAACGCCGAGCACCGGCTTGCCGGTGCGTTGCTCCAGCCAGTCCAGGCCCGGCTCGAGGAGGGCGATATCACCCCGGAAGCGGTTGATGACGAAGCCCTTCACCCGCGCCTGTTCGCTTTCCGACAGCAGCTCCAGGGTGCCCACCAGATGGGCGAACACGCCACCGCGATCGATGTCGGCTACCAGAATCACCGGGCAGTCGACCGCTTCGGCAAAGCCCATGTTGGCAATGTCGTTGGCGCGCAGATTGATCTCCGCCGGGGAGCCGGCACCCTCGACCATCACCACGGAATACTGGCTGCTCAGGCGCTGGTGGGACTCAAGCACCGCCGCCATCGCGACCTTCTTGTAGTCGTGATACGCGACCGCATTCATGCTGGTGACGGCGCGGCCATGGATGATCACCTGGGCGCCAATATCGGTATTGGGCTTGAGCAGCACCGGGTTCATGTCGGTATGCGGCGCCAATCCGCAGGCCAGGGCCTGCACCGCCTGGGCACGACCGATTTCGCCACCGTCGGCGGTCACCGCGCTGTTCAGCGCCATGTTTTGCGGCTTGAAGGGCACCACCGCGATGCCCCGGCGCTTGAGCCAGCGGCACAAGGCCGTCACCAGGGTGCTCTTGCCCGCATCGGACGTGGTGCCCTGCACCATCAGGGTCGTCATGGGCGCTCCTTGGAAAAATCTGTCAGAGCCCGGCCGAGGCGTGCCCAGCCGGCTTCGTCCGGCGGCAGACCAAAGCGCAAGCTGGGTGGCGAGGTGAAAAGCCGGGTAAGAATGCCGCGAGCGGCGAGAAATTCGTGCAGCGCCAAAGCGTCGTCGCGGAGCAGGCGCTGGAACAACGCGGTGCCGCCAGCGGGAGGCAGGCCGCAATCACGCAACAACGTTTCCAGACGCAAACCATCGCGCAGCAAGGTTTGCCGCTGAACCGTTTGCCCCGCTTCATCTTGCAACAGCGCCTTGGCCAGGGCCCGGGCCGGACCGCTGACCGCCCAGGGGCCGAGCCATTCGTTGAGTCGATCCAGCAACGCTGTTTCGGCCAGGACGAAGCCCAGGCGGATTCCCGCCAGGCCGAAGAACTTGCCAAAGGAACGCAGCACCACCAGCCCCGGCAACGGGCAATGACTCGCCAGGCTCTGCTGCGGCGTGCAGTCCATGAAGGCTTCGTCCACCAGCAGCCAGCCGCCCCGCTCGGCAAGACGAGCGCGCCAGCCCAGCAGGGTTTGCGGCGTCAGTCGCTCGCCAGTGGGGTTGTTCGGGTTGACCACCAGCACCACGTCGAAACGCTCCAGCTCACGCTCGGCGGTTTGCGCATCCAGCGCCTCCAGCTCGTGACCCTCACGGCGCCAGGCATGGGCATGCTCGGCATAGCAAGGCGAGATCACCCCTACCCGGCTGCGCTCACGGAGGCGCGGCAATGCCTGGATCGCGGCCTGGGAACCGGCCACCGGCAGTAGCGACTCGCAGCCGTAGTAACGCCGGGCCGCGTCTTCCAGGCCGTCCTCCAGCTCGGGCAGACGCGCCCAGGCCGCGACCGGAATGGCCGGCAATTCCCAACCATAGGGGGCGATGCCGGTGGAAAGATCGAGCCAGCCCGCTTCGGCAATTCCGTAACGCCGCGCCGCCGCGCGAAGTCGTCCGCCATGTTCAAGCAAGGAGCCAGCCTCCGATGATCAGCGCCGCGAGCCAGAGCATCACGCCCTGGCGCACCAGGTCCATGGCGCGGCGGATATCCTCGGCGCGGGCCTGCGGACCTTCACCCAGCACCGGGCGCTCATGCAGCTCGCCGTGATACACCGCCGGGCCACCCAGGGCTACGCCCAGAGCGCCAGCGCCGGCAGCCATCACCGGGCCGGCGTTGGGACTGTCCCACTGCGGGGCCTGCCGGCGCCAGCAGCGCAGAGCCAGTGCCGTCTTGCCGAGCAGGGCGTAGGTCAGCGCCACCAGCCGCGCCGGGATGTAATTGAGGACGTCGTCGATGCGCGCTGCCGCCCAGCCAAAGCGCTCGAAGCGTGCATTGCGGTAGCCCCACATGGCATCCAGTGTGTTGGACAGACGATAGAGCACCACGCCCGGCGCACCGGCGACCGCGAACCAGAACAGCGCGGCAAACACGGCATCGCTACCGTTCTCCAGCACCGACTCGGTAGCGGCGCGGGCCACGGCCCCTTCGTCCAGCTCGCGGGTTTCGCGACTGACCATGTAGCCGACGCACTTGCGTGCTTCCGGCAAGTCCCCCGCTTGCAGTGCGTTGGCTACCGGCTCTGCGTGCTCGTTGAGGCTGCGCAGGCCAATGGCGGCGTAGAGCGCAATGACGCCCACCAGCCAACCGATATAGGGCAGTTCCGAAAGCAGCCAGGCAGCGAAGGTCAGCGGCAACACGGCAAGTACCCAGGCACTCACGCCATGACTGCGCCAGCCACGCCCGCCCGTGTTGAAGCGTTGCTCCAGGCGGTTGGCGAGCCTGCCGAAGGCCACCAGCGGGTGCCAGCCCCTGGGCTCACCGAACAGGGCATCCAGCGCCACGGCGCCGAGCGTGAGGAAACCCAGGCTCATGGGCGCTCCCCCCACTGGTTCTCGAATACCAGATCCGCCAGCGGACGTGGCTTGGCCCAGCCCTCGAGCGCAAGCATGGGGGCCGGATAAAACGCATTCACCGGGCCAAGGCAAAGCACCGCAACAGGCTTGCTGCCCGCCGGCATGCCCAGCAGTTCGGCGAGGGCATCCGGCTCGAACAGCGACACCCAGCCCATTCCCAGGCCTTCGGCGCGGGCCGCCAGCCAGAGGTTCTGGATGGCGCAGGAAAGCGAGGCCAGGTCCATCTCCGGCAGGGTTCGACGGCCGAACACGTGAGCCTCGCGGCCGTCCATCAGCGCCGCCACCAGCAGTTCGGCGCAATTGCGTATGCCTTCCACCTTGAGCCGCATGAACTCGTCGGAGCGCTCGCCCAGGGCCTCGGCCGTGCGCACCCGCTCCGCCTCCACCAGGGCATGGATGCGCTCCCGCAGTTCACTGGAGGTGACGCGGATGAAGCGCCAGGGCTGCATCAGCCCGACACTGGGAGCCTGGTGGGCGGCCTCTAGCAAATGCGCCAGCAGTTCGGGCGCCACTTCGCCGCCGCTGAAGTGGCGCATGTCACGGCGCTCGGCGATGGCGCGATAGACCGCCGCGCGCTCTTCCGGGCTGAAGGCGTGTTCGCTCATGGTCTGAACAGCTCCGCTGCCGCCCTTGGGTTGGACGGCAGGTAGAAGTGAATGTACGAGGCGGTGAGTCTTGCGCTGCGGAACACGGCTTCTGCCACCGGTTTGTCGTTCGGACAGAGGCCGCGAACCAGGGGCTCCAGGGTGGAATCCAGCAAGGAGTGATGGAAGGTGTGTCCACGCAGGTTGCCTTCCGGCAGGGGCGCTTCCTGCAGAGCCAGGGCCGCCAGGCGTTTCTGCAGGGTGGCGCGGCCGGGCAGCAGGCCAACCAGCTCGGCGCATTCACCTCCTGCGTCGGTCAGGGCGTCCAGCAGGTAAAGCATGCCACCGCATTCGGCGAGGATCGGTTTGCCAGCGCCGTGGTGGGCGCGGATAGCCTCGGCCATGGAGCGATTGCCCTCGAGTTGCCGCATATGCAGTTCGGGGTAGCCGCCCGGCAGGTACAGGCTGTCCACCTCGGGCAGGCACTCATCGGCCAGCGGCGAGAAGTACACCAGTTCGGCGCCAAGCTGCTGCAGCAAGTCGAGGTTGGCCTGGTAGAGGAAAGCAAAGGAGGTATCCCGCGCGATGCCGATACGCACGCCGGCCAGTTCCTTGCCGAGCGACTGCAGTTCGGGCGCGGCGAAACTCACCGCTGGCGGTAGCGCCACTTCTGCGCTGGCGGCCAGGGCGTCGGCGGCGGCGTCCAGGCGTGCATCCAGGTCGGCCAGTTCCTCGGCCTGCACCAGCCCCAAGTGGCGACTGGGCAGCTCCACATCCGCGCTGCGCGGCAGCGAGCCATACCAGCGAATCCAGTCCGGCAGGCTGTCGCGGATCAGGTCGCTGTGGCGCTGGCTGCCGACGCGATTACCGAGCACACCGGCAAAGGGCAGGTCCGGCTGGTAGGTGGCCAGGCCCACAGCCAGAGCACCGAAGGTCTGCGCCATGGCGGCACCATTGATCACGCCGAGTACCGGCACACCAAAATGGCGAGCCAGGTCGGCGGCGGACGGCGAGCCGTCGAACAGGCCCATCACGCCCTCGATGAGGATCAGATCAGCCTCTCCGGCAGCTTCCCAAAGCAGGCGGCGACTTTCCGCCTCGCCCACCATCCACAGGTCCAACTGGTAGACCGGTGCGCCGGACGCGCGGGCGAGGATCATCGGGTCGAGAAAGTCCGGCCCGCACTTGAACACCCGCACCCGCTTGCCCTCGCGGGCGTGCAGGCGAGCGAGCGCTGCGGTGACGGTGGTCTTGCCCTGGCCGGAGGCCGGGGCGGCGATCAGAAGTGCGGGGCAGCTCCGAGTGAGGTCAGACATGGCAAAACCTCTCCCCTTCCCTCTCCCTGAATAGAGAGGGGGTAAAAACAGCGGCAGTGCCTGACATCAGAACTCCACACCCTTCTGGGCTTTCACACCGGACTTGAAGGCGTGCTTGACCAGAGTCATTTCGGTAACGGTGTCGGCGGCGTCGATCAGGCCCTGGGGCGCGCCCCGGCCGGTGGCGACGACATGCTGGTGTTCGGGGCGGGACTCGATGTCACGCAACACGTCGTCCAGCTCCAGGTAGCCATGCTTGAGGGCGATGTTCAGCTCATCCAGTACCACCAGGCCGATCTGCGGGTCGTCCATCAGTCCGCGCGCGACCGTCCAGGCGGCGCGCGCCTTCTCGATATCACGCTGGCGATCCTGGGTATCCCAGGTGTAGCCCTCGCCCATCACGTGGTAGCTGACTTCTTCCGGGAAACGACGGAAGAAATTCTCTTCACCGGTGGACATACCGCCCTTGATGAATTGCACCACGCCCACCTTGAGGCCGTGGCCGAGGGCACGGGCGACCATGCCGAATGCCGAACTGCTCTTGCCCTTGCCGTTGCCGGTGTGCACCAGCAGCAGGCCGTACTCGTCCTGGGCCTGGGCGATCTTTTCGTCGACCACGGCCTTCTTGCGTTGCATGCGCGCCTTGTGGCGGGCGTCGCGGTCTGCGGATTCGGTCATCGTGAGTACCTCGTCACAGGGCTTGATAGCGGACGGTGAAGTAAACAGCTTGCCCCGGCTGGTTGTAGTCCAGCGCGGTTTCGTAGTCGGCATCCAGCAGGTTGGTCACCTTGGCCTGCAGGCGCCACTCCTCGGTCAGCCAGTACTCACCGCGCAGGTCGACGGTGGCATAGCCGGCGACGCGTTCGCGATTGGCCAGGTCGTTGTAGCTGCGACCCTCGGCATGCACAGTGGCCCCGACGCCAAATTGGCCGATACGGCGGTCCAGATCGAGATTGAATACTTCCCTGGCGCGACGCGGCAGTTCATTGCCGGCGTTGGTGTCGGCGCTGCGGTTCTCGGTGTCGAGGAAACTGGCGTTGGCGTTCCAGCTCCAGCCCAGCCATTGACTGCCCAGCACCAGTTCGAGTCCGTCGATGCGCGCCTTGCCGATGTTGTTAGGGCCACCATAAAGACCGAGGGTGGAATCGTAGGCGATCAGGTCGTCCACATGAGTGCGATAGGCATTGATCGACCAGTGGCCCCACTCGTGCTGCCCGGCAAGGCCGGCCTCGAAACTTTCCGAAGTTTCTGCGTCCAGGTCGGGATTGCCATATCCGGGGTAGTAAAGCTCGTTGAAGCTGGGCGCCTTGAAGGCAGTGCCATAGCTCAGGCTGAAGCGCACCGCATCGGTCATCGCATAGCCCCAGGCGGCATTGCCGGTGTCGTGGGTGCCAAACTGTTCGTTGTCATCACGACGCAGGCTGAGCTGCCAGTCCTGGCGTCCGTGCTCTCCCAGGTACTGGGCAAACCAGCCCTTGTTCAGGCGCGAGTCCTTGTCGAATACGGTTGAACTGCTGATCCGGTCGCGCTGCCAGTCGTAGCCCAGGGTCAGTACGTGCCCTTCGGCCAGGGTCAGGTCGTTGAGCCATGAGGCACTGTCACGCTTGGAGTCGAAGCGCGCATCGAAGACACCGTCGGTGCGGCTGGTGGTCTTGTCTTCGCTGCGACCGGCCTGCAGGGTCACATCCCAGATTTCCGCCGGACTGAAACGCGCGCGGCCGCCCAGCAGCTCCTGACGGTTGTCGGCATTGGCGTTGTGCCCGCCCAGGGGGTGGAAGTAGCCGAACTGGTCGATATCGTCGTAGTCGTTGTGGGCCTTGGCGCGCATCAGCGTGCCATCGAGTTCCAGGCCGTTCTCGAAGCGATAGCCTGCACGCAGGCTGCCGGAAAGATTGCGGTAACCGTCGGCATCGGGCTCGTAATAGTCGCTGCCCTGCCGGCGCGAGTTGATGCCGTCGGTGTCCTGGCTGCTGACGCCGAGGTTGTACCAGCCCTTGTCGTCACCACCGGAAACGCCGGCGCTGCCTTCATAGCTGTCGTGGGTGCCATAGCCCGCGGAGAACCAGGGCTTGGCCCCGTCCTTGCCGCCCTTGCGGGTGAAGATCTGGATGACACCGCCAATCGCTTCCGAGCCATAGAGGCTGGAGCGCGGGCCGCGAACCACTTCGATGCGTTCAATCAGCTCAACCGGCAGGTCCTGGAAGGCGGTGAGGCCGGCGCTGACCGAGCCCACCTTGACACCATCGATCATCACCAGCACGTGGTCGGATTCGGTGCCGCGCATGAACAATGTGGTGTTCTTGCCAGGGCCACCGTTGTTGCTGAAGGTCACGCCCGGGACTTTTTGCAGCAGCTCAGGCACCGAACGCGCTTGGCTGCGCTCGATCTCTTCGCGGTCGATCACCGTACTGGCGGCCAGGCTGGCGCGCACCGGTCGTTCGCTACGGGTCGCGGTAACCACTTGCTCGTCCAGCGTCAGGGGCGCTGCAACCAGCAAGGGAGAAATGGAGGAACTGCCGAGCAGCGCAAGCGCCGCCGGCCTGATGAAAGGCTTGCGAATCAAGGTATGGATCTCCGTCGTGCCACCCGCGCGACATCTCTAAAGGGAACTGCATGCGGACGACTCCGCGATGCCCTGCTTGCGACAGGCCGGTCTCCGGGCTTGCGAGTGGAGCCGAAACTCCCGTGCCGCGCCTTCCCATGCCTGGGGCACAGTGGCCGATTGCGGCGTTCTACTCGCCTACCGTTGCGGGGGCAGCGCCGGATTCTTCGAAGGAATGGACCGGCTTCCCTGTTTCACCCCTTCAGCAATAGCCGAGGGGCACCTGAGGCAGCGGCGAAGGTTAGAGGGTGCGCGGGGTAGCGTCAAATGCTAGCGGACACGTGCCATTCAGTGCCTCGGATTGAAGCCGGCGGGTTTGGCGGCCAGCCAGTCGACGAAGGTGCGCAGGCGCTCGTCACCCATCAGGGCCTCCCGGCTGTTGTAGTTCAGGGCCAGCTCCTTCTCGCTGAACAGCTTGTGGATCTGGTTGTGGCAGGGCCTGCACACCCAGAGGGTGGCGGTGATGCGCTCGTTCTTCGCGTAGCGCTTTTGCACGTAGGGCTTGTCGTGCAGAGCCTTGGGGATCAGGTGATGACGGGTGAGCGCGGCAGCCCGGCCACACAACTCGCAGGCGTCGGGCTGGGGCGGCAGGCGGATCGGTTCGGGCATGCCCGTCAGCGCTTGCGGCAGAGCGTCAGGCCATCGCCCACGGGCAGCAGCGACAGGTCGATACGCTCATCCGTCTTCAAGGTCAGGTTCAGGGCCTGTATGGCACGAGTGTCGACGTCGTCCGGCTCGGACTCCAGCACGCGGCCACTCCAGAGTACGTTGTCAAAGAGGATCAGCCCGCCCTGGCGCACCAGGCGCAGGGCCTCGTCCAGATAGGCCGGATAGTTGGCCTTGTCGGCGTCGATGAAGATCAGGTCGAGGCTGCCATCTTCCAGGCTCGCCAGGGTATCCAGTGCCGGCGCCAAGCGAAGTTCGATGCGTTCGGCCAGCCCCGCCTCCTGCCAATAGCGACGAGCGATAGCGTTGTAGTCACCTGGCAGGTCGCAACAGATCATCCGGCCGTCAACGGGCAATTCCGCGGCCATGCACAGGGCGCTGTAACCCGTGAAAGTGCCCACTTCGAGAATGCGACGAGCGCCGGTGAGCTTGACCAGCAAGGCCATGAACTGGCCCTGCTCCGGCGCGATCTGCCAGCGCGCCATGGGCATGGCGGCGGTTTCGGCGCGCAGCCGCTGCAACAGCGGCGTGTCCCGTAGCGAAACATCGAGGAGGTAGCCGTAAAGGGCGTCGTCGAGGTTCAGCGTGCGGTTGGTCATGACAACCTCAGTGGGATTGGGCCAGGCGTGGATCGAAGATTACGCGCTTGGCGCTGAGATAGCTGCGTTGCCAATAGCTGTTCGACAGGCTGTCCAGACGCACCGTTCCGCCCGTGCGCGGCGCGTGTACGAAGCGCCCCTCACCCACGTAGATGCCGGCATGGCTGACCTGCCCGCCGCCATTGGTGGCGAAGAACACCAGATCGCCGCTTTGCAATGCATTGAGGCTGATGCTGGGCGTACGCATGGAGATCAGTTCGCGCGTGGAGCGCGGCAGGGCGATGCCCGCGGCGTCGCGGTAGACGTAGCCGATCAGGCCACTGCAGTCGAAACCGCTGTCCGGGGTGTTGCCGCCCCAGCGATAGGGCGTGCCCACCAGGCCCAGGGCACGGAACAGCACGTCTTCAGCCGCAGGGGAGAACTGCTGGGAGGGCGCGGCAATGACAGGAGGAGAGTAAGGCGGCGGTGCCTTGCTCGCACAAGCGGTGAGCAACGAGGCCAGGGCAAGAATGGCGAGGCGGTTCGGTGCGAGCATGGCAAGTCAGTCCTGACTTGAGGAGTGCACGCTAATTTGCTGATCTCACAGTGATATTGCAAGAGAAAGCTACACACCCGAACAGAAAAAGTTCCCTGACCACACTCGGAAAGCGATTTTTTTTGCATTCAGGTAAAACCCGGACAGAAAAAAGCCGAGGCGACCACTAAGGGCTGCCTCGGCTGTTTCGACTCGAATCCGACTGGATCAGCGATGCAGCGGGTGGCGAGTCGGGGTATTCATGGCCAGGACGCGCTTGGCTTCCATGTAGCTGGCCTTCCAGTAGCGGTCGTCGAGGCTGTCGACGCGGACACCACCGCTGCGGCTGCTGCTGGAGTGGATGAAGCGGTCATCGCCGATATAAATGCCGGCGTGACTGACGCGGCCACGGCCACGATTGTTAAAGAACACGATGTCGCCGGGCTTCAGCTCGCTACGAGCGATCACCGGAGCATCCAGGTTGATCATTTCGCGAGTGGAACGCGGCAGCTGGATACCAGCCTCTTCCTTGAACAGGTAACCGACGAAACCGCTGCAATCGAAGCCGGTCTTCATAGAACGGCCGCCAAAGCGGTACGGAGTACCCACCAGCTCGAAACCGCGCTCAAGCAGGCCATCGGCCAGGGACGGCATCTGGTAGGGCTCGTCGTCGGTGAGGTTGGCAAGATCCAGGGCGGTGGGCCCACGATCCGCCAGCAGCGAATCGGGTGCGCCGTCGGCTACGGGGGTCTGGGCCTGGGATTGCGGTTGCTGCTGCACATTGCCTGCGCAAGCGGCGAGAAACAGAGCGAAGGTAAGAGGCACGAGGGGTGCGAAGCGCTTCAGCATGGGCACGACCGTGTCGAATGATTTCTGATGAAGGCGCGACTATGCCCTCTATCAAATCCATTTGCAAATTTAATCGCCCGAAATGTGACTCAGCAGTCCTTGCAAAACATCTAAGGCCTTTCCTCTGAGGTGGACATCGACGACGGGGCTCAGGTCGGTGAGCGCCGGATTGATTTCCACGGTGAAACCGCCTGCTTGGCGGGTGCGGATGACGGGCTCGATGATGTAAGGAAAGCTCGCCGTGGTTCCCACCGAGATCACCGCATCGAATCCCTTGCGTAGCTCGGCGTAGAGACTGTCGATGGCCTGCTCTGGGAGCATTTCTTCGAACAGCACCACGGGTGGGCGGAGAATACCACCACATTCATGGCATTTGGGAGGCATTTCTCCTGCCAGATGTCGGGCAAGGTCAGAACTTTCCGCCCCGCAGGACTGGCAGTAGAGCGGCGACAGCTCGCCGTGGATCTCGATCAGCCGCTCCGGCGGCGAGCCCGCCTGGCGGTGGTAGCCATCGATGTTCTGGGTCAATACCCAGCATTCGGGCTTGAGCCGCTGCAACTGTGCAATCGCTTCATGACCGGCGTTCGGCCGGGCGCCCAGACAGGCGCGGCCGAGCTGGGCGAGGTACTTCCAGCAGAGCGCCGGGTTGCGCCGCAGCATCGGCCCGGAAAGTGCTTCCTCTATAGGCAACCCCTCCTCCGTGACGCCGTTGTAGAGCCCGCCCAATCCACGATAGGTGGGCAACCCCGAATCAGCTGACAGCCCGGCTCCGGTGATCACCAGGATTCGCTCGGCCGCCTTGATGGCTGATGCCACGTGCTGGATATCCGACATGCTCCCCTCCTCTGCCGGCCGGCGCCGAGCGCCCGTTACGGTTCAGTGATTGACGGTGTGGGCCAGCATCCACGAAAGCTGGCAGAGCGGGCGACCGCTTTCGGCATGCCACTGGTTGAAAGCTGCCTGGACCTGGGCCAGGTCTTTCTGGCTGGTGGGCGCCTTATCGATGATGTCCTGGGCCTTGAGGGCCGCGACCATATCATCGGTCGGAATGAAGGTGTCCTTGCCGACCATACGCAGGAAGCGCGGCGCCGACAGCCCGCCCAACTGGTTGCCATGCTTGGCCAGGTACTTCCACAGGCCAACGATATCGGTCACCGGCCAGTCGGCGATCAGGGCGCCAAAGCTGCCTTTCTCTCGTGCCACATCCAGCACGAACTGGGCATTGCGCGGCACGCTCTTGAGCTTGCCGAGGTGGCGGATCAGTCGCGCGTCCTGCATCAGACGCTCCAGATGCTCGGCGCCCATCAGCACCACTTTCTGCGGATCGAAGCCAAAGAAGGCCAGCTCGAAGGCCGGCCACTTGGCGTCCACCAGGCTGTGCTTTAAGCCCGCACGGAAGACGCGAAGAGCAATCAGCGACAGATAGCGGTCATCGCTGAGCGCACGCAATTCGGCGTCACCGAGCGGCTGCGGCAGGCGTGCCTCCAGGGCTTCGGCCGAGCCGAAGCGGTTCAGGCAGTATTCGTGGAGCCAGCGGTAGTCGCGCATGCGTTGTCCTTTCGATGCGGAAACGATTCCCTGTAGGAGCCTGCTTGCTGGCGAACCTTCGCGAGCAACCTTTCTCCTGCAAGGGCACGATCAGATGTTGATCACGTCCAGCGTACGCGGTGCCGCGGTCTCGTCGATGCGCAGGCTGGCGAAGTCGAACAGGTTGCGGTCAGCCAGCTGCGAAGGCACTACGTTCTGCAGGGCACGGAACATGATCTCGGTACGCCCCGGCGACTTACGCTCCCACTCCTGGAGCATTTCCTTGACCACCTGACGCTGCAGATTCTCCTGGGAGCCGCAGAGGTTGCACGGGATGATCGGGAACTCCTTGAGAATGGAGTAGGCCTCGATATCGGCTTCATTGCAGTAGGCCAGTGGACGGATCACCACGTTGCGGCCGTCGTCGGCACGCAGCTTCGGCGGCATGGCCTTGAGGGTGCCGCCATAGAACATATTGAGGAAGAAGGTCTCGAGGATATCGTCGCGGTGGTGACCCAGGGCCATCTTGGTCGCACCGATCTCGTCGGCGAAGGTATAGAGGGTGCCACGACGCAGGCGCGAGCAGAGCGAGCAGGTGGTCTTGCCTTCCGGAATCTTCTCCTTCACCACCGAATAGGTGTCCTTTTCGATGATGTGGTACTGCACACCGATGGATTTCAGGTAGGCCGGCAGGACATGCTCGGGGAAGCCGGGCTGCTTCTGGTCCATGTTCACGGCCACGATCTCGAACTTGATCGGCGCGACCTTCTGCAGGTACAGCAGCACGTCCAGCATGGTGTAGCTGTCCTTGCCTCCGGACAGGCAGACCATGACCTTGTCGCCATCCTCGATCATGTTGAAGTCGGCGATGGCTTCGCCGGCCAGGCGGCGGATGCGTTTCTGCAGTTTGTTCTGGTTGACCGAAAGGGTGCCCATGGTGCTCTGAAATCCGGGGGGAATGCGAAAAGCTGGCTATTTTACGCACAAAGCGAGCGCGACCCCAGTCCCATCATCGCCCTGTGCTAGGCTCCGGCGGATGAACAGTGACCTCGATCCCGCCCTGGACCTCAGCGACCAGCTCCTCGAACTCTTGCGCGGGGCCCCCGAGGGGCTGAGCGAGTACCAGTTGATCCAGGCCCTCAAGGCCCGCCACTCCACCCACATCCCGCACTTGGAACTTACCGACAAGCTGGTGCTGTTCCGTACGCACTTCCTGGTATTCAACGCGCTCTACCGCCTGCGCGACCAGCTGAACGGCACCGGCCTTGCGCAGCTGGCCATCAGTCCGCTGTGCGTGCAACTGCTGCCCTATGAGGCTGGGGCCACCTCGGCCCTCAGCGAGCTGGACCCGCTGCGCGACTATTACCTGGACTTGGGTAACCTGCGGCACACGACCGAGGAAGATGTGGAACGCCTGCTGGCCAGTTTCTGGACCCGCATGCAGGGCAGTGAAGAGAAGCTCGCGGCACTGGAGCTGTTTGGCCTGCACAGCGGCAGCCAGCCTCTCAGCCTCGCGGTGATCAAGCAGCGCTACCGCCAGTTGGTGAGCCAGCACCACCCCGATCGCGGCGGCAGCACCTCGCGCCTGCAATCGATCAACAAGGCCATGGAAATACTCCAACGCTATTACAGCTGACGCTGAATCTTCGATTCGCTCTAAGGCGTCGCCGAATCGCCTGCCTATACTGCGACATAAGGTCGCATAGGTCGGCCGGGCACCGGGTGGCGCTGGCTACGCGCCCCCGGCGCTTCGCTGGGGGGCGACCTCATAATAATGAGGAGGTGTTCAGCATGATCCACCACGTTTGGGGGCTCTTCACCCATCCCGATCAAGAGTGGCAAGAGATCCGTGGCGAAGAGGAAAGCGTCAGCCACATGTACCTCACCCACGTCCTGATCCTTGCTGCAATTCCCGTGATTTCTGCCTATATCGGCACCACCCAGGTCGGCTGGGTACTGGGCAAGGGCGATCCCGTGATGCTCACCCAGGCCAGCGCGTTGCAGATGTCCATCATGTCCTATCTGGCGATGCTCGCCGGCGTGGCAGTGATGGGCGGATTCATCCACTGGATGGCGCGCACTTACGACGCCAATCCTAGCGTTACCGAGTGCATCGTGTTTGCCGCTTACTGCGCGACCCCGCTGTTCATCGGCGGTCTCGCGGCGCTCTACCCGCACCTCTGGTTCGGCGCAACAGTAGGCACATTAGCCATCTGCTACACGGTCTACCTGCTGTACGTGGGCATACCGACTTTCATGAACATTCCGAAAGACGAAGGCTTCCTGTTCTCCAGCTCGGTGCTGGCAGTGGGCCTGGTGGTGCTCGTGGCGATGATCGCCTCCGCCGTGATCCTCTGGGGCTTCGGCCTGGGGCCGGTGTACACCAGCTGAAAACCCTCGTTGACCAGAAGGCCGCCTGCGGGCGGCCTTTTCTTTTGGCCGGGAATGACCGCTCGGCGTCACCACCTTTGGGCAGCAAACGCTTTGCGGCATAATTCCGCGCCAACGGAGTGCCCTATGCCCGAGCAGCTACTTGCCCGCGTCGAGGCCTGCTATCAGCAGGCCGAAGCCTTTTTCAAATGCCGGTTTCCCCGCCCCGAAGTGAGCTTCAAGCTACGCGGGCAGAAGGCCGGCGTCGCCCATCTGGACGAAAACAAGCTGCGTTTCAACCCGCAGCTCTACCGCGAAAACCAGGAAGACTTCCTGCGCCAGACCGTCGCCCACGAAGTGGCGCACCTGGTAGCCCATCAACTGTTCGGCCCCCGAATCCAACCCCATGGCGAGGAATGGCAGCTGATCATGCGCGGGGTCTACGAACTCCCCCCAAACCGCTGCCACACCTATGAGGTGAACCGGCGCAAGGTGACGCGCTACCTGTACCGCTGCGCCTGCCCCGACGGCCATCCTTTCTCCGCCCAGCGCCACGCCCTGGTGACGCGCGGGCGCCGCTACTACTGTCGGCGCTGCCAGGTGACTCTGGTGTTCAGCGGGGAACAAAGCCAGGTTTAGGACCTGTGGCGGACCTGTGGGGACGAATTCATTCGCCATGCAGGCCGAAGGCCTGCCCACCGGAGGCCGGGGACCGCCATGCGGTCCTCAGCGAATGAGTTCGCCCCCCACAAGGTTCCTGCTTCGCCCCGTCAACCCACCACCTTCGCCGCCTTCAGCGCCTCGATCTGCTCGGCGCTGAGCCCCAGCGCGGCCAGCACTTCAGCGGTATGCGAGCCCAACGGGCCGCCGGCATGGCGCGGCGCGGGCAGGCCGGCAGAGAACCTGATCGGACAGCCGATCTGCTTCTGCGCAGGCAAGCCTTCGCGCGGAACCTCCACCACCAGGCCGCGGGCCTTGATCTGTGGATGATCCACCGCCTCGGACAGCGGCAGCATCGGCTCCACGCAGGCGTCCAGCTCGGCGAAGACCTCGACCCACTCGGCGAAGTCGCGCTTTTCGAATTCGATCTCGATTGCCCGTTTCAGCTCCTGCTGGTCTTCGGGCCTGGGCGACAGTCCCTTCGCTGCCAGCTCGGGACGGCCAAGGGCGGCGCAGAACTGCTGCATGAACTGCGGCTCCAAGCTTCCTACAGAGAACCAGCGGCCATCACGGGTACGGTAGTAGTCGTAGAAGCTGCCGCCATTCAGGGCCTGGTTCTCCATGGCCGGTTCAACACCCGCACCGAGATAGCTGGCACCCGCCATGCCGTGCAGGGCGAAGGCGCAGTCGGTCATGCTGACGTCCACGTGCTGCCCCTCCCCTGTCACCTGGCGATGGATCACAGCCGCGAGCAGGCCCATCACCCCATGCAGGGAGCCGCCGCCAATATCCGCGAGTTGTACGCCCAGCGGCAGCGGTCCGCTGTCGCGGCGTCCGGTGTAGCTGGCGATACCGGCCAGGGCCAGGTAGTTGATGTCGTGTCCGGCACGGTCGCGATAGGGGCCGGTCTGGCCATAGCCGGTGATGGATAAATAGATCAGCTTCGGGTTGATCGCCTTCAGCGCTTCATAACCCAGCCCCAGCCGTTCCATGACGCCTGGACGGAACTGTTCCAGGACGATGTCGTATTCCTGCACGAGTTGTCTGACCAGCTCCACCGCCTCCGGCCGTTTCAAGTCCAGGGCAATGCTGCGCTTGTTGCGGTTCAGATAGGCGTGGCTGGTGGACTGGCCGCCGTCGTGGGGCGGCAGCACACGCACCAGGTCTGTACGCGTAGGCGACTCCACCCGGAGCACATCGGCGCCCATGTCAGCCAGCAGCAACGAGGCGAAGGGCCCCGGCAGCAGGGTGGAGAAGTCGAGGATTTTCAGCGAAGACAAAGGGCCTTTCATGGCAACTCCTGATGCGTATGTTCTGGCGGTCATTCCCAGTGCAACGCCTGGTGTGCATCGAGACGGTCGACCGCCGGGGCGTAACGGGCCTCCAGCACGTTGCGGCGAATCTTCATGGTCGGGGTCATGCAGCCGTTATCCACCGTCCAGGGCTCACGCACCAGCAGCAGATGGCTGACGCGCTCATGGGGCAGCAGCCGGTCATTGAGTTGTTCGAGGGTGGTCAGCAGGTCCGCCTCCACCTGGGCGCGGGCCTGCTCGCGGGCGGCCGGGCTCAGCTCGATCAACGCCAGCGGCTGGTCCAGGCCGCTGCCCATCAGACACACCTGCTCGACCCAGAGATTCTTGGCGATTTCGCCCTCGATGGGGGCCGGCGCCACGTACTTGCCCTTGCTGGTCTTGAAGATGTCCTTCACCCGACCGGTAATGCGCAGGTAGCCGTCGTCGTCGACATGCCCCTTGTCGCCGGTATGCAGCCAGCCATCGCGCAGGGTTTCTGCGCTCTTCTCCGGCTCCAGGTAGTAGCCGCTCATCAGCGATGGGCTGCGGTAGAGGATTTCTCCGTCATCGGCGATGCGCAGGTCGTTGTCCGGCATCACCCGGCCCACCGTGCCGAAGCGCACCTGCCCCGGCCGATTGAAGTTGCCGTAGGCGAAATTCTCGGTCATGCCGTAGCCCTCGCAGATAGTCAGGCCGATGCGCCGATACCACTCCAGCAACGCCACCGGAATGGGCGCCGCACCGCTCACCAGCACTCGCGCGCGGTCCAGCCCCAGACCGCGGCGGATCTTCCACGCCACCAGAGCCCCCAGCAGCGGAATGGCCAGCAAGCGGTCGAGTCGCCCCTGGGGTAGCCGCTCCAGTACGCCCTGCTGGAAGCGCGTCCACAAGCGTGGAACCGAGAAGAACTGGGTTGGTCGCACCTGACGCAGGTCTTCAGCGAAGGTTTCCAGGGATTCGACGAAAGCGATTTCACCGCCGCAATAGAGGCTGTTGGTTTGCACCAGGAAGCGTTCGGCGGCATGAGACAGCGGCAGGTAGGAAAAGAACCGGTCGTCCGGCCCCAGCCCCATTTCCCCTACCGAGCGGCTGGAGGCGAAGGCGAACGCCCGCGCCGTCTGCATTACGCCCTTGGGCTGGCCGGTGGTACCGGAGGTATAGAGGATGCAGAGCAGTTCGTCCGGGCGCTGCTCATGGGTTTCACTCATGGGTTCGTAACGCGACAGCAAATCGCCCCAGGCATGTTCGGCGCGCAGCGTCGGATAGGGCATGGCGATGCGTGCCACGCTGTCGGGAATGCCGGATTCCAGGCGCTCGGCATCATCCAGCTTGCCGAGGATGATCACCTTGCATGCGGAATGGCGTAGCACGTACTCGATGCTCTCGGCCGATTGCAGCGGGTAGAGCGGCACGCTGACCAGTCCGGCGAGCATGATCGCCATGTCGCTCAGGATCCATTCCGCGCAGTTCTTCGCAAGTATTGCCACCCGGTCGCCCGGCTCGCAGCCCAGGGCCCGCAGTGCGCTGGCCAGGCGCCGGGCGCGGTCGTCGGCCTCGCGCCAGGTGATGGGATGCCAGGTCCGCGCCACCGGCTGGCGCAGCCAGACGCGGTCTGGCGTGGTCGCCACCCAGTGGGTGAAACGTTGCAACGGCAATGCTTCGCTCATCCTTCGCCCCTCTTATTGTTGTTATCGGCTCGCTGCCCAATGGCCCATCACTCTAGAGCTTGAACACTCTTCGTGCGTTGCCGTGAAGGAATTTTCCTTTCACATCCTCCGACAGCCCCATCTCCTCTACCTGCTCCATGCAACGCGAGAGCGACAACTGCGGAAAGTTGCTGCCGAATAGCACCTTGTCCTGGCCGTAAGTCTTCATGTACTGGATCAACGCCTGCGGGTAGTAGCGCGGCAGGTAGGCAGAAGTATCGATATAGATGTTGTCGTGCTTCCAGGCGACGCCAATCATTTCCTCGGTCCAGGGATGGCCGATATGCCCAGCGACGATGCGCAGCTCGGGGAAGTCCAGCGCCACCTCGTCCAGGTACGGCACGGGCCGGCCGGTTTCCGAGGGCATCAGCGGGCCGGTGTGGCCCACCTGAGTGCAGAAGGGGATGTCCAGCTCGATGCACTTCGCATAGAGCGGGTAGTAGAGCCGGTGGTTGGGCGGCAGTTTCCACAGCCATGGCACTACCCGCAGCGCCTTGAAACCCAGCTCATTCACGGCGCGATCCAACTCGCGCAGGGCGGCCATGGGCTTGCTCATGTCCACCGCTGCAACCCCGACGAAGCGATCGGGGAAGGCGCGGGTGTATTCGGCCACTTCTTCGTTAGTGCTTACCCAGCGTTCAGGACGGCACCAGGCGCTGACCATCAGCTTGTCGATGCCGGCACGGTCCATTTCGGCAACGGTTTGCTCGGGACTCAGGCCCTTGTCGAGCAGGGACGTGGTTCCGGACTTCTCGAACAGCCGCACTGCCTCGGGTATCAGCTCGCGGGTTCGGCCAGTAGCAAGCTGGGCCCAGGCATCGATGGCGCCTTTTGCGTGAGTCATGACGATTGCCTCAATAGTGTCTGTTCAAGGTGCGCACAGCACACCCTACGGGGCACATTTGTACGGTGCGCCACGCGCACCGCCCGCCATCCTCAGAGCTTCATCCCGCGGCTGATGATCTCTTTCATGATTTCCGAAGTGCCGGCGAAGATGCGCTGGATACGCGCGTTCGCGTACATCTTGCAGATCGGGTACTCCCACATGTAGCCCCAGCCGCCATGCAACTGCACGCCTTCGTCCACCACCTTGCACAGCAGTTCTGTGGTGAACAGCTTGGCCTCGGCGGCCACCTCGGGAGTGAGCTTCTTCTGGTTGTGGTCCATCACGCAGCGGTCGGTGAACACCTGCGCGACGTCGATCTGGGTACGCATCTCGGCCAGCTTGAAGCGGGTGTTCTGGAAGTGCGCTACGGGCCGATCGAAGGCCTTGCGCTCCTTCACGTAGTCGATGGTGGTGAGCAGCGCGGCCTCGGCGCCGGCCACTGCACCGCAGGCATTGGTCAGCCGCTCCTGAGCGAGCATGTTCATCAGATAGAAGAAGCCACCCTTGGCATCGCCCAGCAGGTTTTCCTTCGGCACCTTCACGTTATTGAAGAACAGCTCGGCAGTGTCCTGGCTCTTCATGCCCAGCTTCTTCAGGTTGCGACCACGCTCGAAACCCTCCATGCCCCGCTCCACCAGGAACAGACCCATGGCGTGCTTGTTCGCCGGGTCGGTCTTGGCGGCGACGATCACCACGTCCGCCAGCAGCCCGTTTGAGATGAACACCTTGGAGCCGTTGAGCAGGTAATGGTCACCCTTGTCGATTGCGGTAGTGCGCATGCCAGCCAGATCGGAGCCAGCGGAAGGTTCGGTCATGGCCACAGCGAGGATGGTTTCGCCGCGGATGATTCCCGGTAGGAAGCGCGCCTTCTGCTCGGCGTTGCCGTACTCGGCGATGTAGGGGCCGCAGAGGGCCGAATGCAGAGGAATCATGAAGCCCGGCTCGTTGATGTAGGCCAGTTCCTCGCACATGATCTGCTCGTAACGGAAGTCCTTGAGCCCGGAACCACCGTATTCCTCGTCCGCCCAAGGCAGCAGGAAGCCCATCTCCCCAGCTTTCTTCCACACGCTGCGGTCGACCACGCCGGCCGCTTCCCACTCGTCCTGGTGCGGAACCACTTCCCTTTGCAGGAAGGCTCGGAAAGCCTCGCGGAACAGATTGTGTTCGGTCTCGAAATGAATGCGCTGCATGGGGTTGCCTCCCTGGGCCGAAGTCGTGCCGCAGGTTAGGCGCCAGCGCCTTGCGCCCTCAATGACGCAAGCGCTCAGAGCGAATTGACTCAATCGACCAGATACGCATTCAACCGAACAGCTTGCCCAAAAGCGACGACATCAGGCTCTTGCGCCCAAGTTTCTTCACATAAGGCACGTAGTCCTGGTCTTCCTGCTTGACGTGGCTGACCAGCCAGAGGCCGATGAAGATTCTTGCCTTGGCCGCTACCTTGGCGGGCGCCTCACCTGATTCAAGCTTCTTGAGCAGGTCCTGGGCCCGCGCCTTGAAACTTTCATGGGTGGCCCGATGCGCCTCCAGCATCGGATATCCAGCCTGCTCCATCAGCGACTCTTCGTAAGTGTTGTGGGAAATGGCGTAGTGGATCAGGCCATGCACTACGAGTTCGAGCCCCTGCGAATCGTCGCGGGCGACCCCTTCCTCGATCTCGGCGAAGTAGTCGAAGAGACGCTTGTGCTGCTCGTCAATGATCGAGATCCCGGTCGAATAATCCGACGACCAGGCAAGATTCATGCTGTTCATGGTGTTGTCCTTAGTACCAAACGGCGCAGAAAGAGGCACAGCGCCTGCAGGCACCCACCCCGTGAAGGGCGAGAATGTTCCTTTGGCGCCAGCGCACCGGGCTTGACCCAGATCAAGTCGAAGAGCCATTCGGCAGGACAAAAAAAGCCCGGCTACGGGGAGCCGGGCTTGAGAAAGTCTCCTCGCGGGGAGGAGAACGCTGTAGCAGTCGTCGATCAGGCAGCGGTCTGCGGAGCGGCAGGAGCTTCGGACTTTCCGCTGGAAGCCAGCTCACGCTGCAGAGTGTCTTCGTCCAGTTGCTTGCACCACTTGGCGACCACGATGGTGGCAACGCCGTTGCCGATCAGGTTGGTCAGGGCACGGGCTTCGGACATGAAGCGGTCGATGCCGAGGATCAGTGCCAGGCCGGCAACCGGCAGGTGGCCAACGGCGGACAGAGTGGCGGCCAACACAATGAAGCCGGAACCGGTGACGCCGGCGGCGCCCTTGGATGCGATCAGCAGCACAGCCAGCAGGGTCAGCTGGTGAGTGATGTCCATGGTGGTGTCAGTAGCCTGGGCGATGAACACCGCAGCCATGGTCAGGTAGATGGAAGTGCCATCCAGGTTGAAGGAGTAGCCAGTGGGGATCACCAGGCCGACCACGGACTTCTTGGCACCCAGTTTTTCCATCTTGTTCAGCATGCGCGGCAGGGCCGACTCGGAAGAAGACGTACCGAGTACGATCAGCAACTCTTCGCGGATGTAGCGGATGAAGCGCAGGATGCTGAAGCCGTGGGCACGGGCGATACCGCCCAGGACCACCAGGATGAAGAACACGCAGGTGATGTAGAAGCACAGCATCAACTGGCCAAGCTGCACCAGCGAACCCACGCCGTACTGGCCGATGGTGAAGGCCATGGCACCGAAGGCACCGATGGGGGCGACCTTCATGATCATGTTGATGATGCCGAACATGACCTGGGCGATGCGATCGATGAATTCCAGCACCGGCTTGCCGTAGTCACCCATGCGCTGCAGGGCGAAAGCGAAGATCACGGAGAAGAACAGCACCTGCAGGATGTCACCCGAGGCGAAGGCGCCAACGATGGTGCTGGGGATGACGTTGAGCAGGAAGGCAATGGTGCTCTGCTGTTCGCCGGCAGCGGTGAAGGCGGCAATGCCCTTGGTGTCCAGGGTGGCCGGATCGACATGCATGCCGACACCAGGCTGGACGATGTTGACCACGACCAGGCCGATGATCAGCGCGATGGTGGATACGATTTCGAAATACAGCAGCGCGTAGCCGCCGGTCTTACCCACTGCCTTCATGTCCTGCATGCCGGCGATGCCGCTGACCACGGTGCAGAAGATGATGGGCGCGATGGCCATCTTGATCAGTTTGACGAAGCCGTCACCCAGGGGTTTGAGCGCAACACCGGTCTCCGGATAGAAGTGACCCAGCAGGATGCCGATGGCGATGGCGACGATGACCTGGACGTACAGGCTCTTGTAGAACGGTTGGCGGGACATGGCAGTGTTCCTTTCAAGTGATCCCGACCTGTTCCGTAAGGCCTGGCGTCACTGTGATCGACATATCTCCCTGTCTGGGAGACTTTTGTTGTTGTGCGGTCCAGTCGAATGGACGGCACTCTCTCCATAGCAGCCGTTGTGCCAAGTCCTCTGATTTTAATAAAGTCTTATATTTCAATGACTTGAAAGAGAAACAAACCCAGCCCAACGCATCCCTTGGGCGGATTTCCGCCAGGACCCCAGGGGGATTTCCGCCACTTGCGCCCTTGTGGCCGCCTCCAGCCACGCCCTAACATCGGCCTCCCTGACCACGGATCAGCCCCATGCGCGAGCGCACAATCGCCAGCCATTTCGTCCGGGCCGCCTTGTGCGGCGCCATGCACCATGGCGTGGATTGCACCCCCTTGCTGCGTGCCGCCGGCATTCAGCCGGCCCTGCTGGACGAACCGCGGGCCCGCGTGGCTCCTGAACAGTTCGCGCGACTGATGCAGCTGCTCTGGGAAGTGCTCGACGACGAGTACATGGGCTTCGGCCAGCAGCGCAGCAAGCGCGGCACCTTCGCCATGATGTGCCACGCAATCATCCATTGCCGCAGCCTGGAAAAGGCCCTCGTGAGGGGTACCCTTTTCTACGGGCTGTTCCCTGATGCCCCGCGCATCCAGCTGGAACGGGACGGCGATTTCGCCGTCCTGACGGTGGACGACGCGCTGCTCCGCGACCCGGACCACTTCCTGGTGGAAAGCCTGCTGGTTATCTGGCATCGGTTGGGCAGTTGGCTGATTGGCCAGCGCATCCGGCTGGAGGAAGCCACCTTCAGCTATGCCAAACCGGCCCACGCGGCCGAGTACGAATTGCTCTTCCCCACCAGCCGCCACTTCGGGGCGCCGCGCATCAGCCTGCGCTTTCATTCGCGCTACCTGGCCATGCCGCTGCTACAAGACGAGCGCACGCTCAAGCACTTCCTCGAACACTCCCCGGCCGACCTGCTGGCCCGTCCCGATGGCGGCGACAGTCTGACCAGCCAGATCCGCCGCCTGCTTGGCCGCGACTGCCGTACCTGGCCAGACTTGGAAGCGGTGGCCCAGCACCTGCACATCAGCCCGCAGACCCTGCGTCGACACTTACGGGAGGAGGGTTCGAGCTTCCAGGAACTGAAGGACCACCTGCGCCGCGACCTGGCCATCTACCACCTGGGCCGGGATGAACTCTCCATCCAGGACATCGCCGAACAGCTCGGCTTCTCCGAACCATCGGCATTCCATCGGGCGTTCAAGAAGTGGACCGGACTGACGCCGGGGGCGTATCGGGCGCAGGAGACCTAAATCGGCCCGGAATGTGGATGGGCTGTAGGGGCGAATTCATCCGCCAAGCAGAACGCAGTTCTGCCGTAGGGTGGGCTTCAGCCGATTTCAGAGCAACGGAAACCGAATCCTGAACTCCGCCCCGCCCAACGGGGACTCCTCCAGGAACAGTTCGCCGTCGTAGCTTTCGATGATGTCCTTGATTACCGCCGTACCTATGCCCTGCCCCGGATGCTGGGCGTCCAGCCGCTCGCCGCGCTTGAGGATGCGCTCGCGCTGATCCAGCGGCACGCCGGGGCCGTCGTCCTCCACCTTGAGTTCGCAATGACCGCCGCGCACACGGGCACTGACGCGAATTTCCCCCAGACACAGGCGGAACGCGTTCTCCAGCAGGTTGCCGAGCATCTCCAGCAAGGCTCCCTGCTCCATAGGGATCATCAGGTCCTGGTCGAAATCCCGCTCCACACGCACACGCTTCTCCCGATAGACCTTGTCCAGCGCATCGCAAAGGGTGTCCAGCAGCGGCGCCAGACGCACCCGGTGACGTACCAGGCCACTCTTGCGCAGTGACGCCCGCTGCAGCTGGTAGCCGATCTGCTGGCTCATGCGCTCTATCTGACTCTGCAGCACCCGCGCCTGCTCGCGGTTGTCCGACCGGGCGGCGATGTTCTCGCTGACGCCCTGCAGCACGGAGAGCGGCGTCTTCAGACTATGGGCAAGGTCGTCCAGCGAATTGCGATAGCGCTCGCGCTGACGGCGTTCGCTATCCAGCAGGCGATTGAGGGACTTGGTCAGGCGCAGCAGCTCACGCGGGTGGTCGTCACTCAGGCTGTCACGACTGCCGGATTCCACCTGGTCCAGCTCGGCACTGAGCCCGCGCAGGCTGCGAAAGCCCCAGGTCAAGCCGAACCAGAGCAACCCCAGCAGCACCAATAGCGCTCCTCCCAGCCAGAGGTAGAGCTGCTGGAGGAATCCGTCGTACATGGACTGGTAGTCGCTAACCGGCTGCATGGTGACGACGCTGTAGGCGGCGCGCTGCCCGCGCAGCAGGTCCACCTCCACGTCGTAGACGAAGAACTCGCGCCCCTTGGCATCCGCGACCCTGAGAAACTCGTGGCCCTGGCCGTCGTAGCGCGGCCGGTAGGTCACCTGCTCATCCCGCGATGAAAGGGACTGCCAGACCTTGGCACCTTCACTGTCGTAGATGTAGCCAAGCTGACTGGCCTCCAGGTTGTCGAACTCCTCGTTGGGCAGCTTGTCGGGCATCTCCAGCTGACCGTTCTCCACACGGGCCGCCGCGATCAGCGCACTGGCATCGGCGGCCAGCCGCTGCTCGATGGACTGGTCGAGGGCGATCACGAAGGCGCCCCGCAGCGCTGGCAGCAATGCGAGCATGAACAGCACCGCCATCGCGGCGGCACCCAGCATAAGTCGCAGGCGCAGCGACCATCCCATCGGGCGGTAGAAATTCCGCCATGCCTTGGTCATCGGCAGCGCTCGGTGAACAGGTAGCCCTGGCCGCGCACAGTGTCGATCGGCTTGAATCCGCTGCCGCCCTCCAGCTTGCGGCGCAGGCGACCGACCAACACTTCGATCACATTGGGATCACGCTCCTCATCATTCGGATACAGCTGCTCCATCAGCCGCTCCTTGGCCACAACCTGCTGGTGATGACGCATCAGGTATTCGAGGATGCGGTATTCGTAGGCTGTGAGCGCTACGGGTTCACCGTCCAGTTGTGCCTGCTTGCGGTTCAGGTCCAGTAGCAGCGGACCCGCCTCTATCGTTGACTGAACGAACCCCGAAGAACGCCGCAACAGTGCATTCAGCCGTGCCTCCAGTTCCTCGAACTGGAAAGGCTTGACCACGTAATCGTCAGCCCCGGCGGCCAGCCCCTCGACCTTGTCCTGCCAGTTGCCACGGGCGGTGAGAATGAGGATGGGGAAGCTCTTGCCCTGGCTGCGCAACTGACGGATCAGATCCAGCCCGCTCATGCCCGGCAGGCCGAGGTCAACCACTGCCAGGTCATGGTTGTATTCCGCCGCGCGATATAGCGCTTCTTCGGCATCGGGCACCGCATCCACGACATGCCCCTGCTCGCCGAGACGGGTGTAGAGGTGATGACGCAGCAGCGCCTCGTCTTCCACAACCAGCAGTTTCATGGGCCGCTCTCCGTATCAATGAGGCGGCCGGGCAAATGCCCGGCCCGTTGCATGTAACGCATCAGAACTTGTAGTTGGCGCCCAGGTAGGCCTGGCCGCTGCTATGCAGATCCAGGGAGCCCAGACGCGGACCTCCGTGTTCACCCATGTCGGTGCTGACGTTGGTACGCAGGTAACGGTAGCCGGCCTCGATCGACGCATTCTTGCTCAGGTCCTGGAGAATACCGGCCTGCAGACCGGCAGCGTAGTTGATGTTGCTGTCGCGGCTCATGGCCTTGCTTTCCTGCTCCAGCTTGACCAGGCCGAGGGTCGCACCGCCGAACAGCTTGGTGTTGTATGCACCCACCGGCACGAACACATCGTAGCTGCCGAGGAGGTTCTGCTGGCGCAGCTTGTAGCCGCTATTGGTATCGGAGAAGTTCTCGTAGGTCATGTAGTAGCGGCCGCCGTCGGTCTGCTGGCCGGCACGTACACCCCAGGTGCCAGTCTTGTGGATGACCTTGTCCAGATTGGGATTGTTCAGGTTCGCGTTCAGCGAATCGGACTTCTGGATGTTGTTGTTGGTCTGCCCCCAGGTCAGACCGACGAAGTTGTCCGCGGCCTGGGCGCCGGCGGCAGCAAGGGCCAAGGCGGAAGCGAGGGCGATATGGCTGAAGGTACGGTTCATGGTGGGATTCCTTTTCGAGTGGTCGTGTAGTTGCTGAACTCGGGGGCTAGATTGCCCACCAGCCACTGAACCGCCGCTGAACCCTTCTTGAACCTGAGCTGAACGAAACTTCTTACCCCGCCTGAAGCCCTTTCCGCTGGCCTCGTCGGCGGGCATTTAGCCCTCAGCCCCTGAATCGCAGACAAAAAAAACGGGAGCCCATCCGGGCTCCCGCACTCAATTCAGAGAAAATGTCCGGAACCGGCACTGCCAGGTTTCCAGACTACAACCTCACCTGCGTTCCAGAAGAAACGCCCGCGTAGTCTGGCAAAAACCTGGGGCGGGCTTCCGTTTCGCTTTGTTTGCCATTTGCAAACATATGTAAACGCGCGGGCCGCTGGCCCATTCCAGCGGCGCCGGGCAGAATGCCGCCATGAACCCGAAACACCCCGCCTGCTGCAGCCCCTTCGACTCGACCTGGCCCTTTCCTGAAGCCTTGCCGGGCGTAGTCATGCGCTCCTGTCGCTTCGATCCGGACTTGCTCAGCGCCGACGACTTTCCGCGCAGCGCCGTCCCCGCGCCCACCAATATCCAGCGCTCGGTGGCGAAGAGGCAGACAGAATTCCTCGCTGGCCGCCTCTGCGCCCGTACTGCCCTCCTCGCCCTGACTGGCCGTGCCGACGTGCCTGCCCTTGGGGAGGACCGCGCACCGGTCTGGCCCGCCGGCATCACCGGATCGATCAGTCATAGCCACGGGCTGGCCACCGCGCTGGTCGCCAATCACAACCAGTGGCGCGGCCTGGGCCTGGACCTGGAAGAACCCATGAAGGCCGAGCGTGCCCTGCGCCTGGCGGAAGAAATCCTCACCCCTGCCGAACTGCAACGGCTTGATAGCCTTACGCCCGACCAGCAGGCCCAGCGCATTACCCTGACCTTTTCCATCAAGGAAAGCCTGTTCAAGGCCCTCTACCCCATCGTGCAAAAACGTTTCTACTTCCACGATGCCGAACTGCTGGGCTGCGACAACGCACGAGCACGCCTGAGGCTGTTGATCGGCCTGTCGGAAGAATGGAAGGCAGGAAGTGAACTCGAAGGCTGGCACTGCGAGTTCCAGGGACGAGTGCTGAGCCTGGTGGCAGTCGCCGCCTAAGACGAGCCGCTGGCAAAAAACCTCTGTGGGCGAATGAATTCGCCCACAGAGAATGTGGCCCCACGGGCCGTCTTACAACGTCTCCGCCTCGCTCTGCCGCCGCGGCCACACCAGGCTGAAGCGCGCACCACCCAGCGTTTCGCTGCGACCGATCTGCGCGCGGCCGGCGTGCCAATAAATGATGCGTCGCACGATGGACAGCCCCAGACCGTGGCCACCGGAGGCGCGGGTACGGCTGTCGTCCAGGCGCATGAAGGGTTTGAAGATCTTTTCCCACTGGCTTTCCGGCACGCCCGGGCCGTCGTCCTCGACGTCGATGCGGCAACGCTTGTGGCCGATCTGATAGTTCAACTGAACCCGCGATTCGGCATGGCGCATCGCGTTGCTCACCAGATTCTGCAGGGCGCGATGCAGGTAACGCGGTTCGGCCTCGACCCAGGCGCCGTCAGTGCCAACATTCAGGCACAGACCACGCTCGATGCGCACATTGGCGCGCAGGTGGGAAAGTTCGGCGATCACCTGGTCGAACAGGGCATCCAGGTCCACTCGCTGGAAATGCAGGGCCGGCGAGCCCTGTTCCAGGCGCGCGTAGGTCAGCATCTCGTCCACCAGCTTGTCCAGTTCCTGGATGTCACCGTCCATACCATCCATGTACTTGCGCCGGGCACTCTCACTCTCGGCGTCGGCGATCATCTCCAGACCAAAGCGCAGCCGCGCCACCGGGGTACGCAGCTCATGGGATACAGCGCGGATCAGCTCCCGCTGCAGCATCAACAAGCGCTGCAACTGCTCGGCCATGCCATTGAACGCTGCTGCCAGACGCCCTACGGAATCCGCGCCCCTGGCCGGTACCCGTGCATCCAGCTTGCCCTGGGCAATATCGGTGGCGGCGCTTTCCAGGCCCATCAGACGATGCTCCAGCTGGCGCACCAGGAAGTAGACGGTCAGACCGATAAGAGTGAGGCCGAGGAAACCGATCAGCACCAGCAACTGCGGCGGATAGGGGTTCATCTGGTGCAGCGGGCCCATCTCCAGTACCCAGGGAGTGTCCACCATGCCGGCAAAAACACGGATGGAATCGCCATCCTTGCCCAGGGCCATGACCGTGTCGCCCTCATCCACCCGGCGGCGCTGGTCGATGTCGAGGTCGGCGCTCCTCAACGGGATCAGGCGCAGATCAAAGCCGAACTGCTTGTTCTCCTTGAGGGACGCCAGGCGTTGGGGCTGTTCGTTCACCGGGAAACGCACCAGCTCATCCATCAATAGGTAGACGGTGGCCCGCGCCAATTGCTCGCTGATCTGCTCCACCTCGCCGGTCAGCAACAATCGCTCGCTCATGCTGACCAGGCCGTAGACTCTCGCGGCGTGGGGGCCCGTCTGCTCGACCAGCACCTGGCCGCGTACCAGACGGCTGCGTGCGCTGTTGTCCAGCTTCGCGTTGTCCATGGACTCCAGCTCCAGGGGAATGCCCAGCAGGCGCCCCCAGAGCACCACCGCACGGCGGCGTTCCACGTTGTTCATGGGCTGGAGGTTGTCCGCCATCAGGCGGAAGGTGCCGCGTGCCAGGCTCTCGCGGTACTGGTCGGAGCGCACCTCGTTGACCTGGTGAATGGTGAACACGCCGAGTAGCGCCACCAGCACCAGCGTCACCAGCATGCCGCCATAGATACGCAGGAAGATCGAATTCATGGACTGTCGCCCGGACGCAGCGGGCCGCCAACCGGCCCGTCAGAGGCCTTCGGCAGCCTCTCTTACAAATAGGTAGCCCTTGCTGCGCACTGTCTTGATCAGGCGCGGGTGCATCGGGTCGTCGCCGATCTTTGGGCGGATACGCGAAATGCGCACATCGATGGAACGATCCTGGCCGTCGTACTCGATGCCGCGCAGGGAGTTGAAGATCTCCTCGCGGGACAGGATGCGCCCGGCATTCACCGCCAGCAGCCAGAGCAGGTCGAACTCGGCACTCGTCAATTCGATGCTGCGCTCACTGAGCCAGGCCTCGCGCATGGCGTTGTCGATGACCAGCGGGCCGAACTCCAGCCGTCTCTGGTTTTCCGCCACGGGCGCTTCGGCCACCGCCTCGCTTCGCCGCAACAGGGCGCGAATGCGCGCGAGCAGCACACGCGGGCGCACCGGCTTGCAGACGTAATCATCGGCGCCGAGCTCCAGGCCGAGTACCTGGTCCATATCATCGGTGCGCGCAGTGAGCATCAGGATCGGGCCCTCATATTGGCCACGCAGCTTGCGGCAGATAGACAGGCCATCCTCGCCCGGCAGCATCAGGTCCAGCACCACCAGATCGGGGCGCTCCCTCAGAATGCGCGCCACGGCCTGGCCACCATCGGATTCGATGGCCACCTGCAGGCCATTGCCTTCCAGGTACTCTCGCGTCAGATCGGCCAGTCGCTGATCGTCTTCGACTATGAGGATTCGCCAGGCTTCTTGCTCCACCACTCACTCCCGTAGACAGCGTCCAGACCACCATGAAAAGGGTCGCATTGTATCAATGCCGGACCGATAGCACAGCGCATGCCAATCAGATACGGAAACACAAGATATTGTGTTAGCTTGCGACGCCATCGACAGCGCCGCCACACCTCGAAAAACGCCCATTCGGCGGCGACGAACGGCAGAGCCTAGAGCCACCGGGCCTTTGCCTCCGTTACTCCGCAGTCACCCACAAATCACCCACAACTTATCCACAGGCTAGATGTTGTGGGTCGCCTTGCAATACCCCCAACAGCGCATTATCTTGTACCCCCATCGAGCCCAGCCCCTACATATTGGGGTGAGGGCGTACCACCGGACACAATTAGAATCAAGCGCTAAAGGCTTTTTCAGGGCCTGACCACCGGTGCGTCATTTGCGGTAATTCACCCACCATTCGCCTCAGGCGAGCGGTGCCGGCCCAGGACACAAAGAACGTGACTGGGGGCCGGAAGCAGGTGCGACGTGAGTAGCGTCCACCACTAGGTATTGTGTTTGTCACGGCGGTTTAACACCGTGACGTTTGACTTGTAGGGCCAGGAAGGCACTTGAGTCCTGTCCTTCTGCCTCGTAGCTCCACGTTTCGCGTTCGGCGTCCCGCCGTGCGCATCGCGTTGTGAAAGGGAATGAAGGCGACTCGGGCGCTCTTACATAAATCAGAACATGGAGAACCCCATGCAGACCGACACCACTCGCGAGAACCCGCAGGCCGCAGCGCCGCAGGCAGCAGATTCCAACCAGGATCTGGCCGCCACTGCGCCTGGCCAGCTGCGCGTGATCAAACGCAACGGCACTGTCGTCCCGTACACCGACGACAAGATCACCGTTGCCATCACCAAAGCGTTTCTCGCCGTGGAAGGCGGTACTGCCGCTGCTTCTTCGCGTATCCATGAAACCGTCGCCCGCCTGACCGAGCAGGTCACCGCGACCTTCAAGCGTCGCATGCCCTCCGGTGGCACCATCCACATCGAGGAAATCCAGGACCAGGTCGAACTGGCCCTGATGCGCGCCGGCGAGCAGAAAGTCGCTCGCGACTACGTGATCTACCGCGAATCCCGCGCCCAGGAGCGCTCCAAGCGCAGCGCCTCCAGCGACGTAGCCCAGCCGCACCCGAGCATCCGCATCACCCGCGCCGACGGCAGCCAGCAGCCGCTGGACATGGGCCGCCTGAACACCATCATCAGCGAAGCCTGCGAAGCCCTGGCCGAAGTCGACGGCTCGCTGATCGAGCGTGAAACCCTGAAGAACCTCTACGACGGCGTAGCCGAGAAGGACGTCAACACCGCCCTGGTGATGACTGCCCGTACCCTGGTAGAGCGCGAGCCGAACTACTCCTACGTCACCGCCCGCCTGCTGATGGACACCCTGCGCGCCGAAGCGCTGGGCTTCCTCGGTGTTGCCGAGAGCGCCACTCACCACGAGATGGCCGACCTCTACGCCAAGGCCCTGCCGGCCTATGTGGAAAAAGGCGTCGAGTTCGAACTGCTCGACCCGCAGCTGAAGACCTTCGACCTGGAAAAGCTGGGCAAGGCCATCAACCACGAGCGCGACCAGCAGTTCACCTACCTCGGCCTGCAGACCTTGTACGACCGTTATTTCATACACAAGGACGGCATCCGCTTCGAACTGCCTCAGGTCTTCTTCATGCGCGTGGCCATGGGCCTGGCCATCGAAGAGAAGCAGAAAGAAGAACGCGCCATCGAGTTCTACAACCTGCTGTCGTCCTTCGACTACATGAGCTCGACCCCGACCCTGTTCAACGCCGGCACCCTGCGTCCGCAGCTGTCCTCCTGCTACCTGACCACCGTGCCGGACGACCTGTCGGGCATCTACAACGCGATCCACGACAACGCCATGCTGTCGAAATTCGCCGGTGGCCTGGGCAACGACTGGACTCCGGTCCGTGCGCTGGGCTCCTACATCAAGGGCACCAACGGCAAGTCCCAGGGCGTGGTGCCGTTCCTGAAAGTCGTGAACGACACCGCCGTAGCCGTGAACCAGGGTGGCAAGCGCAAGGGCGCCGTCTGCGCGTACCTCGAAACCTGGCACATGGACATCGAAGAGTTCATCGAGCTGCGCAAGAACACCGGTGACGACCGCCGCCGTACCCACGACATGAACACCGCGAACTGGATTCCCGACCTGTTCATGAAGCGCGTGTTCGACGATGGCCAGTGGACCCTGTTCTCGCCGTCCGAAGTACCGGACCTGCACGACCTGACCGGCAAGGCCTTCGAAGAGCGCTACGAGTACTACGAAGCCCTGACCCAGTACGGCAAGATCAAGCTGTTCAAGACCATCCAGGCCAAAGACCTGTGGCGCAAGATGCTCTCGATGCTCTTCGAGACCGGCCACCCGTGGCTGACCTTCAAGGACCCGTGCAACCTGCGTAGCCCGCAGCAGCACGTGGGCGTGGTCCACAGCTCCAACCTTTGCACCGAGATCACCCTGAACACCAACAAGGACGAGATCGCGGTCTGCAACCTGGGCTCGATCAACCTGGTCAACCACATCATCGACGGCAAGCTGGACACCGCCAAGCTCGAGAAGACCGTCAAGACCGCAGTGCGCATGCTCGATAACGTTATCGACATCAACTACTACTCAGTCCCGCAGGCTCGCAACTCGAACCTCAAGCACCGCCCGGTTGGCCTCGGCATCATGGGCTTCCAGGACGCCCTGTACCTGCAGCACATCGCCTACGGCTCCGACGCTGCCATCGAGTTCGCCGACAAGTCCATGGAAGCGGTGAGCTACTACGCCATCCAGGCGTCCTGTGACCTGGCCGACGAGCGCGGCGCCTACGAGACCTTCGACGGCTCCCTGTGGTCCAAGGGCATCCTGCCGCTGGACTCCCAGCAGATCCTCATCGAGGCCCGTGGCCAGAAGTACATCGACGTCGACCTGACCGAGTCCCTCGACTGGGCCCCGGTTCGCGAACGCGTCAAGAAAGGTATTCGTAACTCGAACATCATGGCCATCGCGCCGACCGCGACCATCGCCAACATCACCGGCGTATCGCAGTCCATCGAGCCGACCTACCAGAACCTCTACGTGAAATCGAACCTCTCCGGCGAGTTCACCGTGATCAACCCCTACCTGGTACACGACCTCAAAGCCCGTGGCCTGTGGGATCCGGTCATGGTCAACGACCTGAAGTACTACGACGGTTCCGTGCAGCAGATCGAGCGCATCCCGCAAGACCTGAAAGACCTGTACGCCACCGCGTTCGAAGTCGAAACCAAGTGGATCGTCGACGCCGCCAGCCGCCGTCAGAAGTGGATCGATCAGGCCCAGTCCCTGAACCTCTACATCGCCGGCGCCTCGGGCAAGAAACTGGACGTGACCTACCGCATGGCTTGGTACCGTGGCCTGAA
Source organism: Pseudomonas sp. BN606 (assembly GCF_029873115.1). NCBI lineage: Bacteria > Pseudomonadati > Pseudomonadota > Gammaproteobacteria > Pseudomonadales > Pseudomonadaceae > Pseudomonas > Pseudomonas sp. BN606. Next base: position 7,292 of record NZ_SSOF01000083.1, on the reverse strand, counting down.
AACCACCTACTACCTCCGCGCCCTGGCCGCCACCAGCACCGAGAAGTCGACCATCAACACCGGCAAGCTGAACGCCGTATCGGCGGGTGGCAGCGAAACCCTGCAAGCCGCTCCGGCTGCAGCACCGGCTCCGGCTCCAGTGCCCAGCGCGTGCTCCATCGATAACCCCGACTGCGAAGCGTGCCAATAAGCGCGCGTCGCTGAGCGGCGTCCGCGTTGTTGCCCGGCTGGCCGGCCCCCATCACGTACATACGTACGCTCAGGGGTTCCAGCCAACCGGGCGCCTAGCGGTCACTCGCACAGCACCACGCTCGACCGGGAGTGAAATTCCCCTCCCCTCTCCCACTGGTAGAGGGGCCGGGGTGAGGGAAACCTCAGGCAGCACAGATATTCGAACAATCACATCCACAAACCGGGTGTGCACAGGCCAGGGCAATCCACCGCCCCGTCCTTGATCCAACGCTTTCGCGTGCATCCATCCACGCACCCAAACACCCAGGCCGGCATAGACCGGTCCGCAGACCAGGAGAGGAACAATGCTCAGCTGGGACGAATTCGACAAAGAAGACCCCACCGAAGCCAAGGCAGCCCCCGCCGTTGCCCAGGCCGCAGCCAAGAACATCGACAAGCTCGACGACGAAGCCGCTGGCTCCGTTGAAGACGCCCGCGCCGTATCGGCCGACGACTCCGACGCCGTAGCCCGCGCCAAGAAGGCCCTCGACGCCCTCGACATCCAGGAAGGCCTGGACGACCTCGAAGGCTCCGCCGCGCGCGTGCAGGTTGGCGACAAGCAGATGATCAACGCCCGCGCCGACCTCAACCAGCTCGTACCCTTCAAGTACGACTGGGCCTGGCAGAAGTATCTGGATGGTTGCGCCAACCACTGGATGCCGCAGGAAGTGAACATGAACGCCGACATTGCCCTGTGGAAGAGCAAGGACGGCCTCAGCGAAGACGAGCGCCGCATCGTGATGCGCAACCTCGGCTTCTTCTCCACCGCCGACTCCCTGGTTGCCAACAACCTGGTGCTGGCCGTGTACCGCCTGATCACCAACCCCGAGTGCCGCCAGTACATCCTGCGCCAGGCGTTCGAAGAGGCGATCCACACCCACGCCTACCAGTACTGCATCGAGTCGCTGGGCATGGATGAAGGCGAGATCTTCAACATGTACCACGAGATTCCGAGCGTCGCGAAAAAGGCGTCCTGGGGCCTCAAGTACACCCGCTCGATCTCCGACCCCGAGTTCAAGACCGGCACCCCAGAGACCGACCGCCAGTTCCTGCGCAACCTGATCGCTTACTACTGCGTACTGGAAGGCATCTTCTTCTACTGCGGCTTCACCCAGATCCTCTCCATGGGCCGCCGCAACAAGATGACCGGCACCGCCGAGCAGTTCCAGTACATCCTGCGTGACGAGTCCATGCACCTGAACTTCGGCATCGACGTGATCAACCAGATCAAGATCGAGAACCCGCATCTGTGGGATGCCCAGATGAAGGACGAAGCCACCCAGATGATCCTGCAGGGCACCCAGCTGGAAATCGAATACGCTCGCGACACCATGCCGCGCGGCGTACTGGGCATGAACGCCGCGATGATGGAGGACTACCTCAAATTCATCGCCAACCGCCGCCTGACCCAGATCGGCCTGAAAGAGGAATACCCGGGCGCGACCAACCCGTTCCCATGGATGTCCGAAATCATGGACCTGAAGAAAGAGAAGAACTTCTTCGAGACGCGCGTCATCGAGTACCAGACCGGCGGCGCGCTGAGCTGGGATTGAATCCGGGTCCCGTAGTTTTTCAACAAACACTGAAACTTTTTCACTGAATGTTGAAACGGATGCACCGAGAAGGTGCACAGCCGATGCCCTGGGGAGGGTAGCGGCGCCGGCCATCCCAGGATGGCCTCGTTGTACGGTCAAGACCATTAACCCCAAAGGAACTGGGGTCGAAGGAGTACGAGAAAGGGCCGGTGGGCAATGCTCACCGGCCCTTTTTCATTGGTGAGTAGCTCCGACTTCGGCCGACAGCAGCCAGCCACCAAGGCAGAAGTCCTCCCCATAGCGGACGGCCGCACTCGGCCAATAGCTGCCTTCCAGGGCTGCAATATCTTGGGTCACCCACGAGCGGTATCGATAACACCGCGCGCCAAGTTCTGACCTGACGGCGATCAGACATTCCTCGCGGAGCCTGATCGTCATCAACGGCGCAGCAAGCGTTGATGATCACTTCGAAGGACGTGCGGTGCAGTGAAGAACACTGACCGGAACATGCGGGCTTGGAGGCTACTGCTTCTGCTCCATGGCCTGGCTAATCTTGCTGAACGCCACCACCAGCAAACCGATCAACGCTTGCGGCCCAGCGCGCTGAGGCAGGGAAAACCCTTCGGCGACATGCCACACATTTCAGCTATGAATGTGGCCCCACCCAAGTGAATGGCTGCCGGCGACTCAAACCGTCGGCACCGTGCCGCCATCAATCACGAACTCGCTGCCTGTGATCGACGCCGAGCGCGGCGAAGCCAGGAAGGCAATCAGTTCGGCCACCTCGAGTGGCTTGGCCGGTCGGCCCAGAGGTATGCCGCCCAATGCGTCCATGACAATCTGCTTACCCCCTTCATAGTCAGTGCCCGCGTTCTGCGCCAGGCGCTCGGCCAAGGCCACCGATGCTTCGGTTTCGACCCAGCCAGGCGACACCCGAACCACCCGTACGCCTTGTGGCGACACTTCTTTGGACAGGCTTTTGCTGTAGGTGGAAAGTGCCGCCTTGGCCGCCGCATAGGCCGTGGTCGCTTCGGGCAACGGCAGGCGGCTCTGGATGGACGTCACGTGGATGATCACGCCGGCTTTGCGCTGCAGCATGTCCGGCAGCAGCGCACGATCCAGGCGCACGGCCGGAAGCAGATTCAGGCTCAGTTCGTTCTGCCACTCATCCTCGCCCAATGCGGCAAACCCGCCGCCGGGAGCGGTGGAGCCGCCCAGCACGTGCACGATGATATCCACGCCACCCAGGCGCTCCCGGACAGCCGCCGCCAACGCCTCACAACCTTGCGCGGTTGTCAGGTCCGCGGCGAAAAACACCGCCTGCGGCGTGTCCTCGGTGGCTTGCCGTGCCGAGGTCAGCACCTGGGCACCCTCTTCCAGCAACAGTTTTACAACAGCGCTGCCAACGCCTTTGGTGCCACCGGTAACCAGAATTCGTTTGCCGCTCAGATCAAGGTTCATGGCCTGTCTCCTCTCGCTTGGGTTGTTGGATTGAACGAGAGCAATGTTGGCGCGCCATAAATTGTTTGCTCAACTGGGACAACGGTTAACGAGTAATCCCAAAATTCAGGACAATCCCACGTCGGACCCGCGCGTCAGCCTCAACGAACTGGAAGCGGTCATGGCCGTTGCACGCCGGGCGTCGTTTCGCCAGGCGGCCATCGACCTCGGAATTTCAACCACGGCATTGAGCCACACCATCGCCAAGCTGGAAGCGAGCCTGGAAACGCGCTTTTTCAATCGCACCACACGCAGCGTGTCGCTGACCGAAGCGGGCGAGATGTTCATCGAACAGGTGGGGCCGGCCTTGCGGGATGTGCGTGCCGGGCTGGACGCGGTGCGCTCGCACAACGCCGGGCCGTCGGGTGTGCTGCGTATCAATGCGTTCGCCAGCGCCGCCCGCGCTGCGCTGCTGCCACTGGTGCTGGAGTTCTTGCGACGCTATCCACAGGTACACGTCGACCTGGTCACAGAGGGGCGCCTGGTCGACATCGTTGCCGATGGGTTTGACCTCGGCGTGCGGGCGACGAATCTGGTGCCCAGCGACATGATCGTCATCGCCTTGGGTCAACCGCAACGCTACGCGGTGGTGGGCACACCCGCCTACTTTGCCGCCCATGGCCGGCCGCTCACCCCAACAGACCTGCTCCAGCATCCGTGCTTGCGTATCCGTTTACCCAACGGGGCGATTTTCCCGTGGCAGTTCGAGCGCGATGGCGAGGTTATCCGCCTGGATGTGCGCGGCCCGCTCACCCTGGACGAACCTGGCGTGGCCAAGGCCGTGGTGCAGGCAGGCATCGGGCTCGGTTTTTTCATGGAGCAGGACGTCATGGAAGAAATCGAAACGGGTCAGTTCGAACGGGTGCTGCAAGCCTGGACCCCGCCGCGCGACGCCCTGTGCCTGTACTACGCCAACCGCCGCAACCCGTCGGCCGCGCTCAAGGCCTTCATTGCCCTGGCCCGTGCGGGCGTTTAGTCCGCGATGGGTATCAGGCAATCAAACCCAGCGTCAGTCCTTTCAGCGTCGCCGCCGCCCGGGTGGAACACCCCAGTTTGCGAAAGATGCTTTCCATGTGCGTGCGCACGGTACTTGGGCTGATGGCCAGATTGCGCGCAACTTCCTTGTTGCTGGCGCCCTGACTGATCTCCAGAAGGATGCGGCATTCACGTGGGGTGAGCAGCGGGTTCTTGGGCTGGGTGAGGGTGCGTTCGCCACGGGCGGCGGCGATCACCGCATCGCAGATTTCACCGTCGAAGACGCCGCGACTGGCCTCCTGTTTAAGCAGCCTGGCAGCATCGGCTTCGCTGTGCGCGACACGCCAAGGCCTGGTACCACGCAACGCTACCCAAGCGACGGCAGTGGCCAGCAAGCGGTTCTCGGCGCACAGTGCCTCCGCCGCTGTGCCTCGGTAGTAGCCGCTGCCGTCGAGGCGTTCGTAAACATAGGAAGCGATCTCGCCCGGCGCGCTCAGTTCGCGGATCGACCGAGTCGCTTTGTGCGTCCAGTACGGCACCAAGTGCACACGCTCCGCAGCGCCGTAGGGCAGCGGCCCGGCGGTGTTCCACACGTGGTTGGAAACGGCGGCCCGGCCCAGTCCATGGATAAGCGCGGCCTTACCGATTTCCGCCCGTCTGGACTCGGCCACGCCCCACAAGCGAGCGGCCTCTACGGCGATATGGGCCACCTGCCGCGAATGCCCCGCCAGCCACGGCAGCTTCAAATCGATCACATCACCCACCAGGCTCAGGCAAACGGGGCGTTCGCTGTCCGAGACGCCCTGAGTGTCAGCGGTGGCGTCCAACCCGGCCAACCAGCCCTTCGCATTGTTCACCAGCAACGCCGCGAGGGCGGCTGGGTAGCGCCGGTCAGCCTGCTCATGGATCCACTTCAACGCCGCCTCCACCCCATGGGCGCGGCTGAGAATGTCCAGATCCCCGGCGAGCACCACCTGGTAGGCCGCCTCTGGGATGTGCTCATGGGTCAACCCCAGTGGCCGGCCGCTGCCATCGAAGGTTTCGAATACCCGGCACAGCGCGGTCTCCACTGCGTCGCCCAGTTCCAGCGTTCTGGCAATTTCGCCGGCCACTTCGCAGTGCACCACGGCAAGCGGCGCCGCTTTGTGCACGGCGTTCATGTCGGCGGCGCTCAACGTGCCGTCCAGCATGGCGCGGCGGCCGTCCACATCGTCGCCAAGCAGGTGGGCAAACCCGTCGGCATTGGCCGTGCAGCCCGACCAGCGCAGCAAGGCCACCTGCTCCACCACCCTCATCTGCTCGGCGCTTGCCTGTCTCGCTTGCGCCAGCTGCCTGGCCAGGCGAGCCACGCGTAGGGAGTGTCCCAGCGGTTGGCCCATGCTGAGATCACCGACCTGGGCGATGGCCGCCAGTGCCGCGCCTAAGGAAATGTCGTATCGATGCGTGCTATCCATGAAAACTCCCTGGCTCGGATAAATGACCGATACCCGCCGTGCAGGCCCGTCAGCAAACTGGAGCTCCCTACACAGGAGTCATCCCGATGAAAACAATCAACGCTCAACTCGCTACCGTCGCCCTCGCCCTGGCTACCACCTTCAGTGCAGGCGTCAGCCACGCCGAGAGTACCCTGCCTTCCGTGGTGATCGTACATGGCGCATTCGCCGATGGTTCGGACTGGGCCAAAGTGGTTCCGCTACTACAGGCCAAAGGCGTTGCGGTGACCGTCGTGCAGAACCCGCTCACCTCCCTCGCCGATGACGTCGCCGCCACCCAACGCGCACTACGCAACCAGCCAGGCAAAGTGGTGCTGGTCGGCCACTCGTGGGGCGGCACCGTGATCAGTGAAGCGGGCAACCAGCAGAACGTCAGCGCGCTGGTCTACGTCGCCGCGTTCGCACCCGACGCCGGGCAGATCAGTGGCGAACAAGGCAAAGGCGCACCGACCCCGCCAGGCATCAGCCAGATCAAGCCCGATGCCAACGGGTTTCTCTACCTGACGCCGGAAGGCATGGCCAAAGACTTCGCCCAAGACCTACCGGCTGAACAGACGGCCGTGATGACTGCGACTCAAGGGCCGATTCGTGCGTCCGCATTCGAGGACAAAACCACCGTTGCAGCATGGAGGACCAAGCCGTCCTGGTACGTACTGGCCAGCGAAGATCGCATGATTCACCCGGATGTCCAGCGCTCGTCCGCCAAGCGCATCGGCGCCCAGCTGACCGAGTTGCACAGCAGCCATGTGCCGCAGCAATCGCAACCGGCCGACGTCGCCGCGGTGATTCTCAAGGCGGTGGAAAGCGTGGGCCATCAGTGATCGGCGCGGGTGACGCACTGCACTCCGTAGCACTTGGGAGCTGAGCGGGAAAGGTTGCGGATAGTCGAATCATCGACGCATTGCCTGAGTCCGCTTCTGGCCGATTCTGTTGAAAAAGTAGCTGCCGCCCCATGCCGCCGGCAAAATCACGCGCTCAGTGAGCGTGGGGGCAGGCAGCATGATGGGACAGTTACCGGGAGGACAGCAGCGCCTGTTCTACTCGTTCAACTTGGAAGATCACCTCCCGCCCCAACACCTCCTGCGCAGCATCGACCAGTGCCTGGATCTCAGTGACCTGCGCCCACCTGGCGGATTTCTACAGCCCCATTGGGCGACCGTCGATTGATCCGGAGTTGATGGTGCGCATGCTGGTGGTCGACTACTGCTACGGCATCCGTTCCGAGCGGCGGCTATGCGAAGAGGTGCATCTGAACCTGGCCTACCGCTGGTTCTGCCGGCTGGGCCTGGAGGACGAAGTGCCCAATCACTCGACCTTCTCGAAGAATCGTCACGGCCGCTTCCGTGACAGCGGCCTGTTCCGCTGGTTGTTCAATGGGGTGCTCCGGCGCTGAATGGCCGCTGGGCTGGTCAAAGGTGAAGGCTTCGCCGTCGACGCCAGCATCATCAAGGCGGATGCCAGCCGGCAACGCGGGGTGCCGGGCGATGAGATCGATTGGCGCGATCCGGCGCTCAGCACCCGCGCCGTGCGCGAGTACCTCGAAGCCCTCGATGAGGAT
>NZ_SSOF01000082.1:0-182567 GCF_029873115.1 Pseudomonas sp. BN606 | reverse complement strand
CAACCAGGTGGCGTCGGCGGCGACCGCCTTCATCGGCGGGACGTTCAACGGCGGTCCTGGCAACGACATCCTGACCGGTACCGCCGGTGACGATGTGATGAACGGCGGTGGTGGTAACGACACGCTCAACGGTGGAGCCGGCAATGACCTGATCGATGGCGCCACGGGTGCCGACAGCATGACCGGTGGAGCCGGCAACGACACCTTCTATGTCGACAACGTGCTCGATTCGGTGACCGAGGCAGCCGGGGACGGGCGTGACATGGTGCGCACGACCCTTGCGAGTTACAGCCTGGGCGCCAACGTCGAGGATCTGGCCTATATCGGAAGCAGCAATTTCACGGCGGTGGGGAACGGCCTGGCGAATGTGATCGCCGGTGCCGTGGGGAACGATACCCTGAGCGGTGGCGGCGGCAATGACATGATGTTCGGTGTAGCCGGCAATGATGTCCTCAACGGCAATGCAGGGGCTGATCGTATGGTGGGGGGAGTCGGGGACGACACCTTCTATGTGGACAACGCGCTGGATGTGGTGGTCGAGAATACGGGCGAGGGGAGTGACATGGTCCGTACGACGCTGTCCAGCTACACCCTGGGGGCCAATCTCGAGGTCCTGGTCTCCCTTGGTGCCGGCGCCTTTACGGGGACCGGCAACGCCTTGGCCAACCGGCTGGTCGGTGGCACCAGCACTGATACCCTCGACGGCCTGGCCGGGAATGACATTCTCCATGGGCTGACCGGCAACGACGTGCTCAATGGTGGCGCGGATGCCGACACGATGATGGGTGGCAGCGGTAATGACACCTACTACGTGGACAATGCGCTGGACTTCGTGGCTGAGGCGGTGGGTGATGGGACTGATGTCGTTCGCACGACGCTGTCGAGTTACAGTCTCGGGACGAACGTGGAGAACCTGGTGTTCATTGGCAGCGGGGCGTTCAGTGGCACGGGCAATACCCTGGCCAACCGGATCCTGGGCGGAAGTGACGCCGACACTCTCAATGGACTGGGTGGGAACGACGTCCTGGTTGGCGGTGCAGGCAACGACACCATGAATGGTGGCGCAGGCAATGACATCTTCCAGTTCGGTGCGGGCTTCGGGCAGGACCAGATTCTCGGCTTCGATGCCATTCCTGCGGGAGGCCAGGACCGCTTGCATGTCGCGAATCTGGGCATTACCGCGGCGAACTTCGCTGGTAGTGTGGTCATCGCTGGGGTGGGGGCCGACACCCTGGTCACCATCGGAGCCGACAGCATCACTTTGGTGGGCGTGGCCAGTGCCACCGTGACCCAGGCGGACTTCATCGTCAGCTGAGGAGGCAGCCAACGCGCACGATGCAGTAACGGAAAAGGGGTGAAGCCCTCGCGGCTTCACCCCTTTTTCATGGCATGAAGAATCGCCGTTTCACCTGCTTGATATTTCGAACGGCCGGTGCGTATTTTGTACAAGCCGCCATCCAGAGCGGCTGTAGTGCACAAGGACAATAACCATGACTACCAAAGTCCGCAGCCCGCTCGCCGAGCGACTGGCCGGTGTAGAAGAGATCGAGTGCGTCACCCCCGACCTGAACGGGGTGATGCGGGGCAAGGTGATGACGGGGGAGGGCTTCCTCTCCGGCCGCCGTTTGCAGCTGGCGCGGGGTGTGCTTCTTCAATGCATCATGGGCGGTTACCCGCCGGCCCGTTTCTATGGCTGCGACGACGGCGACCTGGCCCTGGTCGCCGAGCCGAGCCAGATCCATTGCCTGCCTTGGGCCGATCGGCCACGCGCCTTGGCGATCTGCGATGCCCAGGAGCTGGACGGTCGGCCTTCGGGGTTGTCCACGCGGGGGCTGCTGCGCAAGGTGGTGGAGCGCTATGCCGAACACGGCTGGAAGCCCGTGGTCGCCACAGAGCTGGAGTTCTTTGTCTTCGCGACCAACCCGAATCCGACGGAGGCTTTCCAGCCGCCACTCGGGCTGGACGGACGTCGTGAGATCGGTTGTTCGGCCTTCAGCGTGTCCTCCAACAATGGCCTGAGGCCGTTCTTCGAGGAGGTCTATCGCGGCATGGCGGCTTTCGGCATGTCCCGCGATACCTTCATGCACGAGATGGGCGTCAGCCAGTTTGAGATCAACTTCCTCCATGGCGACCCGCTGCTGCTCGCGGACCAGACCTTCCTGTTCAAGCATCTGCTCAAGGAGGTCGCGCTCAAGCACGGCATCCAGGTGGTCTGCATGGCCAAGCCATTGGCGCACACGCCGGGCAGTTCGATGCATATCCATCAGAGTGTGGTGACGCTCGACGATGAGGCGAACATCTTCAGCGATACCCTGGGCGAGCCCACCGCGGCCTTTGCCCACTTCATCGGTGGCCAGCAGGCGGCCATGGCGGATTTCACCGCGCTCTTCGCGCCAAACGTGAACTCCTACCAGCGGCTTTGCCACCCTTATGCGTCGCCCAACAATGCCTGCTGGTCCCACGACAACCGGGCGGCGGGCCTGCGTATTCCAGCCAGTGCGCCGGAGGCCAGAAGGGTGGAGAACCGCTTGCCCGGCGCAGACGCCAATCCCTATCTCGCCATCGCCGCCAGTCTGGCAGCCGGGCTCTACGGGATGGAACAGCAGCTGCAGCCGAGCGCGCCTATCCAGGGCGAATTCGAGGCGCCGGACGAATTGTTGCTTCCCTGTACCCTGCATGCTGCGATCGAGCGTCTGAAACGCAGCGATCTGGCGCGTGAACTGTTCGGCAAGGAGTTCATCGAAGGCTACATTGCTACAAAGACGATGGAGCTCAGCAGCTTCTTCGATGAGATCACGCCCTGGGAACGGCGCATCCTCGCCTCTCAGGTCTGATCGCCCAAGGGCCGTCCGATCGGTCGGCCCTTCCTGTACATGGAGCCGCCTGGAGCGCCGATGCATCGGATCTGGAAGTCGTTTCGCGCACTGTATTTCGCCACCTTGCTCATGCTGATCGGCTCCGGCCTGCTCAGTACCTACCTCGGCCTGCGCCTCGCGGCGGACAAGGTGGATGGGCTCTGGGTCGGCGCCCTGATGGCGGCCAACTATTTCGGCCTGATCCTTGGCGGCAAGCTGGGACACCGGCTGATCGCGCGGGTCGGGCATATCCGTGCCTACGTGGCCTGCGCCGGGGTGGTGACGGCGGCCGTGCTTGGGCACGGTCTGATCGACTTCCTGCCAGCCTGGTTGTTCATGCGGATGCTTGTTGGCCTGGGGATGATGTGCCAGTACATGGTGATCGAGAGTTGGCTCACCGAGCAGGCCGAGGCGAGCCAGCGTGGACAGGTTTTCGCGGGCTACATGGTTGCCTCCTACCTGGGGCTGGTACTCGGGCAGCTGGTGCTGGTCCTGCATCCCGGCCTCGGGCCGGAGTTGTTGATGCTGGTGGCCATGTGCTTCGCACTGTGCCTGGTACCGGTGGCGCTGACCCGCAAGCTGCACCCGGCGCCGCTGCATCCGGCACCGCTGGAGCCGCGCTTCTTCATCAAGCGGGTGCCGCAGTCCATGACCACTGTGCTGGTTTCCGGTCTGGTGATCGGTTCCTTCTACGGCCTGGCGCCGCTCTATGCCACGGCCCAGGGCCTGCCTATCGATCAGGTGGGCTTGTTCATGGGGAGCTGCATCCTGGCCGGACTCCTCGTGCAGTGGCCATTGGGCTGGCTGTCGGACCGTCATGATCGCGCGGTGCTGATTCGCAGCACGGCGGCCTTGCTCGCAGTGTCCGCTTTGCCCCTGGCGATCATGCCGACGGCGCCCCTCGAGGTGCTGTTCCCGGTAGGCTTCCTGGTCTGCCTGCTGCAGTTCAGCCTTTACCCGCTCGCGGTGGCTTTCTCCAATGACCATATAGAAGCCGAAAGGAGGGTGTCGCTGACCGCCATGTTACTGATCACCTTCGGTGTGGGGGCGAGTATCGGTCCGCTGTTGACCGGCGCACTGATGAAACAGCTGGGGCCGAACATGCTCTATGCATTCGTCTGCTTCTGCGCCACGGTTCTGGTGTTGCGGGTTCGACCGGATGCCGTTACCGGGCTACACCGGGTCGACGAGGCGCCGCTGCACCATGTGCCGACCCCGGACAACATGACCAGTTCACCCCTGGTGGCAGCCCTGGACCCGCGCGTCGATGAAAAGGCGGTGCACGACCAGATGCAGAACGGCGACGTTCCGCCGCCAGAGCCGTCGACCGAGGGAATGCCGGAACAGCCACAGCCCGACAAATAGTGGCCCAACGCCACATCGTTTTTGCCCAATTATCGACCAGTGCGGATACCCGAGCTTCAAGCCCAAGGCCTGCCTTGGGACTTCAAGGAGGAACTGGTCATGTCGTTGAGCATTTCCCTGCATCTGCTGGCCAGCGCCCCTCAGGCTGGCAAGCACCACCCCCGCCTGGTTCCGGAGTTGGGCGAGGAGGGGGTGAGCCAGTTGCATCGGCAATTGGTGGCGCGCGTACTCAACCTACCGCCGCTTGGCTTCTGTGAGCGGATCTTCTGGATCGAGGATGGGCCGGACGAGGCCCTTGAAGCCCTGGCCGAGGACAACGACTGGATGGTCGTGGGGCAGCCGGTGGGTGACCTGGGGGAGCGCATGCGACGTATCGCTGCCTTGGGGTTGTCAGAAAACGATGCCGTGGTGCTTATCGGCCAGCATTGCCCGATGCTGGATGCCGATTACCTGTCGGCCGCTTGCGAGGCGCTGCATCAGCACCAGGCGGTTCTGGGGCCGACGGAGGATGGCCGCTACGTGCTCCTCGGCTTGCGACGTGTCGATCCGCGCCTGTTTGAAGCCATGCCCTGGGGCAGTGACCAGGTGCTGGCCCTGACGTGTGAACGCCTGCAGGAGCTGGATTGGCAGCATGGGCTGCTGCCATCGCTATGGGTGATGGACAGTCCCGAGCATCTGCCGCGCCTGGGGCGTCTGGGTTTCAAGCTCGGAACTGTCTGAGGGAAGGTCGACACAGCGGAAGCCATGCCGGGTTGAGCGCTAGAAGAGCTCGTCCTTTTCGAATCGACGCGCTTCACGTTGCAGCTGGTAGACGAAGCGCTCGACGTTGCGCTGTACCAGCCCACTCATGTTGTGGAAGCGGATGCCTACGAAGCTCATACCCAGCTTCTCGTCGAAATGCAGATGGCGTAGCTCAACCGGGGTGGTAACGGGGCCGATGGGCATCTTGGCGCTGAAACGCTCATAAATCTGCCCAGGTTGCAGGCGGCCGCTCAGGTCGCCTTCGAACCGCAGCTTGCACCCGGTGGCCGAGATATCCAGCATCACACCCTTTATCGCGGACGACATCTTGTCGCCGTCCAGCTCGATGGGTACCAATTGGCTTTGCTTGAGGGGGGCACGAAAGGCGTTGCGGCGCTGGTGGTAGGTCACCTCGTCGGGCAGTGGGCACCAGTAGCAACGACCTCCCTCGAACTCCCCGAGTGTTGCCGGCTGCTGGGTATCCCAGGCGATACGCACGCCATCATGGAAGCCTTCTACACGGAAGGATTCGCCGCTCTTCAGGAAACGCTCGCCGTCGTTCGGGATCATCTCGTCCAGGGCGATAAGACCGCGATCGCGGTCCACTTCAATCAGGTAACTCTGGAAACGCTGGTTTCGGCCGTGGAAGGTGACGATCAACGGATCGTGATGCTGCTGAAGCAGACGAAGATTGGCCAGGATCTCTACCGGTGTCTTGAGCACCTTGGGGGGTTGAGGGCCGTTAACTTCGTGGAATGGATTGGACACGGTCCAGGTTTCTCCGAACGCAAACGCGGGTTACACAAAGAGCAGTGGCGTCATGCCTCCATGTGTCTTTGTGCCTTTCTTGTAATGTCTTGTCAGGCCTGGCTAAGCGGGCGCTGCTGGCCGATTCTAGCGGCCGCGCCGCGGCTGTCATAGAGGCTGGGCGTGTCACCGCCACGCAGGATGCCGAGCATGCTGCCGATCGTTGCCCGATTGGCGCGGATCAGTCGACCGTTTCGCTCGTTGGTCGTTCTGCATCGTTCGAGCAGCTCGCCCAGTTCGTCGCTGCGTTCGAGCAGTTCCTGGCCCACGGGGGAGCGCTCGGCGAGTTGCTGCAAACCGGCGCGATCGGTGCTCAATTGGAGGCTGGCCAGCAGTTGGCTGCGTTGGTGGCCATGCTGGTCGAGTTGGGCAAGCAGGGGTTGCTTGTCGGCCAGCAGTTTCTCGAGGCGGACTAGGTCGCGCTCGCCCAGAACCTGGAATTCTTCGTCCATTAGCTCAAGCAAACGCTTGGCATGGCCGATATCGTCGGTGAACAGCTGAAGCAGGTTGGTATCGTGCATACGCGCTCTGGGGCCTTAGCGTCCAAGTTCCCCAGCGCCGCCCGTGGACTAGCGCTGGGATTCGAAGTTCAGCAGCTTGCTGGCCACGCGCTTGCTGTCGACCTGGTAGGAGCCGTCGGCAATGGCCTGCTTGAGCTTTTCCACGCGTTCCTTGTCCACCACGGGCAGGTCGCGCAGTTTTTCGCCGGCTTTCTGCAGCACTTGAGCTTCGCTGCTCAGTTGCACGGATTCGCCGCTTTTGGCAGTCGGAGCCTGCTCGCCGGTGTTCTGGGTCGAAGCAGTCTGGCCGCTGGTGACGGTTTCGCTCTTGCCGGCCTGGGTGCTGCCGGTACGCCCGGAGTTGGCAGGCGTGGGGCCGTTATTAAGCCGGTTGAAGTCGATAACCATGATGCTGAACCTCGGACGCTAATTGGACGCTTACCGTTTTATCGGCCCTGTCCGGGATAACTTTAGAAAATTCTTTCGTACCGGCTGAGTTTAGGAAATCAGCCCGGTCCGGCGCCAGCGGAATCATGTCTACATATCTACCTGAACCTGGCCTGGCCCTTTCACTCGGGCCTTGATCACGCGGCCGGAGCTCAGGTTTCGGACCCGTATTTGCTCACCCGGCGCGCCCTTGCTCATGGCTTCGCCCGGCATGCGTACATTGATTGACGAGCCGACGGCGCTGATCACGACCTGGTCGCCCTTGCTCACTACTTCGGCCTGCTCCAGGTGCAATGGGGCCAGTACCTGGTCGGAAACCAGGGAGCGCGTAGTTTTCTGTCCAATGATCTGCCCCGGATCGCTCAGAAAGCCCTGGCTCAGGGTGCCCACGTCACGCTCGGCCAGGGCCACGTCCTGATGGGTGATGGGCACGCCACGGCGCAATGCGCGCGTGACTACCACCACTTCGCGATAGAGCTTCACCTGGGCGGGGACGAACACTGTCCAGGGGGCGCTGCCCTCACAGCTGATTCGTACCGTGACACGCCCCAGCGGCTGGGCAGGGCTTTCCAGCTTGGCCGTCAAATCCCTGTCGCATTCGGCCAGCCGCAGGCGGGGATCGAGCCGGTTGACCTGGATTTCGCTGCGACCCTGGATATTGCCGCGCTGCAGATATTCTTCGACGGTGAACTCAAGAAAGCCTTCGGCGGTGCCGATAAGTATTTCAGGCGACGTCACACTCGCACTCGACGCAGGGCTGTAGCCGAGACAGCACAAAGCGGGTAAAACAGCCGCAAGCGTATTGCGGCGTTTTGCCATCAGGTGTCGGAAAAGCGTCATCATGGTGTTCATGCAAACTTAGAAGCAAGGCTCGTGCCGCCTGCTAGGCTGAAGCGGGCGCTCATCGACTTGTAATAGGAGTCTGGTCATGGCCGGTGTTTTGGATTCGGTTAACCAGCGTACTCAACTGGTCGGGCAGAACCGCCTGGAGCTGCTGCTGTTCCGTCTTGACGGGCCGCAGCTGTACGGGATCAACGTGTTCAAGGTGAAGGAGGTACTGCAGTGCCCCCGTCTCACTCTGATGCCCAAGTCCAGTCCGGTTGTACGCGGGGTCGCCAATATCCGTGGGGGTACCATTCCGATTCTCGACCTGTCCATGGCGACCGGGCGCAGAGGCCTCGATGACCTGAAGAACAGCTTCGTCATCATCACGGAATACAACACCAAGGTGCAGGGGTTCCTGGTGCGCTCGGTGGAGCGCATCGTCAACATGAACTGGGAGGAGATCCATCCGCCACCCAAGGGAACCGGTCGCGACCATTACCTGACGGCGGTCACCCGGGTCGACAAGCAGTTGGTGGAAATCATCGACGTCGAGAAGATCCTCGCCGAAGTGGCGCCCACCTCCGAAGTGGTGTCCGAAGGCGTTATCGATATCGACACCCAGAGCAAGGCCGTCAGCAAGCGCGTCCTGATCGTCGACGACTCTTCCGTCGCGCGCAAGCAGGTGATCCGTTGCCTGGAAACCGTCGGCGTCGAGGTCAAGGCCTTGAACGATGGGCGCCAAGCCTACAACTACCTGCGTGAATTGGTGGAAGAAGGCAAGGCGCCGGAACAGGAATTGCTGATGATCGTTTCCGACATCGAGATGCCGGAGATGGATGGCTATACCCTGACGGCGGAGATCCGCAACGATCCGCGCATGCAGAAGTTGCATATCCTCCTGCATACTTCGCTTTCGGGTGTGTTCAACCAGGCAATGGTGAAGAAGGTCGGGGCGGATGACTTCCTCGCCAAGTTCAAGCCGGATGACCTGGCCGCGCGAGTCGTGGAACGCATCAAGGTAACGGACGGGGGCTGATTCGGCCCCCTGACACGGAAACAGATCGGTGAGGCGCCCTTAGTGTCTTCAGGCAATGTGGAGTTCGAGCAGTTCCGGGTGTTCCTGGAAAAGACCTGCGGCATCCTGCTGGGCAGCAACAAGCAGTATCTGGTCTCCAGTCGGCTGAACAAGCTGATGGAGCAGAACGGCATCAAGACGCTGGGTGAACTCACTCAGCGCATCCAGGGATTTTCCCGTGGTGGCCTGCGCGAGCAGGTCATCGATGCCATGACCACCAACGAGACCTTGTGGTTTCGAGATACCTATCCCTTCGAAGTGCTGAAAAGCCGGGTGCTGCCCGAGCTGCTCAAGGCCAACCCGAATCAGCCGCTGCGCATCTGGTCGGCGGCCAGTTCGTCGGGGCAGGAACCGTTCTCCATTTCCATGACGATCGACGAGTACGAGAAGATCAACCTCGGCCAGCTCAAGGCCGGCGCGCGAATCGTCGCTACGGATCTGTCCAGCTCGATGCTGGCGGCCTGCCGCTCTGGCGAGTACGACAGCCTGGCCATGGGGCGGGGCCTCTCGCAGGAACGTCTGGTACGTTACTTCGACCCGAAAGGGCCGGGGCGTTGGGCAGTCAAACCGGCCATTCGCAGCCGTGTGGAGTTTCGTCCGCTGAACCTGCTGGACAGCTATGCGGCGCTGGGCAAGTTCGACATCGTCTTTTGCCGCAATGTGCTGATCTACTTCTCCGCCGATGTGAAGAAGGACATCCTCACTCGCATCCACGCCACCCTTAAACCGGGCGGCTATCTGTTCCTCGGCGCGTCCGAGGCGCTGAACGGCCTGCCGGACCTCTACCAGATGGTCCAGTGCAGTCCGGGGATCATTTACAAGGTGAAGTAAAGAGGGAGGCCAGTGGCCTCCCTCTTTATTTGTCCGAGCGCACGTTACACCAAAGTCAGTGTCACGTTGATGTTGCCACGCGTAGCGTTGGAGTAAGGGCAGACGATGTGCGCCTTGTCCACCAGTTCCTTGGCGGCCTGCTTGTCCAACCCGGGCAGGGAAATCTTCAATTCGACTTCGATGCCGAAACCTGTCGGCAGGGTACCGATGCCCACGGCACCTTCTATATAGGTGTCTTCGCTGAGAGTGATTTTTTCCTTGCCGGCGACGAACTTGATCGCACCGAGGAAGCACGCTGAGTAACCCGCCGCGAAGAGCTGCTCGGGGTTGGTGCCGTCGCCACCAGGGCCGCCCAGCTCCTTGGGAGTGGTCAGCTTCACATCCAGCACGCCGTCCGAGGACACGGCGCGGCCTTCACGGCCGCCGTAGGCTTCGGCGTGGGCGGTGTACAGGGCTTTTTCGATGGGCATGGCGCGTCTCCAGTTGAGGGAAGAGACAAGCAAGCCTAGTCAATGGATGCGATCTGCCCACTGCCGTTTGACTGAAAAGGCCCCTGGGTCAGGCTGTCAGCCAATCGATGAACAGGGCGAACAACTCCGCCTGGGAGCTGATTTCCAGCTTGGTGTAGAGATTCTTGCGGTGCATGCGCACGGTTTCCGGGGAGATTTCCAGCACCTTGGCGCTGGATTTTGCCGAGTGCCCGCGAAGCAGCAGGTGGGCGATTTCCCGCTCGCGTTCGGTCAGCCGGTCGCTGCCGAAGTTCATGAAGGCCTCGCGTATCTGCTGGTTAAGCGCCGCGGCCGGCGCCGAATGCATGGGCGCAGGTCCATGGCCGTCCAGACAGCGCACCAGTCCGCCGCGCTCGTCGAACTGGCGAATCAGTTCCCGAACCAGCGGCTGTGCGGCCCGAAGAAGGTCCAGCTCGGCAGTGCTGAAGCGTGCGCCGCTGCGACCCTGGTAGACGCACAGCGAAACCTTGCGCTGGCCGCCCAGGTCGACGATGAAGTGGGCGTCTTCCACCGAGCCGCATTTCAGGTAGTAGGTGCGGTAGTACTCGCTATTGAAGAAGTCGTCCGGGGCGATTTCCGAGAGGTGGTAGAAGCCTTCCGCCAGGCCGTTCTCCAGTGCAAGGCAGAAGGGGTCGAGCATGTAACCACGGGCGTAGTAGCGCTCGGTGAGCGCCTCGCGGTACTCAGCCGGGATTCCACGCTGGTAGAGCGGGCGCGGCGGCAGGCCTTTGCACTCCAGGCCAAGCAGTACGGACTCGATAGGGACGAGGCTGGCCAGCGCCTCTGCCAGCCTCTCGCAAAAGCCGGCTTCGGCAACGCTGGCCATGGCCAGGGCCAGCCCCGCATGCCAGGCATGAAGGGTGGCTGGGGTGGTTCTGTCAGCAGTGGTTTCGGTCATGGCCGGCAGTCTACTGGTGCCGCCAGGTGGCGGCCAGACCCCCTCAACTCCCGGCATAGTCGCCACTTCGCGCAAGGTCGGCGGCGGTTTCGAGGATGGCCTCGCGCAGCGTGTCGACGATCTCGTCCACCTGGGCGTGGGTGATGGTCAGCGGCGGCGACATCACGTTCAGGTGCACGATAGGCCGTACCAGTAATCCGCGCTTCTGCGCCCTCAGGTGGATCTGCTCACCGATATTCAACTCATCGGGGAACAGGGTCTTGCTGGCCTTGTTGGCAACGAACTCGACGCAGGCCATCAACTTCTTGCAGCGCACGCTGCCCACCAGCGGCAGGTCGGCCAGGGTCCGCAGGCGCTCCTCCAGATAGGCACCCACTTCGTCCACATGGGTCAGCAGGTTTTCCCGCTGGATGATCTCGATGTTCTTCAGCGCGCTGACGCAGCTCACCGGGTGCCCGCTGTAGGTGAAGCCATGGCTGAAGCAGCGGCCCTTGCCCGGCTCGCCGATCACCTGCCAGATACGATCGGAGAAGATGCAGGCACCCAGCGGCAGGTAACCGGAAGTCAGGCCTTTGGCGGTAGTGATGATGTCCGGCACGACGCCGAACACATCTTCCGAGGCGAAGAAGGCGCCCAGACGGCCGAAGGAGGTCACCACCTCGTCGGAGATATAGAGCACGTCATGGCGCTGGCAGACCTCCCACATGCGCTTGTGGTAGCCGGCCGGCGGGATGATCACGCCGCCCGAGCCCATGATCGGCTCGGCGAAGAAGGCACCCACCCGGTCCGCACCCAGGGTGAGGATCTTGTCCTCGAACTCGTTGACCAGAAAGTCCAGGAACTGCGCTTCATCCATGCCCGCTGGTGCTCGGTAGGGGTTGGGGCAGGAGATGTGATGGATGCGGTCCTTGAGGAAGTCGAACTCGGCCGGACGGTCCGCTGCCTTGCCGCCCAGCGACATGGTCAGGAACGTGGAGCCGTGGTACGCGTTGATGCGGGTGATGACGTGTTTCTTTTCCGGCTTGCCGCGGCAGTTCTGGTAGTACTGCACCAGGCGGTAGGCGGTATCCACGGCGGTGGAACCGCCGGTAGTGAGGAACACGTGGTCGAGGTCGCCCGGAGCCAGTTCGGCAAGCTTCTCGCAGAGTTCGATGGCCTTGACGTTGGCCATATCGCAGAACGGGTTGGAGTAGGCGAGTTGGCGGACTTGTTCGGCGATGGCCTCGGCCATTTCCTCGCGGCCGAGGCCAATGTTGGTGCACCACATGCCGCCCACGGCGTCCAGGTAGCGATTGCCGGCGGTGTCGAAGATGTAGGCGCCGCTGCCGGCTGCGATGTTCAACGAGCCGTTTTCCCTGTGGTCGTCGAAGATGTGGTAACCGTGCATGTAATGCGCTTTGTCGGCGGCCACCAGGCGCTCATCGTCGAACTGGGCGAAGAAGTCGGTGTTTGGGGTGTTCATGGTCTTTACCTCGGGTCCATCTCTACTGGGCAGTTCAATTCACTTGCCGGTCTTGACCGCATTCCAGGTGCGGGTGATCAGGCGCATCGCTTTCTGCGGCTGGGTTTTCTGGGTGAAGAGCCGGGCGCGGGTCGCGTCGTCGGGATAGATCGCCGGGTCGTTCCTCACCTCGGCGGCTACCAGCGGAGTGGCGGCCTTGTTGCTGTTGGCATAACGGATGTAGTCGGTAACCTGTGCGATCACCTTGGGCTGCAGCATGTATTCGATGAACTTGTGAGCGTTCTCCACATGCGGCGCGTCCTTGGGGATGTAGAAGTCATCGAACCAGATCAGCGAGCCTTCCTTGGGTATGAAGTAGTCCAGCTTCACCTTGGCGCCAGCTTCGGTGGCGCGAGCCTGGGCCGTGGCGTAGTCGCCGGACCAGGTCATGGCGATGCATTGGTCGCCATTGGCAAGACCGTTGAGGTAGCTCATGGAGTCGAACTTGCGGATGTAGGGGCGCACCTTCATCAGCAGGTCCTGGGCGGCCTTTAGGTCTTCGGGCTCGGCGCTGTTCGGGTCGCGCCCTAGGTATGCCAGCGCCAGCGGCAGCACATCAGTGGGGGAGTCGATCAGGGTCACGCCACAATCTGCGAAACGCGACACTATCTCGGGGTCGAAGACCATCGCCAGGGAGCCGATAGGCGCGTCGGGCATGCGCGCCTTGATCATGTCGACGTTGTAGGTGATGCCATTGCTGCCCCAGGTGTAGGGCGCCGAGTAGGCTACGCCCGGATCGAAGTGTTCCAGGTTGGCCAGGACCTGTGGGTCGAGGTTGCTCCAACTGGGCAGGCGGCCCTTGTCCAGCGGCTGGAAGACCCCTGCCTTGAGCAGTGGCGGCACCAGGGCGGCGTTGAGCACCACCAGGTCGTAGCCGGAACGGCCTGGCAGCAACTTGCCCTGCACGGTCTCGTAGGAATCGAAGGTGTCGTAGATCACCTTGATCCCGGTGGCCTTCTCGAACTCGGCGAGGGTGTGTTCACCCATGTAGTCCGACCAGTTGTACAGGCGCAGGGTGTTGCCGTCGTCCGCCGGGCTCAGGGCCGGCAGAAGGATGAGCGTCGCGCCGAGTGCAGCGACCAGGGTCTTGCGCATGTCGGTTCACCTCTATTGTTGTTATCGAATCGCCTCGCTACCTACTTTGTGCCCCTTGGTCGACCTCGGCCATAACCCGAACGGGTAGGTGGGGTCGACTTCCTCCTGTACAGTCGTTCAGAACCTGTCCATGATCTGCCGCGCATCGCAAGAGCTTGAACAGGTTCTACGACTCGCCGGACCACCAAAGGAGCTTTCGGCATGACGACCCAGGATGTGCGCTACTCCCGCCTGGACCCCGAGTTGCGCAAGGCGCACTTGATCGAAGCGACCCTCATATGCCTGAAACGCCACGGTTTCCAGGGGGCCTCCATCCGCAAGATCTGCGCCGAGGCCGGTGTCTCGGTGGGGCTGATCAATCACCACTACGCGAGCAAGGACGAACTGGTCGCCGAGGCCTACCTGGCTGTCACGGGACGGGTGATGAAGCTCCTGCGCGATGCCATCGACGATGCTCCGCCCAGTCCACGGCCGCGACTATCGGCGTTCTTCCAGGCGTCCTTCAGCGCAGAGCTGTTGGACCCCCAACTGCTGGAGGCGTGGCTGGCCTTCTGGGGAGCCGTGAAGACTGCCCAGGCCATCAATCAGGCTCACGATCAGTCCTATGGCGAGTACCGGGCCATTCTTGCCAAGGTGCTCACTGAACTGGCACTTGAGGAGGGCTGGCAGGGTTTCGACGCCGAGCTCGCCGCCATCAGTCTCAGTGCATTGCTCGATGGGCTCTGGCTGGAGTCCGGGCTGAACCCGCACACCTTTACGCCGGCACAAGGCGCGCAGATCTGCGAAGCGTGGGTCGACGGTCTCCAGGCTGGCGGCATGCAGCGCTTCCTGCGTCCCGTCGGCGGCTGTTGATCGATCGTTCAGCGGGCGATAACCTCCAGCCACTCCAACAATAAGATCGCCCCGCCAAGCAGCGGCGGCGGAGGGCATTTGCAATGGCTCCCAGTGTGCTGATCGTCGACGACGATCCGCTGATCCGTGAACTGCTCCAGTCCTACCTCGCCCAGGAGGGCTACCAGGTGCGTTGCGCCAGCACTGCCGAACAGGCAGAAGCCTCGCTGGCGGAAAGCCCGGTAGACCTGGTGATGCTCGACATCCGCCTACCCGGCAAGGACGGCCTGACCCTGACCCGCGAACTGCGTGTGCGTTCCGAGGTCGGCATCATCCTCATCACTGGCCGCAACGATGAAGTCGATCGTATCGTCGGCCTTGAATGCGGCGCCGACGACTACGTGGTCAAACCCCTGAATCCCCGTGAATTGGTGTCCCGCGCCAAGAACCTGGTGCGTCGGGTACGTCATGCCCAGCAACCGGCTGCGGTTCCCGGCAGTCCGCTTCGGCGTTTCGCCGACTGGATGCTGGACAACGACCGCCGCCGCCTGATCGATCAGGACGGCAGCGAGACCCTGCTAACTCATGGCGAGTTCCAGTTGCTCAGCGTGTTCCTGCGCAATGCCGGGCACACCCTTAGCCGCGACCAATTGATGGACCAGATCCGCAACCGCGAATGGCTACCCAATGACCGCTCCATCGATGTGCTGGTCGGGCGGCTGCGCCGCAAGCTGCGCGACGATCCCGCTGAACCGCAGCTGATCATCACCATCCACGGCACGGGTTATTTGTTCACCGCCACGGCCAGCGCTGCCTGAATCCATGGCGCGTACCTGGCTGCTGGCGCTGTTCATGCTCTGCAATACCGTCCATGCCGCGCCTGCCGTGCGCTACTGCGACTATCCGGTCTATCCGCCGATTTCCTGGAGCGACGGCAAGCAGGTACGCGGCCTGGCGCCGAGAGTGGTCAAGGCAGTGTTCGCCAGACTCGGCCTGGACGTGGAAATGGTGGTGCTGGGTAACTGGAAGCGCTGCCTGATGGATGCCGCGCAGGGACGTGTGGATGTGGTGCTGGCGTACCGGACGCCCGAGCGTATGGCCGAGCTGGCCTTTGCCGAAACCGCCGTGCTGCGCGAGGAGGTGGCGGTGTTCTACAACCGGCAGCGCCCGCTTGAGGTGAACAAGCTGGAAGACCTCACGCGCTATCGCGGAGGTCTGCTGTTTGGTGAAAGCTACGGCGAAGCGTTCGACCAGGCTGTTGCCCGCGCTGGCAATATCGAATGGGTGTCCGACAGCCAGCAGAACTTCGGCAAGCTGATTCGTGGCCGGATCGACTTCATTCCCCATGAGCGGCGCACCGGGTTGCTCTATATCGAGCACCTGCCAGGCGGCAGCGATATCCGGGCCCTGCCGCTGACCCTGGCGGTGGACCACCTGCGTCTGGCGGTGTCACGACATTCCCCATTGGCGGTGCGCATGGGGGAAATCGACCGCGAGCTGCAGCACCTGGCCGATAGCGGTGAAATCGAGCGCTGGCTGGCGGAGAGCGAAGCCACCTACCGCGACATGATCGCCCAGCCGGAGTCGCGCCGATGACCGTGCCGAAACCCGCCAGCGGCCTGCTGCGACGGCTGCTGCTGTTCATCCTGTTGTTCAGCCTGTGCTTCACGCTGGTGGCCAGCGCAGTGCAACTGCACTTGGAATACCGCCGCGAGATGCGCGACATCGACGCGCGACTGGATCTGATCCGTGTCGGCTACTTGGCCAGCTTCGAGCGCAGCCTTTGGGATCTCAATCAGGAACAGCTCAAGATGCAGTTGCGCGGCCTGGCAGACTTTCCCGATATCGCCAGGGTTCGCCTGACGAGCGCTGATTTCGATTTGCAGGAAGGTGCCAGCGACCCCACCGGTCCGCTGCGACGCGAGCATTTTCCGCTTTCCTACCAGCCGCCCAGTGGCGAGCCACGCCAGTTGGGCGAACTGGAAGTCGCCATCGACCTCGGGGCTGTCTATCAGCGCCTTTATGCCACTGGCCTCACCAGCCTGCTGTGGATGGGAGTCTTCCTGTGTGGTCTCGCGATAACTCTGTCCTGGCTGTTCCATCGACTGGTCACCCGCCATCTGCAGGTCATGGCCGATTTCGCCCGGCGCATCGGCGCTGGTGACTGGCATGAGGCATTGCACCTCGATCGCCGGGGTGGGCGCGGCGCCGATGAGATCGACACGGTCGCTCAGGCCCTCGACGACATGCGCCGGGCTTTTGTCGACGATATTCAGCGCCGCGAAGAGGATCGGGCCGCTTTGCAGGGCATGGTGGAACGGCGCACTGCCAGCCTGCAACGGGCCAAGGAAGATGCCGAGGCAGCCAACCTCGCCAAGTCGCGCTTTCTTGCCACCATGAGTCACGAAATCCGCACCCCCCTCAATGGCATCCTCGGCATGGCCGAGCTGCTGCGTGGCGCTACTCTGGACGAGCGCGACGGAAAGCGGCTGGACGCCCTGTACAAGGCGGCGGAAGGCTTGCTGGCAATTCTCAATGAGGTGCTCTATTTTGCCCGCCTGGAGGAAGGGGAGGGCAGGCCTGAGCGGGTCGACTTCTCCTTGCCGGAACTGCTCGACCAGGTGTTGACCCTGCTGGAGCCCAGGGCCGGTGCAAATGGCACCATCCTTCGTTCGCGCCTGGATCCGAGGGTCCAGGTGCGCTGCCACGGCGCTGAACAGTTCCTGCGCCAAGTGCTGAGCAATCTGTTGGCCAATGCGGTGAAGTTCACTACGGACGGGGAAATCCTGGTGGATGTGCGGCTGCTGGAGTCGAAGCCCGATGGGCAACGACTGCGCATCAGCATCACTGACGATGGCATTGGCATCGCGCCTGAGATGCAGGAGAAAATCTTCGAGCGCTTCACCCAGGCCAGCGAAGCTGTCGCCCAACGCTACGGAGGCACAGGCCTGGGGCTGGCCATCAGCAGGCGTCTGGTGGAGTTGATGGGGGGCAGTATCGGTGTCGAGAGCGTGGAAGGTGAGGGAAGCTGTTTCTGGTTCGAGCTGACATTGCCAGTCGCACGAAATCAGAACAGCATCCCGGCTATCACGGCACCGGGCCAGCCGCTGGATGTGCTTGTGGTCGAGGACGTCGCCCTCAACCGCGAAGTCGTGACCGGGCTACTGGAGCGTGATGGCCACAGCGTCACCTTGGCAGAGGACGCCGAGCCGGCCTTGCAGCTTTGCCGGCAGCGACGCTTCGACCTGATCCTGCTGGACCTTCACCTGCCGGGCATGGCC
Organism: Pseudomonas sp. BN606; assembly: GCF_029873115.1. Lineage (NCBI taxonomy): Bacteria > Pseudomonadati > Pseudomonadota > Gammaproteobacteria > Pseudomonadales > Pseudomonadaceae > Pseudomonas > Pseudomonas sp. BN606. The sequence continues at coordinate 165,006 of NZ_SSOF01000082.1, read as the reverse complement.
GGCACCGAGCTATGCCGGCTGATCCGTGGCGACTTCGAGGGTGCCAACCGGGGCACCCGCATCCTCGCCTTTACCGCCAGCCTGCAGCCGGCCCTGGTGCGCAGCTGCCTGGACGCCGGCATGGATGGTGCGCTGGCCAAGCCGTTGAAGCTCGACGACCTGCGCCGTGCCCTGACCAGGCCAGGAACGGTGGCCGTAGAGGTGGAGAGTGACGAGCTGCTGGACCAGCAATTGCTGGACACCCATCGCGGCCTTCTCGGAGAGCAGAAGGTCCAGGGGCTGTTGGTCCTGCTGCGACGCATGCTCGACGAACAGCGTACCGGCTTGCTGGATGCTCTGGAGGCACAGGATTGCGCCGAAGTCGGGCACCTCGCCCATCGCCTCGCCGGCAGCAGTGAGTCCCTCGGGCTACGTGCATTGGCGAGCTGCTTGCGAGAGCTGGAAGACCTGGCGCAGGCCGGCGATGCGCTCGCCCTGCCTGCGCTGACACCGCGCCTGGAAGAGCTGCTGGCGCGCTCTGTCCAGATGCTGGACGAGCAATTGCAGCGCGCCTAGTGAGCGTCGAACAAATTCCTTACGACTTTTTACAATTTCGATCCCCGCATTCAACGGCGTCTTACAAGTCCTTCCAATAATCGGTCCGAGCCGCGTCCAACGCGGTCCTCGTGGCCTATTGGAGACAAGAATAATGACCAGCAAAGCCCGCCTCTCCCGTCGTACCTTCACCGAGGTGCGCCATGTCTGAAGAACGCATCCAGCTCACCCGCGCGCTGAAAAGCCGCCATATCTTCATGCTGTCCCTCGGTGGGGTGATCGGCACTGGCCTGTTCATGGGCTCGGGCATCACCATCCACCAGGGCGGCCCCGCAGGCGCGGTGCTGGCCTACCTGGTAGCCGGCCTGCTGATGTACCTGGTGATGGTCTGCCTCGGTGAGCTCTCGGTACAGATGCCGGTATCCGGCTCTTTCCAGGCCCATGCCACCCGTTACATCGGTCCCGGTACCGGCTTCATGATCGGCTGGGTCTACTGGATGAGTTGGGCCACCACGGTTGGCCTGGAATTCACCGCAGCCGGCATGCTGATGACGCGCTGGTTCCCCGAAGTCCCCATCTGGTACTGGTCGGCACTGTTCGTGGTGGTGCTGTTCTCCCTGAATGCCCTGGCCACTCGCGCCTTTGGCGAGGCGGAGTACTGGTTCTCTGGAATCAAGGTGGCGGCCATTCTCGGCTTCATCGTCGTCGGCCTCCTGGCAATCTTCGGCGGCCTGCCGCTAGCCAGTGGCGAACCGGCGCCGAAGTTCTCCAACCTGATCGGTGACACCCTGTTCCCCAACGGCCTTTCTGCGGTGTTCGCCGTGATGATGGCGGTGGTTTATGCCTTCCAGGGGTGCGAGATCATGGGTGTGGCCGCCGGTGAGACGGATCAGCCGGAGAAAAGCATTCCGCGCGCTGTGCGCAACGTAGTGTTTCGCGTGCTGATCTTCTATGTGCTGGCCATCGTGGTGCTTTCGGCCATCGTTCCCTGGCAGGAGGCGGGCCTGATGGAAAGTCCGTTCGTCCAGGTGTTCGATATGGTCGGAATTCCGTTTGCAGCCGACCTGATGAACTTCGTCATCCTCACCGCCATCCTCTCGGTGGGAAACTCAGGTCTCTATGCTTCAACCCGGATTCTCTGGGCCATGTCCAAAACCGAAATGGCGCCGCGTAGCCTGGCAACACTCAGCAAGCGCGGTGTACCGCTGCGTGCCCTCTGCATCACCTTGTGCTTCGCACTGCTGTCGCTGCTGACCAGCGTCGTAGCCGCCGACACCCTGTTCATGGTGCTGATGGCCGTCAGCGGCATGGCCGGCACCGTGACCTGGATCGTCATCGCTCTGGCGCAGTACCGTTTCCGCCGCGCGCACTACAAGGCCGGCGGTACCGTTCAGGACCTGAAGTACGCAGCGCCCCTGTATCCCATCCTGCCTCTGGCCTGCATCCTGCTGTGCAGCTCGCTGTTCGTCTTCCTGGCAATGGACCCGACACAACGGCCGTCGCTTTACTGGGGCTTCGGCTTCGTCGGTATCTGCTACGCCGTCTACTACTTCCTGCAATTCAAGCGTCAGCGCCGGGCGATGGTTGCTCCTGCGGTGTAACGTCCTCGCGCGCTATTGGCGAATGACTTCGCGCCTACAGAAAGCGTGCAAATCTTCAACCTCACACGGACTGCCCCCTCTCCCTCTGGGGGAGGGGGCCAATCCTCAGCTCGAGCTTCCTGCCCATTTTGAGGGAAAGGATTGTCGGTTTCGAGTTGTTCAAAGATGTAACAACCGTCGCTCCCGTTACGTTTCTCTCCGGGCTAAATCAATTTAAAACAAACACTTAGGTGTATGGCTTCGACGTTACATACCCCATTTGGGCGGGATTGCCGGCTTCCTGAACACTCGTTTAGGATCGTCCTGAATTCCTCACCACCAATCACAACAAGACGAGGGTTGCGATGACCACCTTGCTCAGCCAGGTCGAAGCCGGTGTCGCCCGGATCACCCTGAACCGCCCCCAACAGCGCAATGCGCTGGACATTCCCACCCTGAACGCCCTGCTTGAACTGCTTGCTGCCCATGAAGTCGATCCGGCCGTGCGCGTTGTGATGCTGACCGGAGAAGGGCGCAGTTTCTGCGCTGGCGCCGATCTTGCCGAATGGGCCGACGCGGAAGCCCGCGGCGAGTTGGAAACCTATGGCTGGACCGAAACAGCCCACGCCCTGATGAGCCGGCTGCATGGCCTGGCCAAACCTACCATCGCCGCCATCAATGGAACCGCCGTCGGCGCGGGGATGGACCTCGCGCTGTGCTGCGACCTTCGCGTTGCCGCCGCCTCGGCGCGCTTCAAGGCTGGCTACACCGGCATGGCCTATTCGCCGGATGCGGGGGCCAGTTGGCACCTTCCGCGCCTGATTGGCGCCGAACAGGCCAAGCGCCTGCTGTTCCTCGATGAACTCTGGAGTGCCGACCGCGCGCTGTCGGCAGGGCTGGTAGGTGAAGTCTGCGCCGACGAGCAACTGCAGGCTGTCGCCGGTGAGCTGGCTGCGCGCCTGGCAGTTGGTCCCACCTTCGCCTTTGCCCAGGCCAAGGCGCTGATTCGTGATGGCGCCAGCCGTAGCCTCGCCCAGCAACTGGAAGCCGAACAGGCTGCCGGCTTGCTGTGTGGCCGCAGCGAAGACGCCGCCGAAGCGCTGCGCGCCGTGGCCGAGAAACGCTCCCCTCAATTCAAAGGCCGCTAAGCGCGGGCAGGTGACTCCCATGGATTTCAAACTGACCCAGGAACAGGAAATGCTCGTCGAGGCGGTGAAGAGCTTCGTCGAGAAGGAACTGTTGCCGTATGAAGAGGAAGTGGACCGCGCCGACGCCGTCTCCCCGGAGCTGGCTGCGCAGATTCGCGGCAAGGCGCTGGCCGCCGGCTTCTATGCCTTCAACATGCCGGAAGAGGTAGGTGGAGGCGGACTCGACTACCTGTCCCAGGCTTTGGTCGAGCGCGAGCTGTCCAAGGTGTCCTGGGCGTTGCATGTGTTCGTCGCGCGGCCTTCGAAGATCCTCATGGCCTGCAAGGGCGAGCAGATCGAGCAGTACTTGCTGCCCTGCATCCAGGGAGAAAAGATCGACTGCTTCGCCCTGACCGAACCGGGTGCCGGGTCCGACGCCAACTCCATCAAGACCCGCGCAGTGCGCGATGGCGACGACTTCATCCTGAACGGTGCGAAGCACTTCATCAGTCACGCCGGTCATGCCGACTTCGCCATCGTTTTCGCCGTCACCGACACCTACGAGCGCAACGGCAAGAAGCGTAATGCCGTCACTGCCTTCCTGGTGGACAAGGGCACTCCCGGCATGACCGTGCGCCGTGGTCCCCGGTGTGTCAGCAACAAGGGCTATCACACCTACGAAATCTTCTTCGATGACTGCCGCGTGCCGGCCTCCAAGGTCCTTGGCGAAGTGGACAAGGGTTGGGAAGTGGCCAACGCCTGGCTCACCGCCGGCCGTGTAATGGTGGCGGCAAATTGTGTTGGCCAGGCTCAACGCGCCCTCGATCTGTCGTTGCAATGGGCCGCCGACCGCAAACAGTTCGGCCAGCCCATAGGTACTTACCAGGGCATCTCCTTCAAGCTCGCGGACATGGCCACGCAAATTCGCGCGGCCGAGCTGATGACCCTGCACACCGCGTGGAAAATGGACCAGGGCAGCATGACTGACGGCGAGGCCGGCATGGCCAAGCTGTTCGCCAGCGAAGTGCTGGGCAAGGTGGCCGACGAGACCGTGCAGATCTTCGGCGGCATGGGCCTGATGGATGAAGGTCCGGTGGAGCGCATCTGGCGCAACGCCCGGATCGAGCGAATCTGGGAAGGCACCTCGGAAATCCAGCGCCACATCATTTCCCGCGAACTGCTGCGGCCGCTGCTGCGCTGACGCCTCAGCTCCCCGCTCCCTTCGGTGTCGATGAGCGATTGATCTCGAAGCGATCGCGCCGGGGTGCGGAGCGGGGCAGGGGTTGAGGGAAATCCTGCCAAGTCCCAAGCCGAGAACTGACATGAATAGAGACAACCTCAAGCGCCTGCTGGCGCCCCGGCATCTGGCCTTCATCGGCGGTCGCAGCATGGCCCGTGCGCTCAAGCGCTGCGCCGAGGGCGGCTTTGCCGGCCAGATGTGGCTGGTCAATCCCCAGCACGCCGAACTGGAAGGCGTGAATTGCGTGGCCAGTGTCGCCGAACTGCCCTGCGGGCCGGATGCGGTGTTCATCGCCACCAACCGCGAGCAGACCCTGGACAGCGTTGCCGCGCTTGCCGCAAAGGGAGCGGGAGGCGCCATCTGCTACGCCTCCGGCTTTGCCGAAACCGGTGCCGAAGGCCAGGCCCTGCAGGCACAACTGCTTGCGGCGGCCGGCGAAATGGCGCTGCTCGGCCCGAACTGCTACGGCCTGCTGGACTACCTGCATGGCGCGGCTCTCTGGCCAGTAGCCCATGGCGGCCAACTGGTGGAGAAGGGCGTGGCGGTGCTCACGCAGAGTGGCAACTTCGCCTACAACCTGTCCATGAGTGACCGCTCCCTGCCCGTGGCCTACATGGCCTCTGTGGGCAATCAGGCCCAACTGGGCGTGGCCGAACTGATGGATGTGCTGTTGGATGAACCCCGCGTCACAGCCATCGGTCTGCACCTCGAGGGCTTGAAGAACGTACCGGGCTTTGCCCGCGCGGCGCACAAGGCGTTGGAGAAGGGCATCCCGATCATCGCCCTGAAGACCGGCGTGTCGCAGATCGGCGCTGAACTCGCCCTCAGCCACACCAGCTCCCTGGCTGGCTCCGATACGTTGTACGACAGCCTCTTCGAGCGTCTCGGAGTGATTCGTGTCAGTGGCCCGGTGAGTTTCATGGAAACCCTCAAGGCTGCGGCCTGCGGCAAGCTGCCAAGCGGTCCCGGCCTGATCGCCCTGGCCTGTTCCGGCGGCGATGCCGGGCTGATCGCCGACTACGCCGAACTCAACGGTCTGCAATTGCCGAAGCTGGACGACGGTCAATGTCGCGAGCTGGCGCAGGTCCTGCCGGCTTACGCCAACATCGCCAACCCATTGGACTTCACCACTGCCATCTGGGGCGATGGTGCTGCACTGGCGCGCATGCTCGACAGCGCTATGGACAGTCCCGCCGACGCCGCGCTGCTTGTGCTCGACTACCCGGGCGAAGATACCGGAGAGCGCCCTCAGTGCGACCTGCTGCTGGAGCTCTACTGCGACGCCCTCGCGCGTCACGGCAAGACTGGCTTCATCGCTTCGGCCTTGCCCGAACTGCTGCCGCCCCATGCCCGTGAATACCTGCATGCTCGTGGCGTGGCCGCCCTGCAAGGGGTGGAAGATGGGTTGGCCGCCTGGGGCCGCATCGCCACCTACCGGCAGCGCCGCGACCGATTGCTGGCGCGAGGTGAGTCGGCCCTGGTGCCCCTGAGCCCGGCTCCTGTGGCAGAGGGCGAATTGCTCGACGAGTGGCAATCCAAGCAAGCCCTGCGCACTTTCGGCCTCCCGGTGCCGCAGGCGCTGCTGAGTACTCCTGAGCGGGCGCTGGAGGATGCCGGGAGGCTTGGCTATCCGCTGGTACTGAAAGCCGTCAGCGCCCATTTGCCGCACAAGACCGAAGCCGGCGCGGTTGCGCTCAACCTGCGCGACGCCGAGTCCCTGGACCAGGCCCTGGGCGAGATGCGGCAACGTATTGCCGCCTATGCACCGGGCGTGGCCTTCGACCAGGTATTGCTGGAGCGCATGGCCGCACCGCCTCTGGCGGAGATGATTGTGGGCGTCAAACGCGAAGAAGGTTTCGGCCTGGCTTTGGTGATCGGCGCCGGTGGCATTCTCGTCGAGTTGCTCAAGGACAGCCGCAGCCTGCTGCTGCCCACCAACGATGCGGCAATCCGCGATGCCCTGTTGAGCTTGCGTAGCGCGCCGCTGCTTACCGGCTTCCGTGGGCGGCCGGTGGCCGACCTGGAGGTGATGGTGGCCGCCATTCGCGCTGTGGCGGATTACGCCTGCGAGAACGCCGGACGCTTGCTGGAGCTGGACGTGAATCCACTGCTGGTCTGCGCGGAAGGCGCCGTGGCGGTGGATGCACTGATCCGTATCGCGGAATGACATCCCCCCCCTGTAGGAGCGAGCTTGCTCGCGAGCGGCGGAGCACGAGAGTTTCGCCAGCAAGCTGGCTCCTACAGGTCTTGGCATCGATTCGAGGGAATACCACATGCAACAACAGAATAGCCTCACCGGCGGCCAGGCCCTGGTTCGCCTCCTGGCCAACTATGGCGTGGATACCGTGTTCGGTATCCCCGGCGTCCATACCTTGGAGTTGTACCGCGGCTTGCCCGGCAGTGGCATCCGGCACGTGCTGACCCGGCACGAGCAGGGTGCCGGTTTCATGGCTGACGGCTATGCGCGGGTCAGTGGCAAACCCGGTGTCTGCTTCATCATCACCGGTCCCGGCGTGACCAATGCGGCTACCCCCATCGGCCAGGCCTACGCCGATTCGATCCCGATGCTGGTGATCTCTAGCGTCAACCACACGGCGAGCCTCGGCAAAGGCTGGGGCTGCCTGCACGAAACCCAGGACCAGCGCGCCATTACCACCCCCATCACCGCTTTCTCGGCCGTGGCCCTGACTCCGGAAGACCTGCCCGAACTGGTGGCGCGCGCCTATGCCGTGTTCGACGGCGAACGTCCGCGCCCGGTGCATATCTCCGTACCGCTCGACGTGCTGGCCGCCCCGGTGGCACGGGACTGGACCGCCGAGGTGGTACGCCGCCCCGGCCGTGGCTTGCCGGATAGCGCGTCCCTGGATGCGGCGGCCAAGCGGCTGGCCATGGCCAAGCGACCGATGATCATCGCGGGTGGTGGCGCCCTCGGGGCTGTCGACGCCCTGCAGGCATTCAGCGAACGTCTGGCTGCCCCCGTATTCACCAGCGTGGCTGGCAAGGGGCTGTTGCCGCCGGATGCTCCGCTCAACGCCGGTTCCAGCCTTTGCATGGCGCCCGGTTGGGAAATGATCGCCGAGGCTGACCTGGTGCTGGCCGTGGGTACCGAAATGGCTGATACGGACTTCTGGCGTGAGCGTCTGCCGCTGTCCGGCGAACTGATCCGAATCGATGTCGACCCGCGCAAGTTCAATGATTTCTACCCCTGTGCCGTGGCGCTTCGGGGCGACGCCCGACAGTCGCTCGAGGCGCTGCTGGCACGCATTCCCGAAGCAGGCAGGGCAGGGCAGGAAGCCGCCGCCCGCGTAGCTCGCCTGCATGAGGCGATACGCAATGGCCACGCCCCTCTGCAGGGTATTCACCAAGCCATCCTCGACCGCATTGCCGCCACGTTGCCGGCCAGTGCCTTCATCAGCACCGACATGACCCAGCTTGCCTACACCGGCAACTACGCATTCGCCAGCCGGGCGCCGCGCAGCTGGCTGCACCCTACGGGCTACGGCACGCTCGGTTACGGCCTGCCGGCCGGCATCGGCGCCAAGTTCGGTGCGCCAGAGCGGGCCGGCCTGGTGCTCGTTGGCGATGGCGGATTCCTCTACACCGTGCAGGAACTGGCCACAGCGACGGAAGAGCTCGACAGCCCGCTGGTGGTGCTGCTGTGGAACAACGACGCCCTGGGCCAGATTCGCGACGACATGCAGGCCCTGGACATCGAACCGGTGGGCGTGCTGCCGCGCAACCCCGATTTTGCCGCCCTCGCTCGGGCCTTCGGTTGCACGGTGATGCAGCCGCGGAGCCTCGACGAGCTGGAGCGTGACCTGCGCACAGGCTTCGACCACCCCGGCGTCACCCTGATCGAACTGAAACACGCCTGTGCTCGTTGAGCCTGGGTCAAGGAGATAACCATGCGCTTTTCCGACCTCACCCAACGTATCGCCGGCGATGGCGCGGCAGCCTGGAACATTCACTACCGTGCGCTGGAGCGCCAGGCCCGGGGCGACGACATTCTCCTGCTGTCGGTCGGCGATCCCGATTTCGACACGCCGCAGCCCATCGTCCAGGCCGCCATCGACAGCCTGCTCAATGGCAACACCCATTACTCCGACGTGCGCGGCAAGATCACCCTGCGTCAGCGTATCGCCGACTGGCACAACCAGCGCAGTGGGCAGAATGTCGGCACGGACGAAGTCGTGGTGCTGGCCGGTGCGCAGTGCGCGTTGTTCTGCGTCGTGCAGTGTCTGCTCAATCCGGGCGATGAGGTCATAGTCGCCGAGCCCATGTACGTCACCTACGAAGCGGTGTTTGGTGCCTGTGGAGCGAAGGTGGTCCCGGTACCGGTACGTTCGGAGAACGGCTTCCGCATCCAGGCGGAGGATGTCGCCGCCGCCATTACCCCGCGCACCCGGGCACTGGCCCTGAACAGCCCGCACAACCCGTCCGGTGCCAGTTTGCCGCGCACCACCTGGGAAGCCCTGGCCGAGCTCTGCATTGCCCATGATCTCTGGATGATCTCCGACGAGGTCTACAGCGAACTGCTCTTCGAGGGCCAGCACATCAGCCCGGCCAGCCTGCCAGGAATGGCGGAACGCACCGCCACCATCAACAGCCTGTCCAAGTCCCACGCCATGACCGGATGGCGGGTGGGCTGGGTCGTGGGTTCGAAGGAGCTGTCCGGGCACCTGGAAAACCTCGCCCTGTGCATGCTCTACGGCTCGCCTGACTTCGTTCAGGATGCGGCTTGCGTCGCACTGGACACTCGCCTGCCCGAGCTGGAAGCCATGCGCGAGGCCTATCGCCAGCGACGCGATCTGGTGTGCGCGAGCCTGGAAGGCTGCCCCGGCCTGCGCGCGCTGAAACCGGACGGCGGCATGTTCGTGATGGTGGATATCCGCCCGACCGGGTTGTCCGCCCAGGAATTCGCCGACCGACTGCTGGACAACCATGGCGTTTCGGTTCTGGCGGGTGAAGCATTCGGACCTAGCGCGGCCGGGCATATCCGCCTGGGGCTGGTGCTGGGCAGCGAGCCGCTGCAAGAGGCCTGCCGTCGCATTGCCCGCTGCGCGGCCGAGCTGATTGAACAGCGCAAAACCCTGTGAATGATGCTTGGCGCTACGCACCGAATCCCTGATTGTTGGGCTTCGCTACGCTCTGCACCAACCGACGGACCGTCCCATAAGGAACACCCATGAAGATCCTGATCGTCCATGCCCACCCGGAATCGCAGTCCTTCTGCAGCGCCTTGCGCGACCTGGCGGTGGAAACCCTGCAAGGGCAGGGGCACGAAGTCCGGCAGTCCGACCTCCACGCGCTGGATTGGAACCCGGTCGCCAGTGCCGCCGATTTCAGCGAGCGGCAGAACCCCGATTACTTGGTCTATGCCCTGGAGCAACGCGAAGGCGTTAAGGCCGGCAATATCGCGCCGGACATCCAGCGCGAACTCGACAAGCTGCTCTGGGCCGACCTGCTGATACTCAACTTCCCGCTCTACTGGTTCTCGGTTCCGGCCATTCTCAAAGGCTGGATCGACCGGGTGCTGGTATCCGGCGTCTGCTACGGCGGCAAGCGTTTCTACGATCAGGGCGGCCTGGCCGGCAAGAAGGCGCTGGTGACGCTGACCCTGGGCGGCCGCGAACACATGTTCGGTGAGGGCGCCATCCACGGTCCGCTGGAGGACATGCTGCGGCCGTTGCTACGTGGCACCCTGGCCTATGTCGGCCTGGAAGTTCTGCCACCTTTCGTGGCGTGGCACGTGCCCTACATCAGCAGCGATGCGCGCCAGGATTTTCTGCGCGCCTATCAGGATCGGTTGCAGGGGCTGGATCAGGACGTACCGCTCCGGTTTCCCCGGCTGGACCAGTTCGACGACAGGCTGTATCCACTGACTCGTTGAGAGCACTGAGAGCACCAAGGCCGCCCGAGGGCGGCCTTCTTCTTTCTGCGCTGAACTCTTTTTGTAGGGGCGAGCTCTGCTCGCGAAAGTAGCGGGCGTGCTCATTCACGAGCAAGCTCGCTCCTACCGGTTCTATCGCCGGATGCCCCCGGCAAAGCGGCAACCAGCGGCAAGTTGCCCTTGCCGCTTTGCCGCCCGTCCAGCGTCCATTGCCGCTTTTTGCCGCTCATTTTTAAATCAAGTAATTGAAAATAAAGGGAAAAATAGTTTGGCACGGCCTTTGCTGAATGTATGGCAAGCAAACCAGATTGCCACTGGCAAAGGTTCCGGACATGAGCATCAGCTTCGAAAAGGCCCTCGGCATCCATCAGCAAGCCCTCAGCTTCCGCGCTCAGCGTGGCGAGGTGCTGGCCAACAACATCGCCAACGCCGACACCCCGAACTACAAGGCTCGTGACCTGGACTTCGCCAGCGTGCTGGCCCAGCAGTCGGAGAAGGCCGCCCACGGCAGCTTCCAGGCCGCCCGGACCAGCGAGCGCCACATCGTCGCCGAAGGTTTCGACATGGCTGACGCCTCGCTGAAGTACCGCATTCCCTTCCAGGCGGCCGTCGACCAGAACACCGTCGACGCCCAGCTGGAACAGTCGAACTACACCGAGAACGCCATGCAGTTCCAGGCCAGCTTCACCTTCCTCAACAGCAAGTTCAAAGGGCTGATCGGCGCCCTGCGCGGCGAATAACGGAGAGCCAAGCCATGTCACTGTCCAGCATCTTCAATATCGCCGGCACCGGCATGAGTGCTCAGAACACTCGGCTGAACACCATCTCCAGCAACATCGCCAACGCCGAAACGGTTTCCTCCAGCCTCGACCAGACCTACCGCGCCCGCCATCCGGTGTTCGCCACCATGTTCCAGGACAGCCTGGGCAACGGCGACCGTGGCTCGCTGTTCGCCGACCAGGACCAGTCCGGCGCTGGCGTGCAGGTGCTCGGCGTGATCGAGGACCAGAGCACCCTGACCCCGCGCTACGAGCCGAACCACCCGGCGGCCAACGCGGATGGCTACGTCTATTACCCGAATGTGAACGTGGTCGAAGAAATGGCCGACATGATTTCCGCCAGCCGGTCCTTCCAGACCAACGTGGAAATGATGAACACCGCCAAACAGATGATGCAGAAAGTGCTGACCCTGGGTCAGTGATAGCGCGCGAGGGAACAGCATGAGTGTCAGCAACGTAGCGTCCACCGATGGCCAGTCGTTTCTCGATCAGTACGCCATCAAGAGCGAAACCAAGAGTAAGGACCTCGGCAAGAACGAGTTCCTCGAGCTGCTGGTCGCTCAGTTGAACAACCAGGATCCGCTGTCTCCCCAGGAGAACGGCGAGTTCATCGCCCAACTGGCGCAGTTCAGCCAGGTGGAAGGCATCGAGAAGCTCAACACCAGCATGGGTTCGCTGCTGTCCGGCTACCAGTCTTCCCAGGCTCTGCAGGCTTCTTCGCTGGTGGGCCGCAAGGTGATCGTGCCGAGCGAGAAGGCGGTGGTGGACACCAGTGAGACCTTCAAGGCCAGCGCCAACCTGCCCATTTCCAGCAGCAACGTCTGGGTCAACGTCTACGACAGCGCCGGCACCTTGGTGAACCGCGTCAACCTCGGAGAGCAGCCGGCCGGCAGCGTGAGCTTCATGTGGGACGGCAAGGACTCCAGCGGCAAGGTCATGCCGCCCGGCACCTACAAGTTCGAAGCCCAGGCCCAGTACGGCAGCGAGACCAAAGCCCTCTACACCATGCTGCCGGCTAACGTCGACAGCGTCACCCTGGGCCAGAATGGCGGCGAACTGATGCTCAACCTTGCGGGTATCGGCAGCGTCGGCCTCTCCAAGGTCCAGGTCATCGGTCAGTAACTTCCCGGTTCAGAGCGCCGGGAAGCACCGGCAAAGGAGATTTAAATGGCGTTCAACATCGGTCTCAGCGGCCTGCGTGCAGCGACCAGCGACCTCAACGTCACCGGTAACAACATCGCCAACGCCGGCACAGCTGGCTTCAAACAGTCCCGAGCGGAGTTCGCTGACGTCTACGCCGCTTCGGTGCTTGGCACTGGCAAGAACGCCCAGGGTAGCGGCGTGCTGCTGGGTGATGTGTCCCAGCTGTTCAACCAGGGCAACATCAACTACACCCAGAACGCCCTGGACCTGGCCATCAACGGCAACGGCTTCTTCCAGACCAGCAACAACGGTGAAGTCAGCTACACCCGCGCCGGCTACTTCGGGACCGACCGCAATGGCTACATCGTCAACAACTTCGGCTACCGCCTGCAGGGTTATGGCATCGACGGCAATGGCAACGTGCAGAACGGCGTGGTCAGCGACCTGCAGATCCAGACCGCCAACCAGGCACCCAAGGCCACTACCCAGGTCGCCCAGAAGTTCAACCTGAACTCCACCACCAAGGCGCCGACCAATACCCCGTTCGATCCGAGCGATCCGACGACCTACACCTCGTCCACCTCGGTCAACATCTATGACTCCCAGGGCAATGCCCATGTCATGACCCAGTACTTCATCAACAACTCCGACCCGGCCGCGACGCCGCCGGTGACCAACAACTGGACCATGGCCGTGCTGGTGGATGGCCGTAACCCATCCAACCCGACCAGCACAGACCCGCACACCACCAACCTGCTGTTCAATGCCGACGGCAGCCTGAACACTGCCGGCATGGCGGCAGGTGGCGAGCTGAACTACGACCCCGCTACCGGGTTGATGAACCTGGATGACTGGGTACCTGCGGTTTCCGATGGCGGCACGCCGGCCAACTGGTCGGCCAACGGCGCCACCGCCAACGCCGGCGGCATCGGCATCGACATTCGCGGCTCCTCCCAGTACTCCAGCGCTTTCGCGGTGAACAGCATCAGCCAGGACGGCTATACCACCGGCCAACTGGCCGGTCTGGAAATCGACGATACCGGCGTGATCTTCGCTCGCTACACCAATGGCCAGTCCAAAGTGCAGGGCCAGGTGATCCTCGCCAACTTCGCCAACGTCCAGGGCCTGAGCCCGGTAGGCAAGACCGGCTGGGTGCAGTCGTTCGAATCCGGCGAGCCGGTGGTTGGTACGCCGCGCTCCGGCACCCTGGGTGCCCTTCAGGCCGGTGCCCTGGAAGACTCCAACGTCGAGTTGTCGGACCAGTTGGTGAACCTGATCGTGGCCCAGCGCAACTACCAGGCGAACGCCAAGACCATCCAGACGGAAGACGCTGTAACCCAGACCATCATCAACCTGCGCTGATGAACTGCTGTTGTAGGGGCGAGCTTGCTCGCGAAGGTTTGCCCATTCGCGGGCAAGCCCGCTCCTACTGGCGGCAATTCCCCTTGCCGTTGGCGGCAGCCCCTCGCCGCCGGCGCTTTGACAAGGCCCTGTAAGGGGCCTTTTCTTTTTTAAAAAAACCCTTATTTGTCAATTGCTTGCTCGTGATTTTCGGGTTTGGCACGCGGCTTGCTGGATAGCTTGCACAGCGCCAAGGGCGGCAACGCCCACTCGGAGAGATTCATGGACAAGATGCTTTATGTCGCAATGAGCGGAGCCAGCCAGAACAGCCTGGCCCAGCGCGCTCATGCCAATAACCTGGCGAACATCTCGACTTCCGGTTTCCGCCGCGACTTCGAACAGGCGCGTTCCATGCCTGTGTTCGGCGACAGCTTCCCGTCGCGGGTCTATGCCATGACCGAGCGTCCCGGCACCGACTTCACGCCTGGTGCCTTGCAGGAAACCGGTCGCGACCTGGATGTGGCCATCGAAGGGGAGGGCTGGGTTGCCGTGCAAGCCCCCGACGGCAGTGAAGCCTATGTGCGCACCGCCAGCCTGCAGATCGATGCCCTTGGCCAGCTTCGCACCGGCAATGGTTTGCCGGTCATGGGCAATGCCGGTCCCATCGCCATTCCGCCGGAGCAGAAAGTCGAGATCGGCCAGGACGGCACCATCAGCATCCGTGCCCTGGGTGAAGCCCCTAACGTGGTGGCCGAGGTGGATCGCATCAAACTGGTCAATCCCGATCCCAAGCAGCTGGAGAAGGGCGCCGACGGCTTGATCCGCGTCAAGGACCCGCAGCAGGCGGTGCAAGCCGACGCCAATGTCCGCGTGACCTCCGGCTTTATCGAAGCCAGCAACGTCAATGCCGTGGAAGAGATGACCGCGATCCTGTCTCTGTCCCGCCAGTTCGAGCTTTCCGTGAAGATGATGCGTACTGCCGAAGACAATTCGTCGGCAATGGCGCGGGTCTTGCAGTTCAGCTAATCACCAGTACGCGGCGCCATGTTTCCGGCGCCCGAGGAGAAGAAAATGCTTCCGGCACTCTGGGTCAGCAAGACCGGCCTGTCCGCCCAGGACATGAACCTGACCACCATTTCCAACAACCTGGCGAACGTTTCGACCACGGGCTTCAAGCGCGATCGCGCAGAGTTCGAGGACCTCCTGTACCAGATCCGTCGCCAGCCGGGTGGCCAGACCAGCCAGGACAGCGAACTGCCGACCGGCCTGCAACTGGGTACCGGTGTGCGCATCGCCGGCACCCAGAAGATCTTCACCCAGGGCAGCCTGCAAACCACCGAGCAGCCGCTGGACATGGCCATCAACGGTCGCGGCTTCTTCCAGGTGCTGATGCCCGATGGCACCGTCGCCTATACCCGCGATGGCAGCTTCCACCTGAACTCCGACGGCCAGATCGTCACCTCCCAGGGCTTCGCCCTGGAGCCGGCCATCGTCCTGCCCGCCGAAGTGCAGACCTTCACCGTCGGCGAAGACGGCACCGTCTCCGTGACCACCACCGGCAACCCCGCTGCCCAGGTAATCGGCAATATCCAGACCGCCGACTTCGTCAACTACGGCGGCCTGCAATCCATCGGCAACAACCTGTACCTGGAGACTGCCGCCAGTGGCGCGCCGCAGGTCGGTACGCCGGGTCTGACCGGCCTGGGCGTGGTGCAGCAGAACACCCTGGAGAACTCCAACGTCAGCGTGGTCGAGGAACTGGTGAACATGATCACCACCCAGCGTGCCTACGAGATGAACTCCAAGGTCATCTCCACAGCCGACCAGATGCTCGCTTTCGTCACGCAGAACCTGTAACGCCCTGAGGTAGTTGTCATGAACCGGCTGATCATTCTCCTCCCGCTGCTCGGCATCACCCTCATCCAGGGCTGCGTGCAACCTGCGCCGCGACCGAACGATCCCTATTACGCGCCCGTGCTGCCGCGCACTCCGCTGCCTGCCGCGCAGAGCAACGGCGCCATCTACCAGGCCGGTTTCGAGACCAACCTCTACGACGACCGCAAGGCCTATCGTGTGGGTGACATCATCACCATCACCCTCAACGAGCGCACCCAGGCCAGCAAGAACGCCAACTCGCAGATCCAGAAGGACAGCAACGCCAACATCGGCCTGACTTCGCTGTTCGGTGGTGGCGTCTCGGTGAACAACCCCAATGGCGGCCTCAATCCGCTGGATGCCGCACGACTGTCCCTGGATGCGGAGTACAACGCCACCCGCGATACCAAGGGTGATTCCAAGGCAGGGCAGAGCAACAGCCTGTCAGGTTCCATCACCGTCACCGTGTCCGAAGTCCTGCCCAACGGCATCCTTGCGGTTCGCGGCGAGAAGTGGTTGACCTTGAACACCGGCGACGAGCTGGTGCGCATTGCCGGCATGGTCCGCGCCGATGACATTGGCACCGATAACACCGTGCCGTCCACCCGTGTGGCCGATGCGCGCATCACCTACTCCGGTACCGGCGCCTTCGCCGACGCCAGCCAGCCGGGCTGGTTCGACCGGTTCTTCATGAGCCCGCTGTTCCCGTTCTGATGAGACCGACCATGAAGCGACTGATTTCCGCTCTCTGCCTGCTGTTGGTTGCCGGCCTTGCCCAGGCCGAGCGCCTGAAGGACCTGGCGAGCATCCAGGGTGTGCGGACCAACCAGCTGATCGGCTACGGCCTGGTGGTGGGCCTGAACGGCACAGGTGACCAGACCACCCAGACGCCGTTCACCCTGCAGACCTTCAACAACATGCTGGCGCAGTTCGGCATCAAGGTCCCGGCCAACGTCGGCAACGTGCAGCTGAAGAACGTCGCGGCGGTGTCCATCCACGCGGACCTGCCGCCCTTCGCCAAGCCGGGTCAGACCATCGACGTGACCATTTCCTCCATCGGCAACGCCAAGAGCCTGCGCGGCGGCAGCCTGCTGATGTCACCGCTCAAGGGTATCGACGGCAATGTCTACGCCATTGCCCAGGGCAACCTGGTGGTGGGCGGCTTCGACGCCGAGGGCAGCGACGGCTCGAAGATCACCGTCAACGTTCCGTCCTCC
Organism: Pseudomonas sp. BN606; assembly: GCF_029873115.1. Taxonomy (NCBI): domain Bacteria; kingdom Pseudomonadati; phylum Pseudomonadota; class Gammaproteobacteria; order Pseudomonadales; family Pseudomonadaceae; genus Pseudomonas; species Pseudomonas sp. BN606. Next base: position 148,280 of record NZ_SSOF01000082.1, on the reverse strand, counting down.
GGGCGCATTCCTTCCGGCGCCACCGTGGAGCGTCCGGTGCCGAGTGGCTTCGAGCAGGGCAACTTCCTCACCCTGAACCTCAATCGCCCGGACTTCACCACAGCGAAGAACATCGTCGACAAGCTCAACGAACTGCTCGGCCCGGGCGTTGCCCAGGCGGTCGATGGCGGTTCGGTACGGGTCAGTGCGCCGCTCGATCCGAACCAGCGCGTGGACTATCTCTCGGTGATCGAGAACCTGGAAATCGAGGCGGGCCAGGCCGTGGCCAAGGTCATCATCAACTCGCGTACCGGCACCATCGTCATCGGCCAGAACGTGAAGGTGCAGCCGGCTGCCGTGACCCATGGCAGCCTTACCGTGACCATTACCGAAGACCCTATCGTCAGCCAGCCGGAAGCCTTCTCCGGTGGCCAGACCGCAGTAGTGCCGCGCTCGAAGGTGAACGCCGAGGAAGAAGCCAAGCCGATGTTCAAGTTCGGCCCTGGCACCACCCTCGACGAAATCGTGCGTGCAGTTAACCAGGTGGGCGCGGCGCCGTCCGACCTGATGGCCATCCTGGAAGCGCTGAAGCAGGCCGGTGCCCTGCAGGCCGACCTGATCGTGATTTAAGGGAAAGGCGATGAACTCGAAACTCTCCGCAGGCCTCGCTTCCGGCTCCAGGTTGGATAGCGGCGCCTATACCGACCTGAACCGGCTCAGCCAATTCAAGGCCGGCAAGGATCGCGACAGCGAGGGCAACATCCGCAAGGTGGCCCAGGAGTTCGAGTCGCTGTTCCTCAACGAAATGATGAAGTCCATGCGTCAGGCGGGTGAAGCCTTCGCCGAAGGCAACTACCTGAACAGCAACGAAACCAAGACTTACCAGGAAATGCACGATCAGCAGTTGGCCGTGACCTTGTCGAAGCAGGGCGGCGTCGGCCTGGCCGATGTGCTGACCCGACAGCTGTCCAAGACCAACAAGTCGACGGGGCCCAACCCCTTCGCGCAAGTGCAGTCCGGCGTCCAGGCCAACTGGCCTGCGCAGGGCAGCAAGCAGGTGGCGAAGGCGGAAGCCTCGGGCTTCGCCGAGCGCGACGATTCCAGGCTGCTCAATCAGCGTCGCCTGGCATTGCCCGGCAAGCTGAGCGATCGCCAGGCAGCGGGTATCGTGCCGTCGCCCGAGCAGCTTGCCGGTACTTCGCTGGCCGGCAGTGACTGGACCCCTGCCAAGACCTATGCCGCGCCCGAGCGCGAAGTAGTCGGCGCCGAAGAAGTTGAAAGCGCCAAAGGAACGGGCAAGCGCGTGTTCGCGTCGCGCAACGAGTTCATCGAAACCCTGTTGCCAATGGCCGAGAAGGCCGCCGAGCGAATCGGCGTCGACCCCCGTTACCTGGTAGCCCAGGCCGCCCTGGAAACCGGCTGGGGCAAGTCGATCATCCGCGAGGGCGATGGCACCAGCAGTCACAACCTGTTCGGCATCAAGGCGCACAAGAGCTGGGACGGCGATTCGGCGCGGGTGATGACCACCGAGTACAAGGGCGGCAAAGCGGTCAAGGAAGCGGCATCGTTCCGTTCCTACAACTCCTTCGAGCAGAGCTTCCACGACTACGTGAGCTTCCTGCAGAACAACGATCGCTACCAGGACGCGCTGGATTCCGCCGAGAAGCCGGAGCAGTTCGTCCGCGAACTGCAGAAGGCCGGCTACGCCACTGATCCGCAGTACGCCCGCAAGATTTCCCAGATTGCCCGCGGTATGCAGGTTTACCAGGCCGTTGCTGCAGTCGACAGCACGACCACCAGGATATGAGGCTTGAGTCATGGCTGACTTACTGAACATTGGCCTGTCGGGGCTTCGCGTGAGCCAGACGCAGCTCACCGTCACCGGCCACAACATCTCCAACGTCAACACCCCCGGATTCACCCGGCAGAGCGCGACCCAGTCGACGACCCTGCCGCAGTTCTCCGGCTCGGGTTACATCGGCAGCGGCGTCACCCTGACGGATATCCGTCGCAGCTATAGCGAGTTCCTCACTGCCCAGCTGCGCAACACCACGTCGCTGAGCAGCGATGTGGATGCCTACAAGAGCCAGATCGACCAGCTCGATTCGCTGTTGTCCGGCACCACCACCGGCATTACACCGTCGTTGAAGAGCTTCTTCGCGGCCATGCAGACCGCCGCCGAAGACCCCGCCAATATGCCGGCGCGGCAACTGGTGCTGTCCGAGGCCGAAGGGTTGGCTCGACGTTTCAATACCGTCTACGACCGGCTGAGCGCGCAGAACGACTCGCTGAACAAGCAGATGTCGTCGGTGGCGGACCAGGTGAACCGCCTGGCCGGCTCCATCGCCAGTCTCAACGATGCCATCGCGGTCGCGTCATCCAACGGCCAGGTACCCAATGACCTGCTGGACTCCCGTGAGGAGGCGATCCGTCAGCTTTCCACCTACGTGGGCGTCAGCGTGGTACCGCAGAGTGACGGCACCCAGAGCATTTTCGTCGGCACCGGACAGCCGCTGGTGGTGGGTAGCAGCGCCAACCGCCTGGAAGCGGTGCCCGGCAAGGGCGACCCCAGCCGTTTCGAGCTGGAGTTCGTCAGCGGCGATTCCCGTCAGGGCGTCACCACGCTGCTCAGCGGCGGCGAACTGGGTGGCCTGATCCGCTACCGCAACGAGACCCTGGACTCCAGCCTGAACACACTGGGGCGCCTGGCCATGTCGATCAGCGACCAGGTCAACACCCAGCTCGGCCAGGGCCTGGACCTGAAGGGGAAGGTGGGGGCTGCGCTGTTCGGCAACTACAACGACCCGGCCCTGGCGGCGCTGCGGGTCAAGGCCTTCGCCGGCAACAGTAATGCCCAGCCAGCCCTGAACATCACCAATACCAGCCTGCTCAGCACCAGCGACTACCAGATGGAGTACGACGCCACGGCGACGCCGCCCTATACGGTGCGCCGCCTGAGCGACAACCAGGAGATGGTGGTCAGTGACAGCACGCCGTCCGGCACGCTGACGATCAAAGACAGCGCAGGTCGCGACCAGGGCTTCCAGATCGCCCTGGGTGTGCCGACGCCCACCACCGGCGACAAGTTCCTGCTGCAGCCGACGCGCACCGCCGCCAAGGACATCAATACCGTGCTGGACCAGGCGGACCAGTTGGCATTCGCCGCACCGCTGCATTCCGAGGCGAACGTACAGAACAAGGGCACCGGCGCTATCGGCCAGCCCAGCATCACCAATACGCTCAACCCCATGAGCCAGGCGCACCTGGCAGCGATCTCATCCATCACCATGAATTACACGGCGGGCACTCCGGGGAGCTTGAGTTTCTCTGGCCTGCCGCCTGGCGTGACCATCACCCAGCCGCCGTCCGGAACCCTGAACGTGACGCCGGGGCAGACCAACCAACTGAGCTATACCGTTTCGGTCACCACCGGCACGCCGGCCACCACGCAGGAATACCAGATCACGCAGAGCTTCAGCGGACGTGCGGAAACCGGCGACACCTTCAGCCTCGCCATGAGCACCAATGGCGTCTCCGATAACCGTAACGCGCTCAAGCTGGTGGACCTGCAGAACAAGGCCGCAGTCGGTGTCGACGCCCTGGTTGGCGGCACCGGTTCCAGCTTCTCCGACAGCTATGGTGACCTGGTGGAGCGCGTAGGCACCCTGACCGCTCAGGCCCGGGTAGACAGCGAAGCCAGTACGGCGATCCTCAAGCAGGCCACGGATAACCGTGACTCGCTCTCGGCGGTGAGCCTCGACGAAGAGGCAGCCAACCTGATCAAGTTCGAGCAGTACTACAACGCCTCGTCGCAAGTGATTCAAGTTGCCCGAAGCCTGTTCGATACCTTGATGAGCACCTTCCGCTAACGGAGCCTGCGATGCGCATTTCCACCATTCAGCAGTACAACAATGGGGTGTCGGGCCTGCAGCGGAATTACGCGAACGTCACCCGTACCCAGGAACAGATCAGCACCGGCAACCGCATCCTCACGCCGGCGGACGATCCCGTGGCTTCGGTGCGCCTGCTGCAACTGGACCAGCAGCAGGGCGTTCTGGATCAATACGCTTCCAACCTGACGGCGGCCAAGAACAGCCTGACCCAGGAAGAGGTGACGCTGAACTCGGTCAATACCGTGCTCCAGCGCGTGCGCGAGCTGGCGGGGGAGGCAGGCAACGGCGCCCTCAGCGCCGAGGACCGACGGTCCATTGCGGCTGAACTCGAGGAGCGCGAGGACGAGCTGCTGAGCCTGATGAATACACGCAACTCGCGCGGCGAATATCTTTTCGCCGGCTTCCAGGGCAAGACCCAGCCGTTCGTGCGCAATGCCGACGGCAGCTATAGCTACGAAGGCGACGAAGGCCAGCGCAAGTTGCAGATCGCAAGCTCCTTGCAGTTGGCCATCAGTGACAACGGCAAGCGTGTTTTCCAGAACGTGATCAACGCAGGACGGCTGGACAGCACCCTGACCACCAGCCCTGCGGGCTCCACCCTGACGCCCTCGGCGGCATTGGTGCAGGACGAGGTTTCCTTCTCTGGCACCCCGCCATTTCCTGATGCCGGCGTGCAGATCGTGTTTGGCAACCCGAACGCAAGCAGTTACGAAATTTTTGAACTGGGCACTACCACTCCTGTGCTTGCCAGCGGGGCAATCGACGCTGACGTCAGTACGTCGGATCAGGTGGTCTTCCGAGGCGTCAATATCAAGTTCGACGGATTGGCAGTGGGCGGCGAGACCCTCGAGATCACGCCTCAACCAAACCGGCAGAAGCAAGGCATCCTCGACACTATTGCCACCCTGCGCAGGGCGCTGGAAAGCACGCCCGACACGCCGACCGGCAACCGCCAGGTTCGTGACTCCGTTGCGGAGGCGCTGCTCAACCTGGACAACGGCATCACTGTTGTGGACTCGGTGCGCGGCGACATTGGTGCGCGCCTGAACGTGATGGAGTCCACCCAGACCGACAATGAAGACGTGACCCTGGTGAACCAGGCCGTGCAGGCGGAGTTGCGCGAGCTGGACTATGCCGAGGCGCTGTCGCGCCTGTCCTTCCAGTCGATCATTCTCGAAGCGGCTCAGCAGAGCTACATGAAGATCAGCAGCCTGAACCTGTTCAATCAGATGCGTTGATCTGCGGTACTTCTCCGCTCGTCACAGCAGGCTAAGTGCTTGTCAATACAGGCAAAACAAAAAAAAAGAAAAAATTCTGAAATCAGCCTAAAGCTCTCCGATCAGGCGCCGATACAAATCACGAATGCGAACTTTAAGGGAGCCTGGGTACTGCCCGCCCAAGGTCGCAGGCTCAGGCAAACACGAAGTCCTCGGAGGACAACATCATGGCTTTGACCGTCAATACCAACATCGCGTCCCTCAATACTCAGCGCAACATGAACAACTCGTCCAATGCGCTGAACAACTCCATGCAACGCCTGTCCACTGGGCTGCGCATCAACAGCGCCAAGGACGATGCCGCTGGCCTGCAGATTTCCAACCGCCTGACCAGCCAGGTCAACGGCCTGAACGTTGCCGTGCGCAACGCCAATGACGGTATCTCGCTGGCACAGACCGCTGAAGGCGCCATGCAGCAGTCCACCAACATCCTGCAGCGCATGCGCGACCTGTCCCTGCAGTCCGCCAATGGCTCGAACGCTTCGACTGAACGTCGCGCCCTGCAGGACGAAGTGACCCAACTTCAGCAGGAGCTCAACCGAATTGCTGACACCACCAGCTTCGGCGGCCGCAAGATCCTCGACGGTACCTTTGGCTCGCAGTCCTTCCAGGTTGGTGCAAACGCCTTTGAAACTATCAACGTGACCCTGGGCAACTACCGCGCTAGCAACCTGGGCAACAACAGTCGCACCCTGGCCGGTACCGCAGCCAACATTGGTCTGGGGCGTGCCACCGCGGCTGCTGCTACCGCCGCCGCCAACAACGTTGCCGGCACCGTGACCATCAACGGCTCCGCCGGCACCAGCACCGCGATCAGCGTTGCCGGTAGCAGCGCCAAGGCTGCCGCCGACTCGATCAACGCCGAGACCGGTACCACCAACGTATCCGCTGATGCGCGTACCGTGGTGGGGTTGAGCGGTTTGAGCGCCGGTGGCGAAGTGGCCTTCAACCTGACCGGCGCCAACTCCAGCAGCATCGCCATTCGCGCCACCGTTACCACCACCGACATGAGCGCGCTGGCTACCGAGATCAACTCCAAGACAGGGCAGACCGGTATCTCTGCTGTTATCGACGCTGGCGTGCTGAAGATGACCAGTGAACGCGGTGACGACATTGTCATCGAAGGTTTCAACCACACCACAGCCGGCGCCACCGTCAACCTGACCACCTATGGTTACGACGGCACCGGTGCCGCTGTCGACACCGTTGGCCTGACTCAAGGTACCAACGACTCGACTCGTGCCATGGGTGTGGTCAAACTGAACAGCAGCAAGGCCTTTACCTCGACTGCATCCAACACCGCGGTTGATGCGGCAAACGCCCAGCTCAGCACCATGGCGACCGTCGATAAGGTCGACATCACCACCGCCATCGGTGCCCAGAAGGCCCTGGATGTGCTCGACTCCGCCCTGAGCTTCATCGATAGCTCCCGTGCCGAGCTCGGTGCCGTGCAGAACCGCTTCGACAACACCATCTCCAACCTGCAGAACATCGGTGAGAACGCAACTGCTGCACGCAGCCGTATCCAGGACACCGACTTCGCAGCGGAAACTGCCACCATGACCAAGAACCAGGTGCTGCAGCAAGCTGGTACGGCGATCCTGGCTCAGGCCAACCAGTTGCCGCAGGCGGTACTGAGCCTGCTCCGCTAACCTCGGAGCTGGTAAGGCCTCACAACGGGGGGAAGCGCTTGCGCTTCTCCCCGTCTTGCCATGAGAGGTAAAGAAATGGACGTAATCAGTTTGAATGGATTGCCCGCCAGCTCCGCACGTCGGTTGGTTGTCAGTGAATCCACCAAAGAACCAGACGGTGCCAGCCGAGTTGCCGTACTAAGCAATGTTGTGGATGCCATCGGCAGCCACACGGCAGCCACACGGTCGGTGGAGCAGGCAGTTTCGACCATCGAAAGCTTTACCCAGAGCATCAGCCGCAATCTCAGTTTTACGCTGGACGATTCCTCTGGGCGCGTGGTGGTCAAGGTGACCGATGCGGCGTCCGGTGAAGTGATCCGGCAGATCCCTTCGGAAGAGGCGCTGCAGTTGGCTGAGAGTCTTGAAGAGGCGCGCAGTCTGTTGTTCAAGGCGGAGGCCTGAGGTTCCAGGGACGCAGGCCGTCTCGCCGGTAAGCCGGCGTGTGGAAAGACGGCACGGTTTTTGATTCAAGTGGCCAATCGACGGCTCAGCGTCAATGCACTGACGAGGTAAGGAAAAATGGCATCGACTACCATCAGCGGCATCAACTCAGGCCTGGATATCCAGTCGATTGTGTCCAGCCTGGTTGCCGCGGAGAAGGCGCCCAAAGAGTCGCAACTTGCGCGCCTGGAGAGGGCCACTACAGCCAAGATCACGGGAGTCGGTCAACTCAAGAGTGCAATTGCCGACTTGCAGAGCGCCCTCAAGGACTTGAACAAGCCGGAGCTGTTCTCCAAGCGCACCGCGACCTCTTCCGACTCCAAGCTGGTGAGTGCTACCACCACCCAGGCCGCGCTGGCGGGCACCTACAAGATCGATGTCGAGCGCCTGGCCTCGTCCAGCAAGGTGGCAACGGCCGCCATCAACGGTACGTCCTCCACAACCTTCGCGAGTGGCGGAACCTTGACCATCAAGCTAGGTGCCACCGACCTCGCCCCTGTCAATATCGCTGCGAACGCTTCGCTCAAGGACATCCGCGATGCTATAAACACCCAGCTCAAGGACAAGGGTGTCACTGCCAATATCGTGACCGACTCTTCCACTAGTCCGGCGACGTCTCGCCTCGTGCTGGCCTCGGCCAAGACCGGCGACGACGCCAATCTGGGGATGACTGGCACAGGCGATTTGGCCGCCCTGGATATCGCACAGTACGACCCTGATAGCGGCATTCCGCCGGTGGCAAATGTGCATCTCTCCGTTGCGGCCAATGCAAGATTCAGCATTGACGGACTGGCCATGGAGAGTGCTAGCAACAGTGTCGCCGACTCTATCGAGGGTGTAACGCTAAACCTGGTTGCCCCCACAGAGGCGAACAAGCCGATCACCTTGACTGTCGACAAGGATACTGCAGGCGTAAAAGCCAACATCCAGAAGTTCGTCGATGCTTACAACAAACTGATCAGTACGACGTCGTCGCTAACCGCGGTGACCAAGGTAGGGGAAGACAAGGCACCGGTAACTGGCGCGCTGGTTGGGGATGCCAGTGTGCGCACATTACTCTCGTCGGTGCGTAACGAACTAGTGAAGGCTTCGGGCGATGGAGGCATTCGTATTCTCGCCGACCTGGGTATCACCACACAGCAGGATGGCACCCTGAAAATCGATGAGGCCAAACTGGGTAAGGCACTGACCGAGAACTACGAATCAGTCGCCAGCTTCTTTACCGGTGATAGCGGACTGATGGGACGGCTCAACGCCAAGCTCGATCCCTATACTCAGACAGGTGGTGTGCTCGAGCAGCGCATGACTGGCCTTAATGGCACGATGAAATCAGTGGATGAGCAGCGCGAGGCGCTCGATCGCCGCGTTGAGCAGCTGCAAACTCGCCTGCTTGCGCAGTTCAACGCCATGGACAGCCTGGTTGGCCAGTTGAATCAGACCAGTAGTCGCATGGAGCAGGCCTTCAAGAGCCTCCCCGGCCTGGTGAAAAGTTCGTGAGCAATCCAATCGAGACCTACAAACAGGTCAAGGCTAATTCTTGCGTCTCGCCTTATCAGGCTGTGCAGATGCTGCTGGGCGGTGCCTTGGAGCGTGTATCGCTGGCGCGCCTGGCGCTACAGGAAGGCAACGCCGAGGTTCGTGGGCTGGCTGTGGGCAGCACACTTAGCATTATCGCTGCTTTGCAATCCGGCCTGGACAGGGAGTTGGGTGGTGAGATCGCCGATAACCTGGATGCGCTCTACGACTACATGACACGCCGGCTCGCTGGTGTCGCTCTTGACACAACGTCCCGCCGCTTGGATGAAGTCGAGTCCTTGCTTAGCGAAATCAAGTCGGCCTGGGATGCCATCAGCCAGGATGAAAGTCATGAGATTGATGTAATTCCTGGCTAAAGCTTTGCCTGGGCTGACCGATACACAAGGTATTCAGTCAGACATCAAGGCAAAACACCATGAACGCGATGGCGGCCCTCAAGCAGTACCAATCCGTGAACACCCAGGCCCAGGCCGTGGATGCCAGCCCCCACCGGCTGATCCAGATGCTCATGGAAGGTGGCCTTACTCGCCTGGCCCAGGCTCGCGGCGCCATCGAGCGTGGTCAGCTCGCGCAAAAAGGCGAGCTGATCGGCAAAGCAATCGCTATCATTGGCGGTCTGCGTGATGGCCTGAACTTCGAGCAGGGCGGCGATATCGCAGCCAACCTCGATGCACTCTACGAGTACATGGTGTCCCGCCTGCTCGAAGCGAACCTGAAAAGCGACGCTGCGCTGGTGGACGAAGTGGCAGGGTTGCTGCGTAACGTGAAAACCGGATGGGATGGCATTGCCCAGTGATGCCGTCCGGGTTGGCAGGAGAATTCCAATGAATGCATCAGTCCAGCGTCTTGAAGCAACCGGCAGCGCCCTGCGCGATGCCTTGGCTCGCCAGGACTGGGCAGCCATCGGTGAGCTGGACCAGCTCTGCCGCCAGGCCGTCGATGACGCCATGGTCGATGCCGTGGACGATGTCGAGGTACTCGGCGCTCGCATGCAGGAGCTGCTGTCGCTCTACCGTGAACTGGTGGAGATCTGCCAGGCCGAACAGCAGCGCATTGCCTGCGAGCTGGTTCAGATCAATCAGGCTCAGCAGGGCGCCAAGGTCTACAAGTTGTTCGGCTGATGGCTGGACAGTTCCCATCTGCCATTAGTTCGATATTGCTCCGACAACCGCTTAGCCATTCCGTCGGCTCGACCAAAAAAAGCACGCCATAAAATTGACTCGGCAAGGGTTTTTCACTTTACTAGTGGCCAATTGCCGGTCAAACCCACCTTCGGGAAGCACCGTCTGTCCATGCGTCGCGGAGCGCGGCGTTCAGCCCTAAAAGCAAGAACTAGACAATGTGGCGTGAAACCAAGATTCTGCTGATCGACGACAATAGCGATCGCCGCCGCGACTTCGCGGTGATCCTGAATTTCCTCGGGGAAGAGTACCTGGACTGTGCCAGCCACGACTGGCGCGACGTGACGGGTTCCCTGAACTCCAGCCGTGACGTTCTTTGCGTCATGCTCGGCGAGGTGAGTGCCAAGGGTGGCGTGCTCGAGCTGATCAAGCAGTTGCTGGCTTGGGACGAGTTCCTGCCAGTGCTGCTGATCGGTGACCAGCCCCAGATGGATTGGCCGGAAGATTTGCGCCGTCGCCTGCTGACCAACCTGGAGATGCCGCCCAGCTACAACAAGCTGCTCGACTCCCTGCATCGCGCCCAGGTCTATCGCGAAATGTACGATCACGCCCGCGAGCGTGGCCGCCAGCGCGAACCCAACCTGTTCCGCAGCCTGGTTGGCACTAGTCGCGCCATTCAACAAGTCCGGCAGATGATGCAGCAGGTGGCCGATACCGACGCCAGCGTGCTGATTCTTGGTGAGTCCGGCACCGGCAAGGAAGTTGTGGCGCGTAACCTTCACTACCATTCCAAGCGTCGCGAAGCCCCGTTCGTACCGGTCAATTGCGGCGCCATTCCGGCAGAGCTGCTGGAAAGCGAACTCTTCGGTCATGAGAAGGGGGCCTTCACCGGCGCCATCACCAGCCGGGCAGGGCGCTTCGAGCTGGCCAACGGCGGCACCCTGTTCCTCGACGAGATCGGCGACATGCCGCTGCCGATGCAGGTCAAGCTGCTGCGGGTGCTGCAAGAACGTACCTTCGAGCGCGTGGGTAGCAACAAGACCCAGAATGTCGATGTGCGCATCATCGCTGCCACCCACAAGAACCTCGAGCAGATGATCGAGGCGGGCAGCTTCCGCGAAGATCTCTACTACCGTCTCAATGTCTTCCCCATCGAGATGGCGCCGCTGCGCGAGCGGGTGGAAGACATTCCGCTGCTGATCAACGAGCTCATCTCGCGTATGGAGCACGAGAAGCGCGGTTCGATTCGCTTCAATTCCGCCGCCATCATGTCCCTGTGCAACCACGACTGGCCGGGCAACGTCCGTGAACTGGCGAACCTGGTGGAGCGCATGGCGATCATGCATCCCTATGGCGTCATCGGCGTCAGCGAACTGCCGAAGAAATTCCGCCATGTGGATGACGAGGATGAGCAGCTCAAGGCCAGTTTGCGCGAGGAAATCGAAGAGCGTTCGGCCATCGGCGCCGGCCTGCCCGGCGTTGCCTCGCCGGCGCTGCTGCCGCCCGAGGGGCTGGATCTCAAGGACTACCTCGGCAACCTCGAGCAAGGTCTGATCCAGCAGGCGCTGGACGACGCCTCCGGCGTAGTGGCCCGTGCCGCCGAGCGCCTGCGTATCCGCCGCACCACCCTGGTGGAGAAGATGCGAAAGTACGGCATGAGCCGTCGCGACGAGGAATTGGCGGAAGAATAATTCCGCTTTTTCCAAGTCCTTGTTTTTGAAGGACTAAATTTTAGGCACGAGTATTGCTATCTCTCCCTCGACCGACCGTCTGCTGACGGTCGATGGAGCGAGAGAAGAGCAATGAGCCAGGCAGTAACCCCCGCACAGAATCCGGAAAACGCCCCCGCTGAGCAGGCCAGCCGCGCCGGCCTTGAGCAGGCGTTCGCGCTGTTCAACCAGATGTCGGCTCAGCTCAGTGAGTCCTACAGCATGCTGGAGGCGCGAGTCACTGAACTGAAGGGGCAGTTGGCCCTGGTCAGTGCCCAGCGGATGCAGGAGCTGGCGGAGAAGGAACGCCTGGCCAACCGCCTGCAAAGCCTGCTGGACCTGCTACCGGGTGGCGTCATCGTGATCGATGGGCAGGGTGTGGTGCGGGAAGCCAATCCGGTGGCGCGCAACCTGCTTGGCCAGCCCCTGGTCGGCATGCTCTGGCGCGAAGTGATCGCTCGTAACTTTGCCCCGCGTGAAGACGACGGCCATGAAATCTCCCTCAAGGACGGCCGCCGCCTTTCCATTGCCACTCGCTCCCTGAATGCCGAACCCGGCCAGTTGGTCTTGCTCACAGACCTGACGGAAACCCGTCGCCTGCAGGATCAGCTGTCCCGTCATGAGCGTCTTTCCGCCCTGGGGCGCATGGTCGCCTCCCTGGCCCATCAGATTCGGACGCCGCTTTCTGCGGCCTTGCTCTATGCCAGCCACCTGACCCAGCAGGTCTTGCCGACGGATCAGCAGCAGCGGTTTGCCGGGCGCCTGAAAGAGCGCCTGCATGAGCTGGAGCACCAGGTCCGCGACATGCTTGTGTTTGCGCGCGGCGAACTGCCGCTGCCGGATCGCCTGGCACCATCTGCCGTGTTCTCCGCACTGCGCGCCTCGGCGGAGTCCCATGTGGAAGGCAAGGAAGTGCGCTGGCAGTGCGATCTGACCGGGGGAGAGGTGCTGTGCAATCGCGACACCCTGGTGGGCGCGATGCTCAATCTGATCGAGAACGCCAACCAGGCCGCAGGACGTGATCTGCGTCTCAAGGTCCACCTCTATAGGCGCGGCGGCGACTTGCGGCTGTCCATCAGTGACAACGGCCCGGGCATCGACGCCGCTACCCTGGCGCGCCTGGGCGAACCCTTTTTCACCACCAAGACCACCGGTACCGGCCTCGGGCTGGCTGTGGTCAAAGCGGTGGCGCGTGCCCATCAGGGCGAGCTGAAGTTGCGCTCGCGACCCGGTCGCGGTACCTGCGCCACCCTGGTCCTGCCGCTGATTCCCGCGGCGCAGTCGGTTACACAGGAGTAAGGACGATGACTGCCAAAATTCTGCTGGTCGAAGATGACCGCGCCCTGCGTGAAGCCCTGGCGGACACGCTGCTGATCGGTGGTTACGACTTCCGCGCCGTGGACTGTGCCGAAACCGCGCTGGTGGCACTGGGTGAAGAGTCCTTCGGCCTGATGGTGAGCGACGTCAACATGCCCGGCATGGACGGCCACCAGTTGCTCGCCGTCGTTCGCCAGCGTTTCCCGCAGCTTCCGGTATTGCTGATGACTGCATTCGGCGCGGTGGAGCGAGCGGTGGATGCCATGCGTCAGGGCGCCGCCGACTACCTGGTAAAACCGTTCGAACCCAACACCCTGCTGGACCTTGTGGCGCGCCATGCGCTGGGGCGTGTAACCCAGCTCACCAGCGATGGTCCGGTCGCCCTGGAGCCGGCCAGCCGTCAATTGCTGGAACTGGCCGCTCGTGTGGCGCGCAGTGACTCCACAGTGCTCATCTCGGGCGAGTCTGGCACTGGCAAGGAGGTGCTGGCGCAGTACATCCACCAGCAGTCGACCCGTGCCAACGGCCCCTTCATCGCCATCAACTGCGCGGCGATTCCGGACAACATGCTCGAAGCCACTCTGTTCGGTCACGAGAAGGGTGCCTTCACAGGCGCAATTGCCAGTGCTCCGGGCAAGTTCGAGATGGCCGATGGCGGCACCATCCTGCTCGACGAGATTTCCGAAATGCCATTGGGCCTGCAGGCCAAGTTGTTGCGGGTACTGCAAGAGCGCGAAGTGGAAAGGGTCGGCGCGCGCAGGCCGATCAGCCTGGATATCCGCGTGCTCGCCACCACTAACCGCGACCTCGCCGGGGAAGTGGCGGCGGGGCGTTTCCGCGAAGACCTCTATTACCGCCTTTCGGTTTTCCCGCTGGCTTGGCGCCCGCTGCGGGAACGTCCGGCGGATATCCTGCCGCTGGCCGAGCGCCTGCTTGCGAAACACGTCAAAAAAATGAATCACGCTGCCGTGCGCTTCTCCGTCGAAGCTCATGCGGCCCTGCTGGCCCATGGTTGGCCGGGCAACGTCCGCGAGTTGGACAACGCCGTGCAGCGCGCGCTGATCCTGCAGCAGGGCGGGCTCATCCAGCCCCACGACCTGTGCCTGACCGCGCCTATCGGCATGGCCATCATCCCGGCCATGCCGACAGTGACGTCGCTTCCGATTGCCGCCCCCGTGGTATCGCTACCGGTTGCCGCAATGCCTGCCGAGGCGCCAAGCGCGCTGGGCGATGACCTGCGCCGCCATGAGTTCCAGATGATCATCGACACTCTGCGTTCCGAGCGTGGCCGTCGTAAGGAAGCTGCGGAGCGTCTCGGCATCAGTCCGCGTACGCTGCGCTACAAGCTGGCCCAGATGCGCGACGCCGGAATGGATGTAGAGGCCTACCTTTACGCCAGCTGACGCCGGAGGCGGAAAGGCCAGTCCCGGCAAACCTTTCGTAGGAGCGAGCTCTGCTTGCGAACGGCCCGAGCGCGTTTTTTTCGCGAGCAGAGCTCGCTCCTACAAGTTCGCAACCTTCCCCGTAACACCCGTCCCTGAGCTTTTGGCACCCTTGTTGCAGATACCCCTTCATCGGATCGCGTAGCGTCAAAAAAGCGCGACAGTTGGAGGAATGAGATGAGCCAGGGTGTTGAGTTCAATCGCCTGATGTTGGAAATGCGCTCCATGCAGATGGACGCAATGGCCCGTGCCAAGCCTGCCCCTGTGGCAGCCCCCGAGGCCGGTGCGCCGAGCTTCGCCGACATGCTCGGCAAGGCGGTCGACAAGGTTTCGGAAACCCAGAAGGCTTCCACCGACATGGCCACCGCATTCGAGGTCGGTCAGAAGGGTGTCGATCTCACCGATGTCATGATCGCCTCGCAGAAAGCCAGCGTGTCCTTCGAGGCCATGACCCAGGTGCGGAACAAACTGGTCCAGGCCTACCAAGACATCATGCAGATGCCGGTTTGAGGACGGATTGAGAAATGGCTGAAGCCGCTGTTGCAAAGGTTCCTGCCAAGGCTGATGCGCCGGAAGCGCAGGGAGAGAAGAAGCCGCTGTTCGGCCTGTCCTTCCTGGAAAACCTCTCGCAGATGAGCATGCTGCGTCAGGTTGGCCTCCTGGTTGGCCTGGCCGCCAGTGTCGCCATCGGCTTTGCCGTGGTGCTCTGGTCGCAGCAGCCGGACTATCGCCCGCTGTACGGCAGTTTGTCCGGGATGGACGCAAACCAGGTGGTGGAAACCCTGGGGGCGGCCGACATCCCTTACAAGATCGAGCCCAACTCCGGCGCCCTGCTGGTCAAGTCAGACGACCTGGCCCGTGCCCGCATGAAGCTCGCCGCCGCTGGTGTTGCGCCGAGCGACAATACTGTCGGCTTCGAGATCCTCGACAAGGAACAGGGCCTCGGTACCAGCCAGTTCATGGAGGCCACCCGCTATCGCCGCGGTCTGGAAGGAGAGCTGGCACGCACCATTTCCAGTCTGAACAACGTCAAGGGTGCGCGTGTGCACCTGGCCATTCCGAAGAGCTCGGTGTTCGTCCGTGACGAGCGCAAGCCAACCGCTTCGGTTCTGGTCGAACTCTATCCGGGCCGCTCCCTTGAGCCGAGCCAGGTAATGGCGATCGTCAACCTGGTGGCGACCAGCGTGCCGGAACTGGAGAAGTCGCAGGTCACCGTCGTCGACCAGAAAGGCAACCTGCTGTCCGACCAGCAGGAACTGTCCGAGCTGACTATGGCCGGCAAGCAGTTCGACTACACCCGTCGTATGGAAACCCTGTACACCCAGCGCGTGCACAGCATCCTGCAGCCGGTGCTGGGCAATGGCCGCTACAAGGCGGAAGTATCCGCGGACGTGGATTTCAGCGCGGTCGAATCCACCTCCGAAATGTACAACCCGGATCAACCGGCCCTGCGCAGCGAGCAGAAGCTCGCCGAAGAGCGCCAGAACAACGGCGGTCCGCAAGGCGTGCCGGGTGCGCTGTCCAACCAGCCACCGGCGCCGGGCGCCGCACCCCAGCAAGCCACCGGGTCAGCAACGGCCGGCGTGCAGCCGGGACAGCCGCTGCTGGATGACAACGGCCAGCAGATCATCGACCCAGCCACTGGCAAGCCGATGCTCGCGCCGTACCCGACAGACAAGCGCGATCAGACCACCCGCAACTTCGAGCTGGACCGTTCCATCAGTTACACCAAGCAGCAGCAGGGCCGCCTGCGCCGGCTTTCTGTCGCGGTGGTTCTGGACGATCAGGTGAAGGTCGACGCACAGACTGGCGAAACCACGCGAGTGCCCTGGACCGCCGACGAGATTGCTCGCTTCACCCGCCTGGTGCAGGACTCGGTGGGCTACGACGCCAGCCGCGGCGATAGCGTCAGCGTGATCAACACCGCCTTCATGAACGACAGCGGCGAAGAAGTCATCGACATTCCCTTCTACACCCAGCCCTGGTTCTGGGATGTGGTGAAGCAAGTGCTGGGCGTGCTCTTCATCCTGGTGCTGGTATTCGGTGTGCTGCGCCCGGTGCTGAACAACATCAGTGGCACCGGCAAGTCCAGGGACCTGGACGGCGGTCGCGGCGATGCCGACCTGGGCGAGATGGGGCTATCGGGCGAGCTGTCGGATGACCG
The DNA here is from genome assembly GCF_029873115.1 of Pseudomonas sp. BN606. NCBI lineage: Bacteria > Pseudomonadati > Pseudomonadota > Gammaproteobacteria > Pseudomonadales > Pseudomonadaceae > Pseudomonas > Pseudomonas sp. BN606. The sequence continues at coordinate 131,710 of NZ_SSOF01000082.1, read as the reverse complement.
CGTCAGCCTGGGCGGCCCGCAAAGCATCCTCCTGCCCAGCCCGAGCGACGGGTATGATGCGCAGCTCAACGCCATCAAGAGCCTGGTGGCCGAAGATCCTGGCCGTGTGGCCCTGGTAGTCAAAGAGTGGATCAACGCCGATGAGTGATAACCGCGCTCCCGCCAAGCTGAACAAGGTCGACAAGGCCGCCATTCTGCTGCTGTCCCTGGGCGAGACCGACGCCGCCCAGGTGCTCCGTCACATGGGGCCGAAGGAAGTGCAGCGGGTCGGCGTCGCCATGGCACAGATGCGCAATATCCATCGCGAACAGGTGGAACAGGTGATGAGCGAGTTCGTCGAGATCGTCGGCGACCAGACCAGCCTGGGCGTCGGTGCCGATGGCTACATCCGCAAGATGCTCACCCAGGCCCTGGGTGAGGACAAGGCCAACAACCTGATCGACCGCATCTTGCTAGGCGGCAGCACCAGTGGCCTGGACAGCCTGAAGTGGATGGAGCCGCGTGCCGTGGCCGACGTGATCCGCTACGAGCACCCGCAGATCCAGGCCATCGTGGTCGCCTATCTCGACCCGGACCAGGCCGCCGAAGTGCTCAGCCACTTCGACCACAAGGTCCGCCTGGACATCGTCCTGCGCGTGTCGTCGCTCAATACCGTGCAACCGTCCGCGCTCAAGGAACTCAACCTGATCCTCGAGAAGCAGTTCGCCGGCAACGCCAGCACCACCCGCACCACCATGGGCGGCGTGAAGCGCGCGGCGGACATCATGAACTTCCTCGACAGCTCGGTCGAAGGCCAACTGATGGACTCCATCCGCGAAGTGGACGAGGACCTCTCTACGCAGATCGAAGATCTCATGTTCGTCTTCGATAACCTGGCCGACGTCGATGACCGCGGCATCCAGGCGCTGCTGCGCGAAGTGTCCTCCGACGTGCTGGTCCTGGCTCTCAAGGGCTCGGACGACGCGATCAAGGAGAAGGTCTTCAAGAACATGTCCAAGCGCGCGGCCGAGCTGCTGCGCGACGACCTGGAAGCCAAGGGCCCGGTGCGTGTCAGCGACGTCGAGTCGGCGCAGAAGGAAATCCTCACCATCGCCCGCCGTATGGCCGAAGCCGGGGAAATCGTCCTCGGCGGCAAGGGCGGCGAAGAAATGATCTGAGGCGGCGCCCATGGCCAACAAGGATTCGGCAAGCGAACTGATCCGCGCCAAGGACGTCAACGTCTTCGATCGCTGGTCGCTGCCCAGTTTCGATCCGGACGCCCCGCAACCCGCCGAGCCGGAAGAGCCGTTGGCTGCGGCGGTGCCCGAGCCGGAGCCTGAATCGCAGATCGAGGAAGTGCCGGTCGAGGACGTCAAGCCGCTGACGCTGGACGAGCTCGAGGCCATTCGCCAGGACGCCTACAACGAAGGCTTCGCCACCGGCGAGCGCGACGGTTTCCATGCCGGCCAGCTCAAGGCCCGTCAGGAAGCGGAGGCTGCCGTGAATGCCCGACTGGCCCAGCTCGACGCGTTGATGGGGCACTTGCTGGACCCCATCGCCGAGCAGGACCGGCAGATCGAGGAGTCCCTGGTGCACCTCACCAGTCTGATCACCCGCCAGGTGATTCAGCGCGAGCTGCGCATGGATTCCGGACAGATCCGCCATGTGCTGCGCGAGGCGCTGAAGCTGCTGCCGATGGGCGCCAGCAACGTGCGCATCCACATCAACCCGCAGGACTTCGAACAGGTGAAGGCCCTGCGCGAACGCCATGAAGAAAGCTGGCGCATCCTCGAAGACGAAGCGCTTGAGCCCGGCGGCTGCCGGGTCGAGACCGAACATTCGCGCATCGACGCCAGCATCGAGACGCGCCTGAACCTGGCCATGAAGCAGCTCTTCGAGCAACAACGCGAGCAGAAGGTCCATCCGCCATCGGCCGATCTGGTGGTCGACCTGGACTCTCCGGACAGCCTCGATCATGCGTATTGAGCGCGCCAGCTTCGCCAAGCGGCTGGCGGGTTACAACGATGTCATCGATCTGCCTTCGCAACCCATGGTGGAAGGCCGCCTACTGCGTATGGTGGGGCTCACCCTGGAGGCCGAGGGTTTACGCGCACCAGTGGGCAGTCGCTGCCTGGTAATCAACGACGACAGCTATCACCCGGTGCAGGTGGAAGCTGAAGTGATGGGCTTTGCCGGAAGCAAGATCTACCTGATGCCGGTGGGCAGCCTTTCCGGCATTGCCCCGGGCGCCCGCGTCGTGCCACTGCCGGATACCGGCCGCCTGCCCATGGGAATGTCCATGCTTGGCCGCGTGCTCGATGGCGCCGGTCGCGCCCTGGATGGCAAGGGTGGCATGAAGGCTGAAGACTGGGTGCCGATGGACGGCCCCACCATCAACCCGCTCAAGCGCCACCCCATTAGCGAGCCGCTGGATGTGGGCATTCGTTCAATCAATTCGTTGCTTACCGTCGGCCGTGGCCAGCGGCTCGGCCTGTTCGCCGGTACCGGCGTGGGCAAGAGCGTGCTGCTCGGCATGATGACCCGCTTCACCGAGGCGGAAATCATCGTCGTCGGCCTGATCGGTGAACGGGGTCGCGAAGTGAAGGAGTTCATCGAGCACATCCTCGGTGAAGAAGGCCTCAAACGTTCCGTGGTCGTGGCGTCCCCGGCGGACGATGCGCCGCTGATGCGCCTGCGTGCCGCCATGTACTGCACCCGAATTGCCGAGTACTTCCGCGACAAAGGCAAGAACGTCCTGTTGCTGATGGACTCCCTGACCCGTTTTGCCCAGGCCCAGCGCGAAATCGCCCTGGCCATTGGCGAGCCGCCGGCCACCAAGGGCTATCCGCCATCAGTATTTGCCAAACTGCCGAAGCTGGTGGAGCGCGCCGGCAATGCCGAACAGGGTGGTGGATCGATCACGGCCTTCTACACCGTGCTCTCCGAAGGCGACGACCAGCAGGATCCGATTGCGGACTCCGCGCGCGGCGTACTCGACGGCCACTTCGTGCTATCCCGCCGCCTGGCCGAGGAGGGCCACTACCCGGCCATCGACATCGAGGCGTCCATCAGCCGGGTTATGCCCCAGGTGGTCAGCCCCGAACACATGAAGATGGCCCAGCGCTTCAAGCAGCTCTGGTCGCGCTACCAGCAGAGCCGTGACTTGATCAGCGTGGGCGCCTACGTCGCAGGCGGCGACCCTGATACCGACCTGGCCATCGCTCGCCAGCCGGCCATGAGTGCCTTTCTGCGCCAGGGCCTCGACGAGAGCGAGAGCCTTCCCCAGAGCGCCCAGCGTCTTGCGGCAGCCCTGGGTATCCAGGGCTGATAGCACATGTCACGCAATCGGGCGGCGCGCCTGGCGCCGGTGGTCGAAATGGCCGAGCGCGCCGAGCGTGAAGCCGCGCGCATGCTCGGTCGCTGTCAGGCGCAGGTCACTCAGGCGGAGATGAAACTGGGCGAGTTGGAGCGCTATCGCTCCGACTACCAGCAGCAATGGATCGAGGAAGGGCGGCGCGGTGTTTCCGGCCAATGGCTGATGAACTACCAGCGCTTCCTGTCGCAGCTCGAATCCGCCATCGGCCAGCAGTTGCAGAGCGTCAAATGGCACCGCGAGAACCTCGACAAGGCCCGCGCGGCCTGGCAACAGCGCTATGCGCGTCTCGAGGGGCTGCGCAAGCTGGTGCAGCGTTACCTCGACGAGGCCCGGGCAGCCGAGGACAAGCGCGAGCAGAAGCTGCTGGACGAACTGGTGCAACGCTTGCCCGCCAGAGGTGAGGAGTAGGGTGCGCCGTGCACACCAACCGTTCAGCGCGAAAGCGAATGCATTCTTCAACGTGTCATCTCAGAACCATAAATTCTCCCGGCTCGCCGCTTTCCAGTTGCCGTGCCTGATGGTGGGTGCTAAATCTTCACCACGCGCATTCCGAATTTGAACAAGGAGCTTTGCATGGCCATCACCTCGATGCCCTCAGACGATGGGCAGGAGCTGACCATCACTATCCAGGGACGTTTCGATTTCGGCGCCCACCAGGAATTCCGCGACGCCTACGAGCGCGTCAATTTCACCCCCAAGCGCTACGTCGTGGATCTCAAGGGCACCACCTACCTCGACAGCTCCGCACTTGGCATGCTGTTGCTGCTGCGTGACCACGCCGGTGGCGAGCGTGCCCAGATTCGCCTTGCCAATTGCAACCCCGACGTCCGCAAAATCCTCGCCATCTCCAACTTCGAACAACTGTTCCAGATCGCCTGAGGCCTGTTGCCATGCCGTCGCCGCTGACGATCCTGATTGCCGAGGACAACGCAGCGGATAGGCTGCTGCTGTCCACCATTGTCAACCGCCAGGGCCACCGGGCCCTGACGGCCGCCAATGGCCGCGAGGCCGTGGCGCTGTTCCAGCAAGAACAGCCGCAACTGGTGCTGATGGATGCCCTGATGCCCGTGATGGATGGCTTCGAAGCTGCCCGCCAGATCAAGCAGCTGGCCGGCGAAGCCCTGGTGCCGATCATCTTCCTCACCTCCCTCACCGAGAACGAGGCATTGGTGCGTTGCCTGGAGGCGGGCGGGGATGACTTCCTCGCCAAGCCCTACAACCGCGTCATCCTCGAAGCCAAAATCAAGGCGCTCGACCGTCTGCGCCGTCTGCAAGACACAGTGCTGCAGCAGCGTGACCTGATCGCCCGGCATAACGAACACCTGGTCACCGAACAGCGGGTGGCCAAGGCGGTGTTTGACAAGGTGGCGCACTCCGGCTGCCTGAGTGCCCCGAACATCCGCTATCTGCAATCGCCCTATGCGCTGTTCAATGGCGACCTGTTACTGGCCGCCTACAAGCCCTCGGGTGGCATGCATGTGCTGCTCGGCGACTTCACCGGCCATGGTCTGCCGGCAGCCATTGGTGCCATGCCGCTGGCCGAGGTGTTCTACGGCATGACCGCCAAGGGTTATGCCATGGCCGACATCCTGCGGGAGATGAACGCCAAGCTGAAACGCATCCTGCCGGTTGGCGTGTTCTGCTGTGCGACCTTTCTCAATCTGAGTTTCCAGCGGCGTTTGGTCGAGGTATGGAACGGCGGCCTTCCCGAAGGGTATCTGCGCCGCGCCGATAGCGGCGAACTGGTGCCGCTCGTGTCGCGCCACCTGCCGTTGGGCGTGCTTGACCAGGGCAGTTTCAATGCGCATTTCGAGTCTTATCCCATCGAAACGGGCGACCGCATCTTCCTGGTCTCGGACGGGGTGCTGGAAACCCGTAATGACAGCGACGAAACCTTTGGGGACCAGCGCTTGCGCGAAGTCTTCAATGCCAATGGCGACGGCAACCGGCTGTTCGACGAAATCCAGCTGGCCCTGAGCGCCTTCCGGGGCCATGCCCAGGACGACGTGAGCATGATCGAAGTGCGCATGCTCGATGACTCCACCGAGCGTGCCAAGCTGGCCTTCACCGACAGCGGCCAGGCCAGCCCGCTTGACTGGTCGGCCTCTTTCGAGTTTCGCGCCCAGACGCTTAAACGCTTCAACCCGCTGCCCTTCCTCCTGCAGTTGCTGCTGGAGGTCCAGGGGCTGCGCGACCAGGGGGGAGCGCTTTATACGGTGTTGGCTGAGCTTTACTCCAATGCATTGGAGCACGGCGTACTGGGGCTGGATTCTTCCCTCAAGCGCAACGCCGAAGGTTTCGCCCGCTATTATCGCGAGCGCAGCGAACGCCTTGCCGGGCTGGACGATGGCTACGTGCGCTTCAATCTGCAGCTGGTCCCGGAGGGCAGGGGAGGGCGCTTGCTGGTGCATGTGGAAGACAGCGGCAAAGGCTTCGACCTGGGGACTGTCCTGGCTCGTGAGCCAATGATGGACGGCCTCTGCGGCCGCGGCCTGACCCTGATCAGGCAGCTCACCGCCTATTGTGAGCCCGCCGAGGATGGCAGGGGCATACGCGTCGAATTCCGCTGGCCCGTTAAGGCATAATTTTCTGACGTTCAGTAGAGGGAGCGACGGGTTTGTCCGATATCCATCTCGACCATTCAGTGCTGTCCGCCTTGCGGGACGTCATGGAGGACGAGTTTCCGGTGCTGCTGGATACCTTCCTGGCGGACTCGACGGAGCGCTTGCGACAGATCCGTCAGGCCAACGCCGCGTCCGATAGCCAGGCCCTGCGCCTGGCCGCCCACAGCTTCAAGGGTAGCTGCAGCAACATGGGGGCCCTTGAGCTGGCGAGCCTGTGCAAGCAACTGGAGGACATGGCCCGCCGTGACCAGCTGTCCGATGCGCCAGGCGTCATCCTGCTGATCGAGCAGGAATTTCTCATCGTCCGTGATCTCTTGCAGGACGCGCGAAGCGGACTGGCGCACTGATCAACGCTTCCACTCGCTGTCGGACATGTTGGCCCGTCCCTTGCAGTCACACTGGCACGAACCAACCCGAGCGGAGAGTGCCCATGCCCGTTGCCCCCGATCTGCTTCTTCAGGCCAGGCCTGAAGTGAAGCCGAAAGCACCGGCCGCAAAAGCCCCGGAAAAACCGGCGGAAACCAACAAGGGCGAGGCTTCCAGCTTCGCCCAGATGTACGCGAAAGAACGCCAGGCAAAAGCTGTCGAACGGAGCGAGGCGGCTGCAAGGCAAGCCAAGACCAGGTCGGATGAGGCAGCTGGCCAGGAAAAGCCGGCGGTAGATCCTGCCACTAACCAGCCGGCGGTTGCCGAAAGCGGCAAGCCGTTGCCGGGCGAGGAAGACGGTGAAGCCCAAGAGAAACCGGATGAGTCGGTAATGGACCCGTTGCTGCTCATGGCGATGACCGGCCAACTGGCTGCCGATGCCGCGTCGGTAGCGGCGGATGGTTCCGGCGAAGCGCTACCGGCACTGCCGGTGACGCCACAGGTGACCAGCAGTGCGCCGGCGACCCTGACCGAAGCCAGTCTCGATCCGGACCTGGACCAGCTCAATGGCTTGCCGGCCGTGAAAATGGCACTGGACCAGGGCGCTCAGGCCGCCCAGCAGGCGCAAGGCGCGGCCACCCAGGCGGCGCAGACAGCGCCGACCGCAGATCAGGACTTCGCCGATGCCCTGGCGGCCTTCGCAGACAAGCCGCTGGAGACCGGTGAGGGCAAGCTGGACAAGGCCCTTTCATCCACCGAGCTGTCGGTGGAACTGGCGGAAGGCCTTGGCGAAAACAAAGGTGAAGTGCGCAACGAGTTGCTGGCCAGTCGTCTCAATGCGCTGAGCCAGTCCATCAGCCAGCAGACTGCCCAGGCCCAGCGCGCGCCGGCACTGGTGCCCGGACAGCCGGTTGCCATGCAGCAGGGCGGCTGGAGCGAGGCGGTCGTGGACCGCGTGATGTGGCTGTCCAGCCAGAACCTCAAGTCCGCTGAGATCCAGCTCGATCCGCAGGAATTGGGGCGACTCGAGGTACGCGTGCATATGACCCAGGATCAGACCCAGGTAACCTTCGCCAGTCCCAACGCCAACGTTCGCGATGCCCTGGAAGGGCAGATGCATCGACTGCGCGATATGTTCGCCCAGCAGGGCATGAACCAGCCCGACGTGAACGTTTCCGACCAGTCGCTCAACCGTGGCTGGCAGGGGCAGGGTGGCGACGGCGAGCGGCGCTCCGGCGGTGGCCGTGCCGACTTTGGCGGTGGGGGCGATGAGGAAATCAGCGTGAGCCATAGCGAGATCCGCCCGGCCAGCGCGGGTGGTGGACGCGGATTGGTGGACTTCTACGCCTGACTTCGTGACAGCCGCCCCTGACACTGGTATATCCGCAGCCCTGAAGCATTTGCCTGAACCGCTGGTTGGCCGGCGAGCTGGCATAACACTTGCTCATTCCCCAGGAAAAGGCGGGTTTTCCCCGCCAGGCGACGGATTATTGGCATGGCGAAGAAAGAAGCGAAGGCCCCGGCAGAGGGCGCTGTGGCAGGCGGCAAGAGCAAGCTGAAGCTCATTATCCTGGGCGTCGTGGCGTTGTTGCTGGCGATCGGTCTGTCGGTCGGCGCCACCTGGTTCTTCCTCAGTCGCGGCGACAAGGCCGCTGAGCCGGCCAAGGAAGAAGCCGCGGCCGCAGCGCCGACCAAACAGCCCGCCATCTATCTAGAGCTGGCACCAGCCTTCGTAGTCAATTTCAGCCAGAACGGTCGCCAGCGCTACATGCAGGTCAGCGTCGCGTTGATGGCCCGTGACCAGGCCGAGATGGATGCACTCAAAGTGCACATGCCGGTTCTGCGCAACAAGCTGGTCATGCTGTTCTCCAGCCAGAGCTTCGACAACCTGGTCACCCCGGTGGGCAAGGAAATGCTGCGCCAGCAGGCCACCGCCACCGTGCAGGAGCTGGCCAAGCAGGAAACCGGGGCGATCACCGTCGAGCAAGTGCTCTTCACCAACTTCGTACTGCAGTAGGCAAGGTACAACCATGGCTGTTCAAGACCTGCTGTCCCAGGATGAGATCGACGCGCTACTGCACGGTGTCGATGACGGCCTGGTTGAAACCGAAACCGACGCGGACCCTGCCAGCGTCAAGAGTTATGACCTGACGAGCCAGGACCGCATCGTCCGGGGGCGCATGCCGACCCTGGAAATGATCAACGAGCGCTTCGCCCGTTATACCCGCATCAGCATGTTCAACCTGCTGCGTCGTTCCGCGGACGTGGCGGTGGGCGGTGTGCAGGTGATGAAGTTCGGCGAGTACGTGCACTCGCTCTATGTGCCCACCAGTCTCAACCTGGTGAAGATGAAGCCCCTGCGCGGCACCTCGCTGTTCATCCTCGATGCGAAGCTGGTGTTCAAGCTGGTGGACAACTTCTTCGGTGGCGACGGTCGTCACGCCAAGATCGAGGGGCGTGAGTTCACACCGACCGAATTGCGCGTCGTGCGCATGGTGCTGGACCAGGCCTTCGTCGACCTGGCCGAGGCCTGGCACGCAGTGATGGATGTGAACTTCGAGTACATCAACTCGGAAGTGAACCCGGCCCTGGCCAACATCGTCAGCCCCAGCGAAGTGGTGGTTGTATCCACATTCCACATTGAGCTGGATGGTGGTGGCGGCGACCTGCACATCACCATGCCGTACTCGATGATCGAGCCCATCCGCGAGATGCTCGACGCCGGCTTCCAATCCGACGTCGATGACCAGGACGAGCGTTGGATCAAGGCGCTGCGTGAGGACATCCTCGACGTCAGCGTGCCGGTGGCCGCCACCGTAGTACGTCGCCAACTCAAATTGCGAGACATCCTGCACATGCAGCCCGGCGATGTGATCCCGGTGGAGCTGCCCGAGCACATGATCATGCGCGCCAATGGCGTGCCGGCCTTCAAGGCCAAGCTGGGATCGCACAAGGGCAATCTGTCCCTGCAGATCCTCGAACCGATCGAACGCCAGCGCTGATCGCGCGTTTCCCACGAATTCAGAGCCAGCCGAGGTCAAGCGATGGCAAACGACATGGACACTACCCCAGAAGAACAGGCCCTGGCCGATGAGTGGGCCGCGGCCCTGGCCGAAGCCGGTGATGCTTCCCAGGACGATATCGACGCGCTGATGAATCAGGGCAGCACAGCTCCCAGTTCGCCACGCGCGCCGATGGAGGAGTTCGGCAGCGTACCCAAGGCCAGCGGTCCGGTAAGCCTCGACGGCCCGAACCTTGACGTGATCCTGGATATCCCGGTGTCCATTTCCATGGAAGTGGGCAACACCGACATCACCATCCGTAACCTGCTGCAGCTCAACCAGGGCTCGGTGATCGAGCTTGACCGCCTGGCCGGCGAGCCGCTGGACGTGCTGGTCAATGGAACCCTGATCGCCCATGGCGAAGTGGTGGTGGTCAACGAGAAGTTCGGTATCCGGCTGACCGATGTGATCAGCCCGAGTGAACGCATCAAGAAGCTGCGCTGAAACCATGCACCGTTTTCTTCTTGCCGGGCTGTCGCTTCTGCCCATCAGCGGCATTGCCGCCGAAACCGCTGTGACCACTCCGGCATCCGCTACGGCGGCTACCCAGGCTGGAAGCGGTATGGCTGCGCAACTGGGGCAACTGGCCATCGGCCTGTTGCTGGTGGTCGGACTGATTTTCCTGCTTGCCTGGCTTCTGCGTCGGGTGCAGCAACTCGGGCCGCGTGGTGGCCAGGTGATCAAGCTGGTAGCCAGTCAGGCACTGGGTCCGCGTGATCGGCTGGTGCTGGTGCAGGTGGGGGGTGAGCAGATCCTGCTCGGCATCAGTGCTGGACGCATCACGCCGCTGCATGTACTGAAAGAGCCCGTGCAACAGGCTGACGCCGAGGCGGCTAGCCCGGAATTCGCTCAACGACTGATGGAACTGCTCGGCAAGGACAAGCATTGATGCCCCGCCTCCTCATTGCGCTGCTGCTGGTGCTGGCTGCGCCCCTGGCCCTTGGCGCCGACAATCCGCTGTCGGTGCCCGCCATTACCTTGTCCACCAATCCCGAAGGTCAGCAGGAATACTCGGTAAGCCTGCAGATCCTGCTGATCATGACGGCGCTGAGCTTCATTCCTGCGTTCGTCATGCTGATGACCAGCTTTACCCGAATCATCATCGTCTTCTCCATCCTGCGCCAGGCGCTTGGTCTGCAGCAGACGCCGTCGAACCAGATCCTCATCGGCCTGGCACTGTTCCTGACGATGTTCATCATGGCGCCGGTATTCGACCAGGTGAACCGCGAGGCGCTGCAGCCCTATCTCAATGAGCAGATGACGGCCCAGGACGCGATAGCGAAAGCTGAAGTGCCGATCAAGAACTTCATGCTGGCGCAGACTCGCGCCAGCGACCTCGACCTGTTCATGCGCCTGTCCAAGCGTACTGATATACCCAGCCCGGATGCTGCGCCGCTGACCATCCTGGTCCCGGCATTCGTCACCTCCGAGTTGAAGACAGCATTCCAGATCGGCTTCATGATCTTCATCCCCTTCCTGATCATCGACCTAGTGGTGGCCAGTGTGCTGATGGCAATGGGCATGATGATGCTCTCGCCCCTGATCATCTCCCTGCCGTTCAAGATCATGCTCTTCGTCCTGGTGGACGGCTGGGCGTTGATCATCGGCACCCTTGCCGGCAGTTTCGGCGGCGTCTAGGAGAGTTGCGATGACTCCGGAAGTTGCAATCGACCTGTTCCGTGATGCGCTCTGGCTGACCTGCATCATCGTCGGGATCCTGGTGGTGCCGAGCCTGGTGGTCGGCCTGATCGTGGCCATGTTCCAGGCCGCCACGCAGATCAACGAACAGACCCTGAGCTTCCTGCCGCGTCTGTTGGTGATGCTGCTCACCCTGATCTGGGTCGGCCCCTGGCTGACCCGCCAACTGATGGAGTACATCCAGACGCTCTATCAGAACATCCCGATGCTGATCGGCTGACCATGCTCGAACTCAGCGACGCGCAGATCGGCGGCTGGATCGGCAGCTTCCTGCTGCCGTTGTTCCGCATTGCCGCGCTGTTGATGACCATGCCGATCATCGGCACGCAGCTCGTGCCGACACGCGTTCGCCTGTACCTGGCGCTGGCGATTGCCGTGGTGCTGGTGCCCACGCTGCCCCCCATGCCGCAGGTCGACGCCATCAACCTCGGCAACATCCTGCTGGTGGGCGAGCAGATTCTGGTGGGCGCCTTGCTCGGTTTCGTGCTGCAACTGTTCTTCCACGCCTTCGTGGTGGCGGGGCAGATCATCTCCATGCAGATGGGCCTGGGCTTCGCCTCCATGGTCGACCCCACCAACGGTGTTTCGGTGCCGGTGCTTGGCCAGTTCTACCTGATGCTGGTAACCCTGTTGTTCCTCTCCATGAACGGCCATCTTGTGGTCTTCGAGATACTCGCCGAGAGCTTCGTCACCCTGCCGGTAGGCGGCGGCTTGCTGACCAATCATCACTGGGAAGTGGCCGGCAAGCTCGGCTGGGTGATGGGGGCAGGGTTGCTGCTGTCGCTGCCAGCGATCACCGCGCTGCTGGTGGTCAACCTGGCCTTCGGCGTGATGACCCGCGCAGCACCCCAGCTGAACATCTTCTCCATCGGCTTCCCACTGACCCTGGCGCTGGGCCTTGTGATCGTCTGGATCGGCATGGCCGACATCCTCTCCCAGTACCAGGTACTGGCCAGTGACGCCCTGCAGCTCATGCGTGAGCTGGCGAGGGCGCGATGAACAACTCCTTACCCGTCCCGGCGGTTACGCGGGCCTACTGCTGAGGTGAGCCATGGCAGAAAGTGAGAGCGGGGCGGATAAGAGCGAGGAACCCACAGGGAAACGGCTGCGGGAGGCCCGCGAGAAGGGACAGATCGCCCGTTCCCGGGAGCTGAATACCTTAGCCGTGACCCTGGCTGGCGCGGGTGGCCTCCTCGCAACCGGTGGTGGCATTGCCGACATGCTGATGAAGCTGATGCACAGCAACTTCGACTTGCCGCGCGAGGTGCTGATGGATGAGCGCAGCATGGGGTTGTTCCTGCTCACCTCGGGCAAGATGGCGCTGGACGCTTTGCTGCCGCTGTTGATAACCCTACTGGTGGTATCCATCGTCGGCCCGATTTCCCTGGGCGGCTGGCTGTTCTCGACCGAAGCGCTGATGCCCAAGTTCAGTCGCATGAACCCGCTTTCCGGGCTCAAGCGAATGTTCTCCCTGCATGCACTGGCGGAACTGCTCAAGGCGTTGGCCAAATTCGCACTCATCCTGCTGGTGGCGCTCGCGGTGCTCAATTCAGACCGTGACGATCTTCTCGCCATTGCCCATGAGCCCTTGGACATGGCCATCCTGCACAGCGTCCAGGTAGTGGGCTGGAGTGCTGTCTGGCTCGCCTGCGGCCTGATCCTGATTGCCGCCGTGGACGTGCCCTTCCAGCTTTGGGACAACAAGCAGAAGCTGATGATGACCAAGCAGGAAGTGCGCGACGAGTACAAGGACTCCGAGGGCAAGCCTGAGGTCAAGTCGCGTATCCGCCGACTTCAGCGGGAGATGGCCGAGCGGCGCATGATGGCCTCCGTGCCTCAGGCCGACGTCGTCATCACCAACCCGACTCACTTCGCCGTGGCGTTGAAGTACGACGCCGAAAAGGGCGGCGCGCCGCTGCTGCTGGCCAAGGGTAATGACTTCACCGCACTGAAGATCCGCGAGATTGCCCAGGAGAACCAGGTGACGGTGCTGGAGTCCCCGGCCCTGGCGCGGGCGGTGTATTACTCCACCGAACTGGACCAGGAAATCCCCGCCGGACTCTACCTTGCCGTTGCCCAGGTCCTGGCCTACGTCTATCAACTCAAGCAATTCCGTGCCGGCCGCGGCAAGCGCCCGGCGCCGCTGAACAACCTGCCGATCCCGCCGGATTTGCGGCGGGATGAGTGACGCCAGTCACCATCCTGTAGGGGCGAATTCATTCGCACTTACAGGCCATTCCCCGAATTAGTCCTTTTCATTCAGCCCCTTAACGAAGTTGGAAAGCTTCTTGCACAAAGGGGATTGCGACGCCACCTGGCGTCAAAAGATTGGATGTGCGAAGCGATGCTTCGCGAAAGGGGTAGGGGAGTAGCAGTGGATCGTACGCAACTGATCGGCAATGTCCGCAACAACCTGATCGGCATGGGTCGTGGCAACCTCGGGGTGCCCCTGCTGGTGCTGGTGATGCTGGGCATGATGACCCTGCCGGTGCCGCCGTTCCTGCTCGACGTGTTCTTCACCTTCAACATTGCCCTGTCGATCGTGGTGCTGCTGGTCAGCGTCTATGCCCTGCGTCCCCTGGATTTCGCGGTTTTCCCGACCATCCTGCTGGTCGCCACCCTGTTGCGCCTGGCGTTGAACGTCGCCTCCACCCGCGTGGTGCTGCTCCACGGCCAGGACGGTCATGACGCCGCGGGCAAGGTGATCCAGGCATTCGGCGATGTCGTGGTGGGCGGCAATTACGTCGTCGGTGCCGTGGTCTTCGCGATCTTGATGATCATCAACTTCGTGGTGGTCACCAAGGGTGCCGGGCGCATCTCCGAGGTGAGTGCGCGTTTCACCCTGGACGCCATGCCCGGCAAGCAGATGGCCATCGACGCCGACCTCAACGCCGGCCTCATCGACCAGGCCGAGGCCAAGAAGCGCCGCTCCGAGGTTTCCCAGGAAGCCGACTTCTACGGTTCCATGGACGGCGCGAGCAAGTTCGTGCGCGGCGATGCCATCGCCGGCCTGCTGATTCTCTTCATCAACCTCATTGGCGGCATGGCCATCGGCATGCTGCAGCATGGCCTGAGCTTCAGTGACGCCGGCCGCATCTACTCGCTGCTGACCATCGGTGACGGTCTGGTGGCGCAGATTCCGTCGCTGCTGCTATCTACCGCTGCGGCCATCATGGTGACCCGAGTGTCTTCCTCCGAAGACATGGGCCAGCAGGTCAATCGCCAGATGTTCGCCTCGCCCAAGGCGCTGGCGGTGTCCGCCACCATCCTTATTGCCATGGGTCTGGTGCCGGGCATGCCGCACGTCTCCTTCATCGGTCTGGGTCTTGTGGCTGGCGGCGGTGCCTGGTGGATCTGGCATCGGCAGAAACAGGTCAAGGATCAGGCTGTGAAGGAAGAACAACGTCAGCAGGAGCTGCTGCCGGCCCAGCGTGCCCAGGAAACCAAGGAACTGGGCTGGGACGATGTGATTCCGGTGGATCTCGTGGGGCTGGAGGTGGGCTACCGCCTGATTCCGCTGGTGGATCGCAACCAGGGCGGCCAGTTGTTGGCGAGGATCAAGGGTGTTCGCAAGAAGCTCTCTCAGGAAATGGGCTTCCTGATGCCCTCGGTGCATATCCGCGACAACCTCGACCTGCTGCCCAACGCCTATCGGCTGACGCTGATGGGGGTAAGCGTGGCTGAAGCGGAGGTCTATCCGGACCGCGAGTTGGCGATCAACCCCGGCCAGGTGTTCGGCACCCTCAATGGTGTCGCCGCCAAGGATCCGGCGTTCGGTCTGGAGGCCGTGTGGATTGACGCCAGCCAGCGCGACCAGGCGCAGTCGCTCGGCTACACCGTGGTCGATGCCAGCACCGTGGTCGCCACTCACCTGAACCAGGTGCTGCACAAACATGCCCACGAGCTGCTGGGTCACGAAGAAGTCCAGCAACTGATGCAGAACCTGTCCAAGAGTTCGCCGCGCCTGGCCGAAGAGCTGGTGCCGGGCATGGTGTCGCTTTCGACCCTGCTCAAGGTACTTCAGGCCCTGCTGCAGGAGCAGGTGCCGGTGCGTGACATCCGCACCATCGCCGAAGCCATCGCAAACATGGCGCCCAAGAGTCAAGATCCCGCCGCGCTGGTGGCTGCCGTCCGCGTCTCGTTGGCCCGCGCAATCGTGCAAAGCATTGTGGGACTAGAGCCGGAGCTGCCTGTGATCACTCTGGAACCCAGGTTGGAACAGATATTGCTGAATAGCCTGCAGAAGGCCGGACAGGGTTCGGAAGATGGCGTTCTCCTCGAACCCGGAATGGCCGAGAAGCTGCAACGTTCCCTGGTGGAAGCGGCGCAGCGCCAGGAGATGCTCGGCAAGCAGGCGATCCTGCTGGTGGCCGGGCCGATCCGGGCGATGATGTCGCGCTTCGCAAGGCTCGCCGTGCCAACCATGCACGTACTGGCCTACCAGGAAATACCGGACAACAAGCAGGTCACCATAGTTGCCACTGTGGGGCAGAACTAACCGAGGTCAACGGCCATGCAGGTCAAACGTTTCTTCGCCGCCGATATGCGTCAAGCCATGAAGCTGGTGCGTGATGAACTGGGCGCGGATGCCGCCATCATCGGTAACCGCCGTGTCGCCGGCGGTGTCGAGCTGACCGCGGCGCTGGACTACCCAATGCCGGCAGCAGCCCCGAGCAGGCCGAACCCGGCCCTCGAGGCGGAATTGCGCAAGACCCAGGCGCGCATCGCCGAAGCCCAGGCTGAGCTGACCACGCGTGCCCAGGCTGACGCCGGCAAGGACCGTCAATTGTTCGCCGGCGAGCCGCTGACCGCCATCGAATCCGAACTGCCGGAATCCGTCCTGGCCGCCGCCATGAGTCGTCCGCGCGCAGTCCCCCGCGCCGCGGAGCCCGTCAGCGCGCCCAAGCCCGCTGCCGTGGATCAGGCTGCCCTGGATGCCATGCGTTTCGAGCTGAGCGGCCTGCGCGAACTGATTGAAGTGCAACTCGGCTCCATCGCCTGGGGCCAGATGCAGAGCCGCCGCCCTCAGCAGGCCAGCCTCTGGCGCCGCCTGCAACGCATGGGGCTGCCGGCCGAACTGGCCCGGGCCCTGCTGGACAAGGTGGCCAAGGTCAGCGAGCCGCGTCAGGCTTGGCGCATGCTGCTGGCGCACCTGTCCCACGCCATTCGCACCCCGCAGACCGAACCGCTGGAAGAGGGCGGAGTGATCGCCCTGGTCGGTCCGGCCGGCATGGGCAAGACCACCACCCTGGCCAAGATGGCTGCTCGCTACGTGCTTAAGTACGGCGCGCAAAACGTCGCCCTGGTGAGCATGGACAGCTTCCGCATCGGTGCTCAGGAGCAGATCAAGACCCTGGGCCGAATCCTCAATGTGCCGGTGACCCTGGTCGATCCTGGCCAGTCCCTGACCCAGGCTGTGGCTCCCTTGGCCCGCAAGCGCGTGGTGCTGATCGATACCGCCGGTCTGCCGGTCAACGATCCGGCCCTGACCATGCAGCTCGAAGCACTGGCCAGCCGTGCGATAAACGCGAAGAATTACCTGGTGATGGCGGCCACCAGTCAGAGCCAGGTGCTCAAGGCTGCCTATCACAGCTACAAGCGTTGCGGCCTGGTCGGTTGCATCATTACCAAGGCGGACGAAGCGGCCAGCCTGGGCGAGGTTTTGGGGCTGGCTATCGGCCAGCATCTCCCGGTAGCCTATCTGGCCGACGGCCCGCGAATCCCGGATGATCTGCAGGTTCCCCGCAGCCACCAACTGGTGAGCCGTGCGGTCAGCCTCCAGGCTCCGGAGGACCCGAGTGAAGAAGCCATGGCTGACCTGTTCGCCGGGCTTTACCAGAATCCGGCGCGCCGCGCCGGTTGAAGAATTGTGAACCGCCTCCTCGGGGGGCGGTGCTGGACCGCCAACTGGCCCCTAAGGCAAGGTATTTGAAATGGGTAGTATGCATCCCGTACAGGTGATCGCGGTGACCGGCGGCAAGGGCGGCGTCGGCAAGACCAACGTGTCCGTGAACCTCTCGCTGGCCCTGGCTGATCTTGGCCGTCGCGTCATGTTGCTGGACGCCGACCTCGGCCTGGCCAACGTCGACGTCCTGCTCGGCCTCACCGCCAAGCGCACCCTGGCCGATGTGATCAATGGCGAATGCGACCTGCGCGACGTGCTGTTGCAGGGACCGGGGGGCATTCGTATCGTCCCGGCCGCCTCCGGCACCCAGAGCATGGTGCAGCTTTCGCCCATGCAGCACGCCGGCCTGATCCAGGCATTCAGTGAAATCAGCGACAACCTCGATGTGCTGGTGATCGACACCGCCGCCGGCATCGGCGATTCCGTGGTCAGCTTCGTCCGGGCAGCGCAGGAAGTGATAGTGGTCGTCTGCGACGAACCGACTTCCATCACCGACGCCTACGCGCTGATCAAGCTGCTCAACCGCGATTACGGCATGAACCGCTTCCGCGTGCTGGCCAATATGGCCCACAGCCCGCAGGAAGGGCGCAACCTGTTCGCCAAACTGACCAAGGTTACCGACCGTTTCCTCGACGTCGCCCTGCAGTACGTGGGTGCCGTGCCCTACGACGAGTCGGTGCGCAAGGCCGTGCAGAAGCAGCGCGCGGTCTATGAAGCCTTCCCGCGTTCGAAGTGCTCCCTGGCCTTCAAGGCCATCGCGCAGAAGGTCGACAGCTGGCCGCTACCGGCCAATCCGCGGGGCCACCTGGAGTTCTTCGTCGAGCGGCTGGTCCGGCAGCCGTCTGCGGAAACCCCTGTATGACACCCGCCACGGGGCTGCGTATGTACGGCAAGGCACAGGCAAGGGATTCGCAACATCAGTTGATCGAGCGCTATGCCCCCCTGGTCAAGCGCATCGCCTATCACCTGCTCGCGCGCCTGCCGGCCAGCGTTCAGGTGGAAGACTTGATGCAGTCCGGGATGATCGGGTTGCTCGAGGCCTCGAAGAAATACGACGGCAGCAAGGGCGCCAGCTTCGAAACCTACGCCGGCATCCGCATCCGCGGGGCCATGCTCGACGAAGTCCGCAAGGGCGACTGGGCGCCGCGCTCGGTGCATCGCAATACGCGCATGGTGAGTGATGCGATCCGCACCATCGAGGCCAGAACTGGCCGTGACGCTAAAGATCAGGAAGTTGCTGCCGAACTTGGATTGAGTCTCGAAGACTACTACGGCATCCTGAGCGACACCTTGGGCAGCCGCCTGTTCAGCTTCGACGACCTGTTGCAGGACGGCGAGCAGGGCGGCGTGCACGAGGACGCCGGTGTCACCCAATTCTCGCCTTCCCATGATCTGGAAGAAGATCGTTTCCAGGCCGCGCTGGCTGATGCCATCGCGAACCTGCCGGAGCGTGAGCGCCTGGTGCTGGCGCTGTATTACGACGAAGAACTGAACTTGAAGGAAATCGGTGAAGTGCTGGGGGTCAGCGAGTCGCGAGTCAGCCAGTTGCATAGCCAGTGCGCGGCACGTCTGCGCGCACGGCTGGGCGAATGGCGCGCGCGCTGAGCGGTACACCGCTTTCGGATTTGAATGGCGTCCCCGGCAAGAGGGGCGTTTGAGACTGTACGGAGGTCGACTTGGACAAGAACATGAAAATCCTCATCGTTGATGATTTCTCGACGATGAGACGCATCATCAAGAACCTCTTGCGCGACTTGGGATTCACCAATACCGCCGAAGCGGACGACGGCACCACGGCCCTGCCGATGCTGCACAGCGGAAACTTCGACTTCCTCGTGACCGACTGGAACATGCCTGGCATGACCGGTATCGATCTGCTGCGCGCGGTACGCGCCGATGAGCGCCTTAAGCACCTGCCGGTCCTGATGGTGACTGCCGAGGCCAAGCGCGACCAGATCATCGAAGCGGCCCAGGCCGGTGTGAACGGCTATGTGGTCAAGCCTTTCACTGCCCAGGTCCTGAAAGAAAAAATCGAGAAGATCTTCGAGCGGGTCAACGGCTGAATGTCAGCCGCGAGGGCACCATGGACCAGAAAGAACACCTGCTGGGAGACTTCGAGTCGACCCTGAAAGTCCGTGCGCGGGAATTGGTGGATAGCCTCGAGAAAGGCAACTTCACCGACGCCGTGCAACTCATCCACGAACTCAATCACGTCCGTGATCGCGGCCTCTACCAGGAAGTCGGCAAGCTCACTCGTGAGTTGCACAACGCCATCGTCAACTTCCAGATCGACCCGCATCTGCCCCATGCCCAGGAAATGTCGCAGATCGCCGATGCGACTGACCGTCTTTCCTATGTGGTGCAAATGACCGAGAAGGCCGCCAACCGCACCATGGATCTGGTGGAGGAAAGCGCGCCACTGCTCAACGGCCTGAGCGACGAAGCCCAGAAGCTGGGTGAGGAATGGAGCCGCTTCATGCGTCGGGAAATCGGTGCGGACGGATTTCGTGACCTGGCCCGCCGCATCGAGCAGTTCCTCGCCCGCAGCCAGCGCGATACCGATGCGCTGTCCGGCAAGCTCAACGACATTCTGCTCGCGCAGGACTACCAGGACCTCACCGGCCAGGTGATCAAGCGCGTGACCCAGCTGGTTACCGAAGTGGAGAGCAACCTTGTCAAGCTGGTGATGATGGCCAGCCAGGTAGATCGCTACGCCGGCATCGAGCACGACCACGACGCGCTACGCGTTGAGCTGGAACAACAAAAAAATCCTTCCAGGGGTGAAGGTCCGCAGATCCATGCCGATATACGTGAGGACGTAGTGTCCGGACAGGACGACGTCGACGATCTGCTATCCAGCCTTGGGTTTTAGGGAGCACTCCACTTATGAGCTTCGACGCCGATGAAGAAATCCTCCAGGACTTCCTGGTAGAGGCCGGCGAGATTCTGGAGCAACTGTCCGAGCAGCTGGTCGAGCTGGAAAGCCGCCCGGACGACATGGACCTGCTCAACGCGATTTTCCGTGGTTTCCATACCGTGAAAGGCGGAGCTGGCTTCCTCCAGCTCAATGCGCTGGTGGAGTGCTGCCACATCGCCGAGAACGTTTTCGACATCCTGCGCAAGGGCGAGCGCCGCGTGGATGCCGAGCTGATGGACGTGGTGCTTCAGGCCCTGGACACGGTCAATGAAATGTTCCGCGAAGTACGTGAGCGCAGCGAACCGACGCCTGCGACTCGGGAACTGCTGGCTGCCTTGTCGCGTCTCGCTGAGCCGGCAGGCGCCGAGCCCGTGGTTGCTTCTTCGGTAGCTCCTGCTCCGGTGATCGTGGAGTCGGCTCCCGTCGAAGCGAAAGCCGATATCACCGACAGCGAGTTCGAGCAGTTGCTCGACGCGCTGGGCGATAACGCTGGTGGTGCCGCTGAGCCGGTTGCAGCCACTGCCGATGAAATCACTGACGACGAATTCGAAGCGCTGCTCGACCAGTTGCACGGCAAGGGCAAGTTCGTAGCTGCGGTTGAACCGGAAGCCGCCGTTGCGGCCAGCACCCCGGTGAGCGCCCTGGCGAGTGCTGGCGCGGGCGACGAAATTTCTGACGACGAGTTCGAGGACCTGCTGGACCAGCTGCATGGCAAGGGCAAGTTCAATGGCGCCGCTGAAGTCGCTGCCATCGCCCCGGCCGCTCCCGTCGTACCGGACGTACCAGCGAGCGGTGAAAACATCACCGATGACGAGTTCGAAGCGCTGCTCGATCAGTTGCACGGCAAGGGCAAGTTCAACGGTGCTACTGAAGAGCCGGCCGCGACCCCCGCTGTCAGCCGTCCTTCCCCCGTCGCTGCTCCAGCTCCAGTTGCCAGACCCGCTGCCAAGACCGAGCCGGCCTCGGCACCTCGTCAGTCCGCTGCACCTGCCGCCGCTGGTAATGGCGCTGCCGGCCCCGCAGTGGCCAGTGAGGCGGAAACCACCGTACGGGTGGATACCGCGCGCCTGGACGAGATCATGAACATGGTCGGCGAGCTGGTACTGGTGCGTAACCGTCTGGTACGCCTGGGCTCCAACAGCGGCGACGAGTCCATGGCCAAGGCCGTGTCCAACCTGGACGTGGTCACCGCCGACCTGCAGACCGCGGTGATGAAAACGCGGATGCAGCCGATCAAGAAAGTCTTCGGCCGTTTCCCGCGGCTGGTTCGTGACCTGGCGCGAAACCTGAAGAAGGAAATCAACCTCGAGCTGGTGGGCGAGGAAACCGACCTGGACAAGAACCTGGTCGAAGCCCTGGCCGATCCGCTGGTGCACCTGGTGCGCAACGCCGTCGACCACGGCATCGAATCGCCCGAAGAGCGCGAGGCCGCTGGCAAGCCGCGCACTGGCCGCGTTGTCCTCTCTGCCGAGCAGGAAGGCGACCACATCCTTCTGATGATCACCGACGACGGCAAGGGCATGGATGCGGCCGTACTTCGCGCCAAGGCCGTGGAGAAGGGGCTGCTGGACAAGGATGCCGCCGAACGCCTGACTGAGCTGGAGTGCTACAACCTGATCTTCGCCCCGGGCTTCTCAACCAAGACCGAGATTTCCGATGTGTCTGGCCGCGGCGTCGGCATGGACGTGGTGAAGACCAAGATTTCCCAGCTCAACGGCACGGTGAACGTGTTCTCTCAGAAGGGCTCGGGCTCGAAGATCGTCATCAAGGTCCCGCTGACCCTGGCGATCATGCCGACGCTGATGGTGATGCTGGGCAACCAGGCTTTCGCCTTCCCGCTGGTGAACGTCAACGAGATCTTCCACCTGGACCTGTCGCGCACCAACGTGGTGGACGGCCAGGAAGTCGTGATCGTCCGCGACAAGGCCCTGCCGCTCTTCTACCTCAAACGCTGGCTGGTGCGAGATGCCGCCGTTGAGGAGCAGGGGGAGGGCCACGTTGTGATCCTTTCCGTGGGCACCCAACGCATTGGCTTCGTGGTCGACCAACTGGTGGGTCAGGAAGAAGTGGTGATCAAACCACTGGGCAAGATGCTCCAGGGAACGCCGGGCATGTCCGGCGCCACCATTACCGGCGACGGCCGTATCGCACTGATCCTCGACGTGCCGAGCATGCTCAAGCATTACGCACGCCGTGGTTGATCTGGGGTGGCCGGGAACGGCCGCCCGCTAGGAGCTTTTTTCTTATGGCAGTCAAGGTTCTGGTGGTGGATGACTCCGGGTTCTTCCGCCGCCGCGTCTCGGAAATTCTTTCTTCCGACCCCAATATCCAGGTGGTGGGCACTGCCACCAATGGCCGCGAAGCCATTGACCAGGCACTGGCGCTCAAACCCGATGTCATCACCATGGATTACGAGATGCCGATGATGGACGGCATCACCGCAGTGCGGCACATCATGCAGCGCTGCCCGACGCCGGTCATGATGTTCTCCTCGCTGACCCACGAAGGCGCCCGCGTCACTCTCGATGCCCTGGATGCTGGCGCGGTGGATTTCCTGCCGAAGAATTTCGAGGACATCTCGCGCACCCCCGAGAAGGTCAAGCAACTGCTTTGCGAGAAAGTGCACAGCATCGCTCGCAGCAACCGCCGCTACAGCAGCTTCAGTGCCCCGGCGCAACCGGCTTATGCGGCCCCGGCAGCTGCCGCCAGCATCCCGGCGCGCCCGGCTCATGCCCCGGCGCAGCCCAGCCATGCTGCACCGGCAACGCCGGCAGCCTCCGCCGCCCCAAAGCGTAAGGCCTACCGGTTGGTGGCGATTGGCACCTCCACCGGCGGGCCGGTTGCCCTGCAACGTGTACTCACCCAGCTGCCGGCCAATTTTCCGGCCCCCCTGGTATTGGTCCAGCACATGCCGGCGGCCTTCACCAAGGCTTTTGCCGAACGTCTGGACAAGCTTTGCCGGATTACCGTCAAGGAAGCGGAGGATGGTGACGTCCTGCGTCCGGGCCTGGCCCTGCTCGCACCCGGTGGCAAGCAGATGATGGTCGACACGCGTGGCGTGGTGCGCATCCTCCCCGGCGACGAGCGCCTGAACTACAAGCCCTGCGTGGACATCACCTTTGGCTCGGCTGCCAAGGCCTACAATGACAAGGTCCTGGCGGTGGTGCTGACCGGCATGGGCGCCGATGGTCGCGAAGGTGCGCGCCTGCTCAAGCAGGGCGGCAGCCAGATATGGGCACAGGATGAAGCCAGCTGCGTGATCTACGGCATGCCCATGGCAGTGGTGAAGGCCAACCTGGCCGATGCGGTCTATGGCCTGGACGATATTGGCCGCCACCTGGTCGAGGCGTGCATGTAATGGAGAAACCCAGGTAATGGATGTACTGAGCCTCATCGGGGTAATCCTGGCCTTCGTCGCCATCATCGGCGGCAATTACCTCGAAGGCGGCCATGCCGCAGCCCTGCTCAACGGACCTGCGGCACTCATCGTTCTGGGTGGCACCCTGGGCGCGGCTTTCCTGCAGACGCCCATGAGCATCTTCAAGCGAGCGCTGGCCATCTTCCGCTGGATTCTCTTTCCACCCCAAGTGGACCTCGCCGGTGGCATCACTCGTGTGGTGAACTGGAGCATGACCGCGCGCAAGGAGGGCTTGCTGGGCCTGGAACCGGTCGCCGACAGCGAACCCGACCCATTCGCTCGCAAGGGCCTGCAACTGCTGGTGGATGGCGCAGAACCGGAATCCATCCGCAGCATCCTCGAGGTTGATCTCTTCACCCAGGAGGGGCGCGACCTGCAAGCTGCCAAGGTATTCGAGAGCATGGGCGGCTACGCACCCACCATCGGCATCATCGGTGCCGTCATGGGCCTGATCCACGTAATGGGCAACCTGGCAGACCCCAGCCAACTGGGGGGCGGTATAGCGGTGGCCTTCGTCGCTACCATCTACGGCGTCGGTTTCGCCAACCTGCTGCTTCTGCCCATCGGCAACAAGCTGAAGTCCATCGCCATTCGCCAGTCGCGTTACCGCGAAATGCTGCTGGAGGGCATCCTCTCCATCGCCGAAGGCGAGAACCCGCGATCGATCGAACTCAAGCTGCAAGGCTTCATGGATTGAGGAACGGGCCATGGCGCGCAGGCGGCATCAGGAAGAGCATGAGAATCACGAACGCTGGCTGGTGTCCTACGCGGACTTCATCACTCTGCTGTTCGCCTTCTTCGTGGTGATGTACTCCATCTCCTCGATCAACGAGGGCAAGTACAAGATCCTTTCGGAAACCTTGGTCGGCGTGTTCAACCAGCCCGACCGCTCGATCAAGCCGATCCCGGTAGGCGAGGAAAAGCCGCGTACCACCGAGCCTGACCGCAGCATGGTGGAAGAGAGCGAGCGTAGCCAGAGCTCGATCGACGATCCGGGTGCCGATCCGCTGCAAGAGATCGCCCAGAGCGTACGCGATGCCTTCGGCGACTTGATCAAATCCGAGCAGTTGAATGTGCGCGGTAACGAACTCTGGGTGGAGATCGAGATGAACTCCAGTCTGCTGTTTCCCAGTGGTGACGCCGTTCCCAATGACGTGGCTTTCACCTTGATCGAGAAAGTCGCCAGGATTCTGGCGCCCTACGACAATCCTGTTCACGTCGAAGGTTTCACTGACAACCTGCCCATCGCCACCTCGCAGTTCCCCTCCAATTGGGAGCTTTCCACGGCGCGTGCCGCCAGCATCGTGCGCATGCTGGCCATGGACGGTTTGGCGCCCCGCCGCCTGGCAGCGGTGGGCTATGGTGAGTTCCAGCCGGTTGCGGATAACGCCACGGCCGAAGGGCGCGCGCGCAATCGGCGCGTGGTGCTGGTGATCTCCCGCAATCTCGATGTGCGCCGCAGTGTCAGCGGCGTCGGTAGCGCCAATGCCAAGCCGGATGCCGCGCTGCAGAGGGCTGGCACGCAACCTGCACCAGCAGCGCCAGCACAGGCCCCTGCAGCGGGTGCCGTCAATTCCCCGTCACCTGCCCCATAGGGCAGGTTGAAAGTCTCGGTGCATCAGCGCAGCCGGGAGGATGAAGAAGATGAGAGTCTGGGCAGTAGCCAACCAAAAAGGTGGAGTCGGCAAGACCACCACGTCCATCGCCCTGGCAGGTCTGCTGGCCGATGCCGGCAAGCGCGTCGTGGTGGTTGACCTCGACCCCCACGGGTCGATGACCAGCTATTTCGGGCATGATCCGGACACGCTGGAACACAGCTGCTTCGACCTGTTCCTCAACCAGGGCAGCGTGCCCGATGGTTTGCCGCGCGAGCTGCTGCTGCAGACCAGCAACGAGCGCATCTCGCTGCTACCGTCCAGTACCGCACTTGCGACCCTCGAGCGCCAATCGCCGGGGCAGAATGGCCTCGGTCTGGTGATCGCCAAGAGCCTGGCGCAGCTCTGGCAGCAGTTCGACCACGCAATCATCGACAGCCCGCCGCTGCTCGGGGTGCTGATGGTCAACGCCCTGGCGGCCAGCCAGCAGCTGGTGATTCCGGTGCAGACCGAATTCCTTGCAGTGAAGGGCCTGGAACGCATGGTCAGCACGCTGAGCATGATCAACCGCTCGCGCAAGCAGGCTCTGCCCTACACCATCGTGCCGACGCTGTTCGACCGTCGGACCCAGGCGTCGCTCAATACCCTCAAAGTGCTGCGCAACAACTACCCGGAGAATCTCTGGCAGGCCTACATTCCGGTGGATACCCGACTGCGCGATGCCAGTCGCGCCGGCGTCACGCCGTCGCAGTACGACTCCAACAGCCGCGGCGTGATTGCCTACCGCGCTTTGCTCAAGCACCTGCTCAGCCAGCAACTGGCCACCCAGGTGGCCTGAGATGCGCTGCAACGCCGACTGCTGGAGCTCAAGTGAAGTGTGCCGCCTGCCGATAGGCTCTACAGATCAATTCCGTGGGTTCCCAACATGAGTCGTCCTCTCGCCACAGCTACCCGCCCGCAACTGGCTCTGCAGTCCTACCTGGATGCGCTGTTGCAAGAGGCTTCAGTCGAGCTGGCGGAAAGCATCAGCCGGGAAGAGTTCGAAGCCGCGGTGCTGGAAGAACAGGTACGTGACGCACGCCTGACTCACGTGCTGGAGGCAGCGCCGGCGCCGCTGGCTACTCCGATCCCGGTTGCGCCGGAGTTGGAAGTAGAGCCGCTGCTGGTCCTGGAGCCCGAAGTGCTTGTGCCGGCTGAGGTTGTGACCGCGCCGGAACTCGCGCAGGCGCGCGTCGAGCCGCTGGTAGAGCTCGGCATGCCGGGCGCGCTCCATTCAGATGTTCCCGCGCTCGTTGCCGGTGGGCGGCCCGCGTGGGGTGAAGAACCTTTCGAGTGCCTGCTGTTCGATGTCGCCGGACTGACACTGGCCGTTCCGCTGGTGTCGCTTGGCTCCATCTACCCTCTGGCCGGTCAGGAGCTGACGCCCTTGTTCGGACAGCCGGACTGGTTCCTCGGCATACTGCCGTGCCAGGCGGGCAACCTCAAAGTGCTGGATACCGCGCGCTGGGTCATGCCCGAGCGCTACCGTGACGACTTCCGCGAGGGCCTGCAGTACGTGATTTCGGTGCAGGGTTACGAGTGGGGGCTGGCGGTTCATCAGGTCAGCCGTTCCATCCGCCTGGACCCGAACGAAATCAAATGGCGCAGCCAGCGTAGCCAAAGGCCCTGGTTGGCCGGTACCGTAATCGAACACATGTGTGCGCTGCTGGACGTCTCGGCCCTCGCCGAGCTGATCGCCAGCGGCGCCATCAAGCGCATGTCACTTAATTGAGGGGTGGCTCCGTGCCGTACGGAGCTCCATGAACACAACAGCGGGTTAACCCGCGTACGCCGCCCAGGGTGGCTCAAGAGAGGCTAGGGAACATGAAGAAATCGTCCGCTCAAGGTGCCGAAGATCCCATCCTGCAATGGGTGACTTTCCGCCTGGACAATGAAACCTACGGCATCAACGTAATGCAGGTGCAGGAAGTTCTGCGTTACACCGAAATCGCTCCGGTACCGGGGGCCCCGAGCTACG
This sequence comes from Pseudomonas sp. BN606, assembly GCF_029873115.1. Classification (NCBI taxonomy): domain Bacteria; kingdom Pseudomonadati; phylum Pseudomonadota; class Gammaproteobacteria; order Pseudomonadales; family Pseudomonadaceae; genus Pseudomonas; species Pseudomonas sp. BN606. Next base: position 104,753 of record NZ_SSOF01000082.1, on the reverse strand, counting down.
TGCTGGGCATCATCAACCTGCGTGGCAACGTGGTGACGGTGATCGACACCCGCCAGCGTTTCGGCCTTGGCCCGGCGCCGGTGACCGATAACACCCGCATCGTCATCATCGAGGCGGACAAGCAGGTGGTGGGCATCCTCGTCGACAGCGTGGCCGAGGTCGTCTACCTCCGCCAGTCGGAGATCGAGACCGCCCCCAACGTCGGTAACGACGAATCCGCCAAGTTCATCCAGGGCGTCTGCAACAAGAACGGCGAACTGCTGATCCTCGTCGAGTTGGACAAGATGATGAGCGAGGAAGAGTGGTCCGAGCTGGAGAGCATCTGAGTTGATCTGGATTGCACTGCTCGCGGTGGTTCTGGCCCTGGCCTGCGCTGGCCTGGGCGCGACTTGCTACTGGCTGGCCAAGCGCCTGCGCCAGGAAGTGGAGGCGCAGGCCAAGCGCGACGCAGTGCGCGACCAGAAGATCAAGGAGCTGGGGCGCCGTCTCGAAGCCTATTTCGACGGCAGCGTGCGTATGGGCGAAGACCTTCAGGAGCTGCGTCGCGTAGTGGCTCCGCTGCCGGACAAACTGAGCCGGATGGAGCAGCGCGACCCCACGAGCCTTTCCTTCTCCCAGGCGGCGCGTCTGGTAGGTCTCGGCGCCAGCGTCGATGACCTCACCCATTCCTGTGGGCTGACCAAGGCCGAAGCCGAACTGGTGAGCAGGCTCCATCAGGCAAAGTCGGAGCATGACTGATACCGGCAGCGAGGGTTGCGCTGGCCACCACTCATGCACGGGCAACCTCACTTTCCGTCAGCTGCTTTAGCGCGAGCTGTTCTTAGCGCTATCGCCGTCCGTTCCAATCGTTCCAATTCTTGGCTATGCGCTTGACCTAAGCTGAAATTCCGGGGCTTCTCTCCGGGGAGGTCCGGCGATGCGTCTGCTTCCAGTTCTGTTGTTATGCCTGATGTCCTGCCTGCAGGCCCAGGAAGCCCCCATGGAAGTAAAGGGCGCAATGACGGTCAACGTGTTGCAGGCACGTTACCTGTATGAGCGCGGCGCGATCTTCATCGATGTAAGGCCTACGCGCGAGTGGACCTGGGGCCATATTCATGGCGCCCTGCACCTTGACCTGCTCGATCGGTTCAGTGACCTGGCCCAGCCACAATGGCCGCGCCAGATACCCCTGGTGATCTATTGCGACAGCGAGGTCTGCCCCCACGGTGCTCAGGCGGTGAAGATGGCCGTCAGCTGGGGCTATCGGCAGGTGTTCTATTTCCGCGAAGGGTACTTTGCGTGGCAATTGCAGGACTTCCCCCAGGGTAAGGGACTGGCGGGGGAACGCCTGGTACTCAGTAACCCGGACCGTTGAGCAGTGGCAGGGCAGGGGTGACATCACGTTCGGCATCGGGGTCGAAGCCGTCCGGGCATTTGCCTTTCAGGTACCAGGCGAATGCAATGATCTCAGCGATGGTGCGGTAGAGCGGCTCGGGGATGGCATCGCCCAGTTCCAGACGTGCAAGCAGACGTACTAGGTCGGCGTTCTCGTAGATGGGCACTTCGTACTCGCGGGCGATGGCGAGGATGGCTTCGGCCAGTTCGTCGTCGCCCTTGGCGGTCAGGTTGGGGGCGCTTGTACCGTCGTAGGAGAGGGCAATGGCCTGGCGCGGTCTCTTGCTCATGCGGTCTCATCCACCCAGCGTTGTTCGAGTGTGGTGCGGTGCCCGCGCGGTGGCTGGCCCTGGATGCAGGCCAGTTCGCCGACGGTAAGGCCCGCGGCCTGAAGGCGCTCACGCAGGTTCGGCAGTTCGCGATCTATCAATCCGGCGGTACCGGCGCGTTCCGCCCATAGCTGACTGGACAGGCTGCCCTGTGCCAGTTGCGCCTGGACCTGCAGTGGCCCTAGGGGCTCCAGATCGAAGGCCAGTTCGATACGCCAGAGACTTTCCTTGCGCTCGTTCTTTTCCTGCCGGCCTTCCTGCTCCTGTTGCAGCTTGATCTGCAGCGGGACGATGTCTTGCTGGTTGCGCATCGGCACTTCGAGCTGCCAGGTGGTCAGCAGGTTGCCTTCTGGCGTCACTTGGGTCTGGGCGAGGCTGGAGAGTTGATGCGTCTGCAGTCGGGAAACGGCAGCGGCGGCCAGTTTGAGCAGTGTTTCCAGGTCGCCTTCTTCTTCGGCGGCCTGCGCCAGGCGCGAGGGCAGGGGGAAACTCAGCGCCTGCTGGCGGGCATTGGCCTGGCCGAGGGCACCCAGAGCGTTGCGGATGAACGCCGGCAGTGCCTGGGCCATGGCATTGCTGGTGCCGATGGTCGGCAGGCTGGTGGCGGTAGGCAAAGACGGCAGCAACTGGGCGACCAGGCGCAGCAGGTTGGCCTTGAAGTCCTGGGCCAGGGAGCCGGACTGCCCGGCCAGGAGTCGTGACTCCAGTAGGGCACCGCTGTTCTCCAGGGCGGCTGCCAGGACCTTGGGGTCGCCAAGCTGGCGGATGTCGGGCAATGCGCCAAGCAGCTTGTCCATGGCCGCGCGCAGGTTTTCCGGCAGGCTCTCCCGGCCGGTGCTTTGCAGAGCGCCGAGCAAGGCGTCGAGGGAGCCCTGGCGGCTTTGCTGCCCGGCCAGTTGCTGGGTGAGTTCGAGTTGGTCCAATTGAGCGGCGAGGGGCAGGAACTGCAGCATCTGGCTACCTTGGACCTGGGCACTCAGCAGGCTGCCGATGGCCAGCGGGCGCGGGCTTTCGATGTTCAGTTGGCTACCGGCCAGCGGGGTGTTGAGCACGTTCACCAGTACCTTGTAGACCGCCGACTGGGCCTTGCCCTGGGTGGCCAGTTCGCTTGCCACGACCTTGCCCTGGACCAGGGTGCCCACCGGCAGCAGGTCGAGATCGAGGCTGCCGAGGGCACGTTCGCCGCCTTTTAGTGCCATGGCCAGGCGGGTATCCGACAGGGCAGTGATGTTGAGCAGGCTTCCCTGGGCCAAAGGGCGCGTGCTGCTGGCCTCAAGCGTGGTCTGAGTGCCATTGGCCAGGGTCAGCTTGAGCAGCAGTTGGAAGCTCTGAGCGGTTTCCTTCAGGGCGATGACTTCGGCGTCGGCGCTTTCACCGGCGGCCAGCAGTCCGTCCAGGGGCTGAAGCAGTTTGAGCGCCATGTCCGCCGCGTTTTGCACGGGGCGGGAAACGGGCTGGCTGGGTGGGAGAGGGCGCGCGCCGCTGATTTCGGTCATGAAGGGGTTACAACCTGTCGAAAAAGCTCGCTTCGGGGGGGGGATATGGCATGTATAATGCCGCCCCGTCCGGGCCGGCTGCGAGCCTTGGAGTTCTCCATTATAGCGGCCGGCACCTTCCTGACTTGAATACATCCCGGGTACTCATGCCGTGACCAGTCCCTATCTCGAGACCGTGGCCCTCGCCTGCGAGCGGGATTGGCGCCTGCTGTTCGAGCGGCTGGACTTGCAACTGTCCCGTGGCGAGATGCTCCAGGTCGCCGGCCCCAATGGCAGTGGCAAGACCAGCCTGCTGCGTCTCCTCTGCGGTCTGATGCAGCCCACTGCCGGTGAAGTTCGCCTGAACGGCAAGCCATTGGCCAGCCAGCGCAGCGAGCTGGCGCGCAACCTCCTGTGGATCGGTCATGCCGCCGGTATCAAGGGTTTGCTGACCCCGGAGGAAAACCTGCGCTGGCTCTGCGCCTTGCACCAGCCCGCCGAGCGCGACGCCATCTGGCGGGCACTGGAAGCGGTCGGCCTGCGTGGTTTTGAAGATGTACCCTGCCACACCCTGTCTGCCGGGCAGCAGCGCCGCGTCGCGCTGGCACGCCTGTACCTGGACGCGCCACCGCTGTGGATTCTCGATGAACCCTTCACCGCCCTCGACAAGCAGGGTGTTGCCCAGCTAGAGGCTCATCTGGCGAGCCATTGCGAGCAGGGCGGCCTGGTTGTCTTCACGACTCACCACACCATGGGCCAGGTACCCACCGGCTACCGTGAACTCGACCTGGGGCAGCGCCGCGCATGAGCAACGTCTTCACACTGCTGGTCGCCCGCGAAGCCCGCCTGCTGGTACGCCGTCCGGCGGAATTGGCCAACCCGCTGGTGTTCTTCGCCATAGTGGTCGCATTGTTTCCGCTGGCCGTCGGCCCCGAGACCCAATTGTTGCAAAGCCTTTCCCCCGGCCTGGTCTGGGTAGCGGCCCTGCTGGCCGTCCTGCTCTCGCTGGACGGGCTTTTCCGCAGTGACTTCGAAGACGGCTCCCTCGAACAGTGGGTCGTTTCGCCGCACCCCCTGCCGCTTCTGGTCCTGGCCAAGGTGCTGGCACACTGGCTCTTTTCCGGATTGGCCCTGGTGCTGCTGGCCCCGTTGCTGGCACTGATGCTTGGCCTGCCGGCACGATGCCTGCCCGTCCTGCTGATTTCGCTGTTGCTGGGTACCCCGGTCTTGAGCCTGCTGGGCGCCGTCGGCGCCGCGCTGACTGTCGGTCTCAAGCGTGGTGGCCTCTTGCTGGCGCTGCTGATCCTGCCGCTGTACATCCCGGTGCTGATTCTCGGCAGCGGGGCGTTGCAGGCGGCCTTGCAAGGATTGCCGACCGTCGGCCACCTGTTGTGGCTGGCGAGCCTCACCGCCCTGGCGGTGACCCTGACACCCTTTGCCATTGCCGCTGGCCTGACCATCAGCGTCGGCGAATAAGAAATAGAGTTGCCCTGATGAGAAAACTGCCGATGTCCGAACAGGCCGCAGCGCCGAGCAGGTGGCCCCGATGAACTGGACCTGGTTCCACAAGCTCGGGTCGCCGAAGTGGTTCTATGAGATCAGCGGTCGCTGGCTGCCCTGGCTCGCCTGGGGAGCGGTGATCCTGATTACCCTCGGCCTGGTCTGGGGGTTGGCTTTCGCGCCGCCGGACTACCAGCAGGGCAACAGCTTCCGAATCATCTACATCCATGTGCCGGCGGCCTTCCTCGCCCAGTCCTGCTACATCATGCTCGCCGTGTGCGGGGTAGTGGGTCTGGTCTGGAAGATGAAACTCGCCGATGTCGCCTTGCAGGCCGCCGCGCCTATCGGTGCCTGGATGACCTTCGTGGCTCTGGTTACCGGCGCCATCTGGGGCAAGCCGACCTGGGGCGCCTGGTGGGTGTGGGATGCCCGCCTCACGTCGATGCTCATCCTCCTTTTCCTGTACTTCGGTCTCATTGCCCTCGGGCAGGCGATCAGCAATCGTGACAGTGCTGCCAAGGCCTGTGCGGTGCTGGCGATCGTCGGCGTGATCAATATCCCGATCATCAAGTACTCGGTGGAGTGGTGGAACACCCTGCACCAGCCTGCCACCTTCAAAATCACTGAGAAGCCGGCCATGCCGGCGGAAATGTGGGTGCCGCTGCTGATCATGGTGCTCGGCTTCTACTGCTTCTTCGGCGCCGTGATGCTGATGCGCATGCGCCTGGAAGTGCTCAAGCGCGAGTCCCGCGCCAGCTGGGCCAAGGCCGAGATTCAGGCACAAGTGGGTAAGGTCTGATGAGTTTTTCTTCCTTCACCGAATTTCTCGCCATGGGTAACCATGGCCTGTATGTCTGGACCGCCTACGGCATCAGCTTGGTGGTACTGGCCATCAACGTCGCCATGCCGCTGATCGCGCGGCGCCGTTACCTGCAAGACGAGGCGCGTCGTTTGCGCCGGGAGGAGTCGAAGTGAATCCGGTTCGCAAGAAGCGCCTGTTCATCATCCTTGCCATCCTGGCGGGTGTGGGCATCGCCGTGGCGCTGGCGCTGTCCGCGCTGCAACAGAACATCAACCTGTTCTACACCCCCACTCAGATCGCCAATGGCGAGGCCCCGCAGGACACCCGTATTCGTGCTGGCGGCATGGTGGAAAAGGGCTCGGTGCAACGCAGCGGCGACTCCCTGGACGTGCAGTTCGTCGTGACCGATTTCGCGAAGAACGTGACCATCCGCTACCACGGCATTCTTCCCGACCTGTTCCGTGAAGGGCAGGGCATTGTCGCCCTTGGCAAGCTGAATGCCGATGGCGTGCTGGTGGCTGACGAAGTGCTGGCCAAGCACGACGAGAACTACATGCCGCCGGAAGTGACCAAGGCCCTCAAGGAAAGTGGCCAACTCCCGAAGAAGGAGGGGTGACCTGATGATTCCCGAACTCGGCCACCTGGCCCTGATTCTTGCCCTGTGCATGGCTGTGGTGCAGGCGACCTTGCCGCTGATCGGCGCCTGGCGTGGTGACCGCCAGTGGATGAGCCTGGCTCAGCCGGCTGCCTGGGGGCAGTTCACCTTCCTGGCCTTTGCCTTCGGCTGCCTGACCTACGCGTTCATGGTGGATGACTTCTCCGTCGCCTATGTCGCCAGTAACTCCAACAGTGCACTGCCCTGGTACTTCAAGTTTAGTGCCGTCTGGGGCGCCCACGAAGGCTCGTTGCTGCTGTGGGCCCTGATCCTCGGTGGCTGGACCTTCGCGGTTTCGATCTTCTCCCGGCAACTGCCGGAAGTGATGCTGGCTCGTGTGCTGGCGGTCATGGGGATGATCAGCATCGGCTTCCTGCTGTTCCTGATCGTCACTTCCAACCCGTTCAATCGCCTGCTGCCGAACATGCCGGCTGACGGCAACGACCTCAATCCGTTGCTGCAGGACTTCGGCCTGATCGTCCATCCGCCGATGCTGTACATGGGCTACGTGGGCTTCTCGGTGGCCTTCGCCTTCGCCATCGCCGCATTGCTCGGCGGACGGCTGGATGCCGCCTGGGCGCGCTGGTCGCGGCCATGGACCATCATCGCCTGGGCTTTCCTTGGCGTCGGCATCGTGCTCGGCTCCTGGTGGGCCTACTACGAGCTGGGCTGGGGCGGCTGGTGGTTCTGGGATCCGGTGGAAAACGCCTCCTTCATGCCATGGCTGGTGGGCACTGCGCTGATTCACTCCCTGGCAGTGACCGAGAAACGCGGCGTGTTCAAGAGTTGGACCGTGCTGCTGGCCATCGCGGCGTTCTCCCTCAGCCTGCTGGGCACCTTCCTGGTCCGTTCCGGCGTGCTGACCTCTGTACACGCCTTTGCCTCCGACCCGGAGCGCGGTGTGTTCATCCTGGCGTTCCTGCTGTTGGTAGTGGGCGGTTCGCTGGCGCTGTTCGCGGTGCGTGCTCCCGTTGTGAAGAGCCAGGTGGGCTTCGCTCTCTGGTCCCGCGAGACCCTGCTCCTGGTGAACAACCTGGTGCTGGTGGTGGCGGCGTCGATGATCCTGCTCGGCACCCTCTACCCGCTGGTACTGGATGCCTTGTCTGGCGCCAAGCTGTCGGTGGGCCCGCCGTACTTCAATGCCCTGTTCCTGCCGTTGATGGGCCTCGTCATGCTGGCCCTGGCGGTCGGCGTGCTGGTGCGCTGGAAGGATACGCCGGTGAAATGGCTGCTGGGCATGCTCGGTCCGGTGCTGATCGGCAGCCTGCTGTTGGGTGTGCTGGCCGCCTTCTTCTATGGCGACTTCCACTGGGCGGTGCTGGCTGTGGGCGCGTTGTCCGCCTGGGTCGTGCTGGCCGGTGTTCGCGATCTGCTCGACAAGACCCGTCACAAGGGCCTGCTCAAAGGCGCCGCTGGCCTGACCCGTAGCTACTGGGGCATGCAACTGGCCCACGCCGGTATCGCCGTCTGTGCCCTGGGCGTAGTGCTATCCAGCCAGTACAGCGCTGAGCGCGACCTGCGGCTGGCTCCGGGCGAGTCGGTGGAGTTGGGCGGCTATCGTTTCCTCTTCGAGGGCGCTGCGCATCATGAAGGCCCGAACTTCACCTCCGACAAGGGAACCGTGACCGTCTATGAGGGCGAGAACCAGGTGACGGTATTGCACCCGGAGAAGCGGCTCTACACCGTTCAGCAATCGGTGATGACCGAAGCCGGCATCGACGCTGGCTTCACCCGCGATCTCTACGTCGCGCTCGGCGAACCCCTGGACAATGGCGCCTGGGCTGTGCGCGTTCACGTCAAACCCTTCGTCCGCTGGATCTGGCTGGGCGGCTTGCTGATGGGCCTTGGCGGCCTGCTGGCGGCCTTCGACCGCCGCTACCGCGTGAAAGTGAAGACCCGCGTCCGTGAGGCGCTGGGGATGGCTGGAGCCCAAGCATGAAGCGTTTGATCCTCGTCCTGCCGCTGCTGGGCTTCCTTGCCATCGCGGTATTCCTTTATCGCGGGCTGTTCCTTGACCCGGCCGAGTTACCCTCGGCCCTGATCGGCAAACCGTTCCCGGCCTTCTCGCTGCCCAATGTAACCGGCGAGCGCACCCTCACCGAGGCCGATCTCAAAGGTAAGCCGGCGCTGGTTAACGTCTGGGGCACCTGGTGTGTCTCCTGCCGCGTCGAGCACCCGGTGCTGAACAAGCTGGCACAGATGGGCGTGACCATCTACGGCGTCAACTACAAGGATGACAACGCCGCCGCGCTGAAATGGCTAAAGGAATTCCACAACCCTTATCAGCTGGACATCCGCGACGAACAGGGCAGCCTCGGTCTGGACCTGGGCGTGTATGGCGCGCCGGAAACCTTCCTGATCGACAAGGACGGCATCATTCGCCACAAGTTCGTCGGCGTGATCGACGAAGTGGTCTGGCGCGAGCAACTGGCCCCTCTGTACCAGTCCCTGGCGGATGAGGGCGGCAAATGAAGCGTCTGATCGCTGCTGCCCTGCTGGGGCTGGCCCTTACCGGTGTCGCCAAGGCCGCCATCGATACCTACCAGTTCAAGGATGAGGCCGAGCGCGAGCGCTTCCGCGTCCTGACCGAAGAACTGCGTTGCCCGAAGTGCCAGAACCAGAATATCGCCGACTCCAACGCACCGATTGCCACCGACCTGCGCCGGGAAATCTTCCGCATGCTGGAGGAGGGCAAGAACAACGACGAGATCGTCGACTACCTGGTGGCGCGCTACGGCGACTTCGTGCGCTACAAGCCGCCGGTCAACGCCCGCACCGTGTTGCTCTGGTATGGCCCCGCTGGCCTGCTGATAGGAGGGCTGGTGGTGCTGGGCATCATCGTCGTCCGCCGCCGCCGAGTAGAGAACAGCCCTGCGCAGGTGCTGCTTTCCGCCGATGAGCAGGCCCGCCTCGATGCCCTGCTGAACTCCGAGAACCAGGACAAGAAAGACTCATGATCGATTTCTGGCTCGCCGCCGGCCTGCTTCTGCTGGTCGCCCTGGCTTTCCTGCTGATCCCCGTGCTCCGCGGCCGCAAGGCCCAGACCGAGGAAGACCGCACCGCCCTCAACGTGGCCCTTTATCAGGAGCGCCTGGACGAACTGGACTCCCAGCACGCCGCCGGCACCCTGACGGCCGAGCAGTTCGAGGCTGGCCGCGCAGAAGCAGCCCGTGAGCTGTTGGCCGATACCGAAGGTGCCGACATCAACCGCATTTCCCGGTTGGGCAAGGCCCTGCCGCTGGTGGCCGCCATCCTTGCACCGGCACTCGGTTTTGGCCTGTACCTGCATTGGGGCGCCAGCAACAAGGTGGAGCTGGCCCGTGAACTGCGCGAGCAGCCGCGCAGCATCGAAGAAATGACTTCGCGCCTGGAGCGGGTGGTCGAGGCACAGCCGGAATCCGCTGAAGGCTGGTACTTCCTTGGTCGTACTTACATGGCCCAGGATCGGCCGGCGGACGCCGCGCGTGCCTACGAGCAGGCGGTCAAGCGCGGGGGCCGTGAGCCCGAGCTGCTTGGCCAGTGGGCACAGGCCCTGTACTTCGCCAGCCAGAAGAAGCTGACCCCCGAGGTCAAGGCGCTCACTGAAGAGGCCCTGAAGGCCGACCCCAACGAAATCACCAGTCTCGGACTGCTTGGTATTGCAGGCTTCGAGGAAGGCCGCTTCCAGGATGCGATCACCTACTGGGAGCGCCTGATCACCCAGCTTCCGGCTGACGACCCGTCCCGCGCTGCCCTGCAGGGCGGTATCGACAAGGCGCGCGAAAAGCTCAAGGAAAGCGGTGTGGCAGTAGAAGAGCCCGCCGCAGCCCCGGCTCCAACCGGTGCCCAGCTCAAGGTCCATGTCGATCTGGCGGCAGCACTGAAGGATAAGGTGCAGCCGGGCGACAGTGTGTTCATCTTCGCCCGCGCCACCTCCGGTCCGCCCATGCCACTGGCGGTCAAGCGCATGACTGTGGCCGACCTGCCGGTGGAAGTAAGCCTGAGCGACGCGGACGCGATGATGCCGCAGCTAAAGCTGTCCAACTTCCCACAGGTGCAACTGGTCGCCCGGATCTCCCGTAGTGGCAATGCGACCGCAGGTGAATGGATAGGAAGCAGTTCGCCGCTGTCTACTGGTACGTCGGATACCCAACGACTGACCATCGACAGCCCGGACAAGAAATGACCATCCAAACTGCACTTTCGGCAGCGCCGAGCACTCGCTTCGGCCTGCCCCTGATCTGTCTCCTGCTGACCCTGGCCGGCTGTGCTGGCCAGGGTCCGTACCATGAACCCGATGAGCCGGAGTGGGAGCCTTCCCGCAAGCCGCCAGCGGTTCAGACTCCGCCGCCGCAGAATCGCCCCATTCCGCCGGTGCAGCCGCAGCCTCCCAAGCAGGCCCCGCGCATGAAGGCCCACCCGCGCTTCGCTCCGCCACCCGGTGGTAATTGCTATTGGGATACCGGCCTGGGCGTCTATGTGCTCGAAGGTGAGCGCAACGTCTTCTATCGCGAGCGCGTTTACTATCGCTGGGATAATGGCTGGAGCTACTCCAATAGCCCGCAGGGACCCTGGCAGCCCACCGACGCCAGCGGCGTTCCGGCAGGTCTAGGCCGGCATTTCCACTGATTCCGGCGTTGTGGAGCGAGCCCGCTGCCCGCTCCACGTCCCCTGGCCGCGCCGGGCCATAAGAGAAGATCTACACATCCTTGCCCCCGCCAGTTGCCCTCGACGAGCACCTTATGTAGTGTGCTGGCACTGCGCTATCTAGGAGGCCGAGGATGCCGCCCCGTCTTGCTTTTGCCGCCATTGCCCTGCTGTTGGCGCAACCCCTTACCGCCCAGGTCTACCAGTGGCGCGATGCCGATGGGAAGCTGCACTTCACCGACACTCCGCCGCCCCAGAGCCGCGCCGTACAGAGCGACAACCTCCAGGTGAACAGCATGGATGCGCTCCCGCCCAAGCAGCCGGAACCTGCTGTGGACGCCGCGGCGCAGTCACCATCGCTCACACCCGCCCAGCTCCAGCAAAAGGGCATGCAGCAGTGCTCTACGGCTATCGCGCGTATGCCCACCTTGATCAATGAGACGCAAAAGCTCGGTCGCGATGCAGTGCGCAAGCAGAAGATCACCCAGAACCAGCTGGACAAGGCCATGTTCAAGATGGACGACTTCTACAAGGGCTTGAAGCGCAACGAGCGTGAATGCGTGAGCGAGTACGTTGCCAGCGAGAAGAGCCGGGTTTCCATCGACTGCCTGGCCGATACGCAGGACGTGCTGACGTTCGGCCAGTGCATGCAGTTCGCCGAGTGGGCCGAGACTTTCAAGTAGAGCTCAGGGGTTTTCCGGGTCGTGTCCCAGGGCCTGGATGAACAGCGAGAACAACTCCGGTTGGGAAGAAATGTCCAGCTTGGCGTAGAGATGCCGACGATGCACTTTCACCGTTTCCGGTGAAATCGCCAGTCGCTCGGCCATGGCCTTGGACGAGTAACCCCGGAGGATCAGTCGGGCGATCTCCAGCTCCCGATCCGACAGCACACCGGCGCCGAACTGGCTCAGGGCGTCGCGCACCTGCGAGGCCACTTCATCCTGGCGTGTCAGCAACGGAACATGGGTGCGCTGCAGCCAGTGCTGTTTCATCAGTGGCAAGACCCATCCCGACAGCAACCCCAGCAATCCACACTCCTCGGCGCTGAAGCGGCGACGCATGCCCAGCGACAATGAGAGGCTGCCCTGGCTCTCCAGCTGGACGATGAATTGCACCTCGTCTTCCAGAACGTTGTCGTGGAAGTAGTTCAGGTAGTACTCGCTCTGGCGGAAATGGTCAGGTGCGATCTCTTCCAGCCGGTAGAAACCATTGGGTAGGCCTTCGCGGCAAGCCTGGTAGAACGGGTCGAGCAGGTACAAACCGTCCAGGTAGACAGGCATGGAGGCCGGCCCGGCCTGCGGTTCAGCGTCGTACTCCTCCTGGGGTTGAGGCGCCCCGTCGCTTGGGTAGAAGGTCGCCAGCGCATTGTCGAAGGGCAGCCACTGGTGCAGCAGCAGGATGAGCTGTTTCCAGAAGCGGTCGCCACCGAGCTGTCCGATTGTGCGGCCCAGGCCGGCGTGCAGGGCGGCTTCCCTGAACAGACTGTCCATCCGGTTCTCCTATCGATATGAGGGGAAGGGGTACCCAAGCTTGGCTGATCCGGGGCGGGCATCGTCAAGGGGCGTACTCCAATAGGGTGATTGGCGTTTCCGGGAGGTCTGCCGAGAATCTGCCCACAACGACAGCGTCCCCATCACGCGACGCACCTTACCAATTCCTACTGCCTCAACCACCAATAACAACCAGAGGATCAGGATATGCCCGCCCCCACCCCGGAGAACGGCGTGCTCAAGCCCAGGCTGAGCACCGCTGACGTAGTTGCCATCACTGTTTCCAGTGTCACCCCCGCGAGTTCAGTTTTCGTCATCGCGCCCTTCGCCATCCAGCAGGCTGGTAGCGGTGCCTTCCTTTCCTACGCGCTTGCCGGCGTGCTGGCGTTGATGTTCGCCTGGTCCTACGCGGAGCTGGGGCGTGCCCATAAGTCTGCCGGTGGCGAATACGTCTACGCCAAGCGCGTGTTCGGCGGCCTGCCCGGCTACGCGACCTTCCTCCTGGTGTTGGCGATGCTGCTGTTCATCCCGCCGGTGCTGGCCACCGGGGCTGCGACCTACCTCAACGTCGCGCTCGGCACGCAGCTCGACTCGCAAGTGGTCGCACTGGTGGTCGTGGCCGCCAGCTACCTGCTGGGTATCCTCAACATCAAGCTCAATGCCTGGGTCACTGGCGCCTGCCTGCTTCTGGAAGTGGCGGCCCTGCTGGTGATAGTCGCGCTCGGTTTCGGTAATGCCTCGCAGCCGGCCAGCGTGCTATTGCATCCGCAGATCGTCGACAACGGCGTACTGGGCGTGGCACCCATGGCGCTGGTGCTGAGTGCAGTCGGCATGGCGCTGTTCTCCTACAACGGCTTCGGTGGGGCGGTGCTCATGGCCGAAGACATGAAATGTGGCGGTCGTGGGGTTCCCCGTGCTGTGCTCTGGTCGCTGCTGCTGGTGGTCGCCATCGAGCTGATCCCGCTCACCGCCATCCTCATCGGCGCACCGTCGCTCTCGGAAATGATCGCCAGCCCCGACCCCATCGGTTACCTGCTCACGAGCCATGGCAACGAGACGCTGTCGCGACTGGTCAGTGCCGGCATTTTCCTCTCCGTGTTCAACGCCATCATCGCCATCGTCATCCAGATCGGCCGAGTGATCTTCAGCAGCGGCCGCGACGAGCTGTGGATGCCTTCCCTCAATCGCGCTTTCACCCGCATCCATCCACGCTGGGAGTCGCCCTGGCTGGCCACGCTGTTCCTGGCCGTGCCGTCGGCGCTGCTCAGCTTCAGTTCCAACCTGGCGGAGATGACCTCCTTCACGGTGTTGCTGATCGTCCTGGTCTACCTGATCGTCGGCCTCTGTGCGCTCTTCAGTCGCGTATTGCGGCGTGATGTCGAGCACGGATACCGCATGCCGCTCTGGCCGCTGCCTGCGCTGCTGGCAGTCACCGGTGCGGGGTACTTGCTGCTCAACCTGTCCCAGGAAGCATCCAGCCGGGATCTTTTGATCATCTTCGGGCTGCTGGCTGTATCGGCCATCCTCTATGGCACCTACGGCAAACTCAGCCCAGCTTTCCAGAAACTCTGATTCACAGGAGTCGCTATGCGCGCGCGTCAACTTGGTATCACCATCGGACTCGGTACGCCGGGTGAGTTCAACGCCATCACGGATGTGCCGGGTGTGCGGGTCGGCCACAGCACGATCTGCGAGGAGCGCGACGACAAGCCAGTGCGCACCGGTGTGACGGTGGTGCAGCCCCGTGACGGTTCGGCGCGCGAGCAGCCCTGCTTCGCCGGCTGCCATGTGCTCAACGGAAATGGGGATGCCACCGGACTGGAGTGGATTCGCGAGGCAGGCCTGTTGACCACGCCCATCGCCATTACCAATACCCACAGCGTCGGCGTGGTGCGCGATGCGCTCGTGGCTGCCGAGCGGGACGGGGCCAGGGATGCGGTGTACTGGTGCATGCCGGTGGTGATGGAAACCTACGATGGCCTGCTGAATGATATCTGGGGTCAGCATGTAGGGCCGGAACAGGTGACCGAGGCGCTGGTCGGGGCTCGCTCCGGTGCGGTGAGCGAAGGTCCGGTGGGCGGTGGTACCGGCATGATCTGCCACGAGTTCAAGGGCGGTATCGGAACCGCTTCCCGGCGTCTCGCCGCGGAGCAGGGGGGCTGGACCGTGGGTGCCCTGGTACAGGCGAACCATGGTGTGCGCCAGGAGCTGCGCGTGGATGGTTATCCGGTCGGCCGCGCGCTGCGGGAAATCGAGTCACCCTTCGCCGAGCGTGATACCCCCGGTATGGGTTCCATTGTGGTCATTCTGGCAACCGATGCGCCGCTGCTGCCGCACCAATGCCAGCGCCTGGCCCAGCGTGCCTCCATCGGAATCGCCCGCACCGGTGGCGGTACCGAGGACTCCAGCGGCGACATCTTCCTCGCCTTCGCCACCGGCAACCGGGACATGCCTGCGGCGGACTACGCGCGCAAAGGCCTGCCGTTCAGCACGCCGCTCGCCATGGTCAACAACGATCACATCTCGCCATTGTTCGCGGCGGCTGCGGAGGCGGTGGAGGAGGCCATCATCAATGCGCTATTGGCCGGGCGCGAGATGGTCTGCGCGGACGGCCGGCGAGTTCCGGCGCTGGACGGGGAGACCCTGCTGGAGGCTTTGAAGGTACAGGGCTGGAGGGGGAAGCCTGCCCGCTGATGCGGGCAGGCCGGAGGTTTACTGACCGGTGTAGACCTGGTCGAAGATGCCGCCGTCGTTGAAGTGGGTCTTCTGCACGTCACGCCAGTTTCCGAAGGTCTTCTCCACGGAGAGGAATTCCACTTTCGGGAAACGGTCGGCGTACTTGGCGAGGATCTCCGGGTTGCGCGGGCGCAGGTAGTTGTTGGCGGCGATAGTCTGGCCTTCGTCGCTCCACAGGTACTTGAGATAGGCCTCGGCGGCAACGCGGGTACCTTTCTTGTCCACTACCTTGTCGACCACGGCCACCGGCGGCTCGGCCTCGGCGGAAACGCTGGGGTAGACCACTTCGAAACCACCACGGCCGAACTCGCGGGCGATCATCTCGGCTTCGTTTTCGAAGGTCACCAGCACGTCGCCGATCTGGTTCTGGATGAAAGTGGTGGTGGCGGCGCGGCCGCCGGTGTCCAGCACCGGCGCCTGCTTGAACAGCTTGCCGACGAACTCCTTGGCCTTGTTCTCGTCACCGCCGTTCTTGAGAACGTAGCCCCAGGCGGAAAGATAGGTGTAACGGCCGTTGCCGGAGGTCTTGGGGTTGGGGACCACGACCTGCACGCCATCCTTGAGCAGATCCGGCCAGTCCTTCAGGCCCTTGGGGTTGCCCTTGCGCACGATGAATACGGTGGCCGAAGTGAACGGCGCGCTGTTATTCGGCAGGCGGGCGGCCCAGTCCTGCGGCACCAGGCCGCCGTTGTCGGCCAAGGCGTTGATGTCGGTGGCCTGGTTCATGGTGATGACATCGGCGGGCAGGCCGTCGATCACCGCGCGGGCCTGTTTGCTGGAGCCGCCGTGGGACATCTGCAGGGTGATGTTCTCGCCTTTCTCCTCTTTCCAGTGCTTCTGGAAGGCGGCGTTGTAGTCCTTGTAGAAGTCGCGCATCACGTCGTAGGAAACGTTGAGCAGGGTCGGCGCGGCTTGGGCAGCGCTGGCCAGGGCGAGGCCGGCGGCAAGGAGGGAGGCGGAGAACAGTCGTTTCACAGGGCGTTCCTTCTAGGCAGTGTGAGCGGGCGACTATAGCTGATGGCCTTATGGGCTTTTAATACTAAAAGGTCATTTGGTTATTTCCATTCGCGCAGTCAGCTCTTGTCGGTTGTGGCTGAGCTGTGCGAGGCCCGACACGCGAAGCCGAGGCTTGCAATGTTGGGCTTCGCCGCGCTCTGCGCCAACCTGCGACAGCTCATCAAAACACTCGGCCGAGATTGAGGTAGAGCGCGCGTTCGGCTTCGTCATTCAGGCCGTAGCTGAAGTCCAGGGGCCCCAAGGGAGTGTCGAAGCTGATGAACACGCTGGCGGCGTTGATGTAGCCGCTGTCGAAGCTGTTGTCGTTGTTCCAGGCCCGGCCACGCTCCAGGCTACCGCCGACATACACCGGGAAGTCCAGCGGCAGGAAGGAGCGCTGGGTCAGGCGGCGGTAGTAGACCGCCCGCGCCAGACCGATGTTCTGTCCTGCGATGGAGTCCTGGCGAAATCCCGAGAGCTGGCGTGCACCGCCCAGAAGGAAGCTCGACGTGATCACTTCGGCATCATCCAGGGTACGACCGTAGCGGCCACCAAGGACTAAGGTGTCCGGACCTGCGCCCAGCGCCTTGTCGAGGCTCAGCTGCCACTGCCGATAGCGCTCGTCGGAACCCAGGCCGGGATCGAACTGGCGCAGGGTCAGGCTGATGTCCTCACCTTCGTGGGGGTAGTCCACATTGTCCAGGGTGTCGAAGGAGTACTTCAGCTCGTAGTAGCCCTCGGTGAACTCGAAGCTGGGCAGGTCGCGCTCGCCCACCCGCACATCCGCCTGGCCCCAGGCCTGGCCGACGCCGAAACGGATTTCACCGTTGTTGGCAATCTGCCGGCCCAGGTTGAGGCCGTAGCCGTAGCGCTCCAGGCGGTATTCGGCGATGGGGTCGTTGTCGAGGATGGCTTCGACGTTCTGTGCCTCGCCGAACAGATAGGGGGCGACGAAATAGCGCGAGCCGGCGTCCAGCGGTTGGTAGAACTCGCTATAGAGCTCCTGATGGTCGCCCAGTTGCAGACGCGTCAGCCATTCGGCGCCCAGTTCGTTGATGCCGTTCTTGCGGTAGCTGGCACCCAGGTTGAAGGCGCTGTCGCCACGCATGTCGTCAGAAAGGTTCAGGCCCAGGCGCAGGTAGTCGGTCCCGGCGCGCTTGCCGCGTGCATTGATTACCAGGGCATTGCCGTCCTTGCGCTTGACCACCCGGTAATGCACCTGCTCGAAGTAGTCCAGGCCATACAGGGTACTCATGTCGCTCTGCAGACGGTCGAGATCCAGAGGTTGGCCCAGGGGCTGGCGAATGTAGCGACGGATGACCGCGTCCCCGATCTTCGAGTCGTTCTCGATGAGGATGCTGCGGATCACCGGCGTGCGCTCACTGGGCAGGCGCGCGCTGTCCAGTTCCTGGTCGCGACTGGCTGACAGGGGGCGCAGCTCTGTCAGCCGGGTGGCGAGTATCTGTGTGGCCCGGTAGCCAGCGTCGATCATCTCGTGGGATCGGCCGAAATCGGTGGCGCCGTAGCCGGCGAGCGGCGGCTGGATGAGAACGTCAGTGGGCTCGAGCGTGGCCAGCTGGGCTTCGGAGTTGGTGCGGGTCATCAGGGTGACCGACTGGTTGAGGACGTCCACCACCGTGGCCAGTTCCTTGCGTGAGCGCAGCGGCGTTCCGATGTCGACCACGATCACGCGGTCCACGCCCATCTCGCGCGCCACGTCCACCGGGATGTTATCCACCATGCCGCCGTCCACCAGCAGTCGCCCGTTCACTTCCACCGGGGCGAAAACTGCGGGTATCGACATGCTGGCGCGGATCGCCTGTGGCAGGTGGCCCTTGCGGAATACCACCTTCTCGCCGGTGGCAATGTCCGTGGCGACAGCGCGGAAGGGAATGGCCAACTGGTCGAAATCGCGAGTGTCGCTGGTGTGTACCAGCAAGCTCTCCAGCAGCAGGGCGAGGTTCTGGCCCTGGATCACACCCAGCGGCAGGCCGAGGCTGCCGTCGTCGCGGAAGCTCAGGCGTTGCTTGACCAGGAAATCACGGTCGTCCTGCTTGCGGCGGAAGGGGACTTCCTGGCGCGGCGGGTCGTCGGACAGCGCTTGCTGCCAGTCCATGTTGACGGCGATCTGCTCCAGCTCCTCCACCGGGTAGCCAGCAGCATATAGCCCGCCGATGACCGCCCCCATACTGGTGCCGGCGATGGCGTCGACCTTGATGCCCTGTTCCTCCAACGCCTTGAGTACGCCGATATGGGCAAGGCCGCGGGCGGCGCCGCCGGAGAGCACCAGACCGATGCGAGGTTCGGGCTGGGCGAGGCAAAGGAGGGGGAAAAACAGCAGGCAAAGCAGAAGGCGGCGCATAACGCATCCCTGGTCAGGCGAAGATCCGAAGCCGGCTATTATAGGGCGTCCAACCTGTCGCCGAGCCCAGCCATGTCCGCAAGCAAGCCCGAAATCGTCATCACCTACTGCACCCAGTGCCAATGGCTGTTGCGTGCCGCCTGGCTGGCCCAGGAACTGCTCAGCACCTTCGGCGACGACCTCGGCAGGGTGAGCCTGGAGCCTGGCACCGGCGGCGTGTTCCGTATTACCTGCGACGGCGTGCAGATCTGGGAGCGCAAGGTCGATGGCGGTTTCCCCGAGGCGAAGGTGCTCAAGCAGCGTGTGCGTGACCAGATCGACCCGGCGCGGGACCTCGGTCACAACGACCGTTCCTGATCCTTCCGCGTTTGCCTCAGATCAACGGGATGGCGCCTTTCGAGGCATAGCCTGACGGCATTTCCATCTTTGTGGAGGCAGTCCGTCATGAGCATCATCGTCACCGGTGCAGCCGGCTTCATCGGTAGCAACCTGGTTCAGGCACTCAACGGCCGCGGTGAGACCGACATCATCGCCGTCGACGATCTGACCGAGGGCGACAAGTTCCGCAACCTTGCCGATGGCGAGATCGCCGACTACCTGGACAAGCGGGATCTGCTCCCGCTTCTGCGCGAGGGGCGTCTGAGTCGGCCGAGCGCAGTGTTCCACCAGGGTGCCTGCTCCAGCACCATGGAAGGCGATGGACGCTTCATGATGGACAACAACTATCGCTACAGCTGCGAGCTGCTGGAGGCCTGCCTGGCCCAGGGCGTGCCCTTCATCTATGCGTCGTCGGCAGCTGTCTACGGTGGAAATCGAGTCTTCCGCGAGGAACGCGAGGCGGAACGGCCGCTGAACGTCTACGGCTATTCCAAGTTCCTCTTCGACCAGCGAGTGCGGCGCTTGCTACCAAAGGCACGCAGCCAGGTGGTTGGCCTGCGCTACTTCAACGTCTACGGCCCGCGCGAGTGCCACAAGGGGCGAATGGCATCGGTGGCCTTTCACTGCTTTCGACAGTACCGCGTGAGCGGCAAGGTCAGCCTGTTCGGTACTTACGAAGGCTATGGTGGCGGCGAGCACCTGCGGGACTTCGTTTCAGTGGAGGACGTGGCGCGGGTGAACCTGCACTTTCTCGACCAGCCACAGCGCTCCGGCATCTTCAATCTCGGCAGCGGACGGGCCCAGCCATTCAATGATGTGGCCTGGAGCATGGTCAACGCCTTGCGCGCCGATGAAGGCCTGCCGCCGCTCAGCCTGTCGGCGATGTGCGAGCAAGGCCTGCTGTCCTACAGCGAGTTTCCCGATGCCCTGCGCGGTAAGTACCAGTGTTTCACCCAGGCCGATATCAGCCGCTTGCGCCAAACCGGCTTCCGTCAGCCGATGCTGGACGTGCAGCAGGGCGTGGAACGCTATTGCCGCTGGTTGCTGGAACAGGAATCGGGCGGCGGGCTGCCGGAAGTGGGGCAGGCTGCCTGAACGTGTTTCGCGGAACCGGGCGGGTGTTGCCATTCCCCAGACGGCAGGCTGCGGGTAGCGCTCGCCCGCCCAGTTCCGCGATCCTCAGGCTGTAGCGGGCTTTGCCTCGACAGCCGCACCTTTGCGCGCCGACAGGGCGATGGCGAAGATGATCAGCGCGCCGCCGGCCAGCATGCGCAGACCGGGCTGCTCGTCGAACAACCACCAGGCGAAGGCGATGCCGTAGACCGGCTCCAGGGCGAAGATGACCGCCGTGGTACGCGCCTTCAGCACCTTGAGGCTGGCGACGAACAGGCTATGGGCGAGGCCGGTGCAGAACACCCCGAGCAGGGCGATCCAGAACCAGTCCATTGGCTGCACCGCATGTAGCAGTGGCCAACTGAAGGGCGCCAGGCACAACACAATGGTCAGGTTCTGGCAGAGCGCCGCCTTCACCGGGTCCAGGCCTTTCACGCTGACGCGATTGAGGAGTGACAGCAGCGAGAACAGCAGGCCCGAAAGAATCGCCGACAACAGACCCAGGGTGGCCGCGCTGCCCCAGTCGAAGCTGGGCGTTACCAGCACCAGGCCCAGGCTTACCAGGGCGACTATCAGAAATTCCTGGACGCGAATGCGCTCGCGGAACAGCAACCCTTCCAGCAGCAGGGTGAAGGCCGGGAAGCTGGCGAAGCCAAGGGTAGCGATGGCCACTCCGGCCACCTGCACCGCGTGGAAGAAGGTGATCCAGTGAGCGCCCAGCAGCAGGCCGCCGAGCGCCAGCATGGCCAGTTGGCGCAGGCTTGGATTCGGGCTCTTGCCACGCGTGATGAGCTGGGCGAAGAGCGCCAGGGCGATCACAGCGAACAGCCCGCGACCGAAGGTGATGATCATCGGCGCGGTATTGGCGAGCTTGCCAAAGATGCCCGAAAGCCCGAACAGCAAGGCGCCCAGGTGAATGGCCAGCAACGCGTTACGCTCCTTCATGCCAAGCGTGCCCCGTTGGGCAGCGGCTTGTCGAAGCTGGCCAACACCACCTTGTTCTCGTCGTCATGCACACCCGTGACGAGAATCTCCGAACGGATGCCGGCGATGCGCTTGGGCGCGAAGTTGCAGACGCAGAGCACTTGGCGGCCGACCAGCTCTTCAGACTGGTAATGGGCGGTGATCTGGGCGCTGGAGGTTTTCACGCCGAGTTCGCCCAGGTCCACTTCCAGCACGTAGGCCGGTTTGATCGCCTTGGTGTTGAGGGCGGCGGACAATACAGTGCCGACGCGCAACTCGACGCGCTCGAAGTCGGCCCATTCGATGGTGGACATAGGGTTCTCCCTGTTGGCAGTCGCACCAGTCTAGTGACGACGAACGGCCTTGTCTGTCGTCAGGCTCGCGGGCTTTGTCGCGTTACTCGCGACCACTGCGCAGGGCACGAGGGGTGAGACCGAATTCGCGGGAGAGGGCCGCGGTGAAGGCGCTCTGGGAACTGTAACCGACTCGTGCAGCGATCTCGCCCACGGCCAGACGGCTTTCCAGCAGCAGTTGGCGGCCGAGATGAAGACGCCGGGCGCGCACGTAGTCCATGGGCGTTTGCCCGGTTTCGCTGAGAAAACGGGTGTGGAAACGTGCCACCGAAAGGCCGCAGAGGCGCGCCAGATCGGCGACTTGCAAGGGGTGGGCGGCATGCTGGTCGATATGGGCGTCGAGTGCGACCAGGGGTAGGACACTGCTGTCCTCCACTTGCATGCCGGGAGCGGCGAGGCTGGCCAGCAGCAATCCGGCGGATTGGCCAGAAATCACTTCATCGGCCAGGGGGCAGGCGGCGATCCAGCTGACCAGCTGACTTTGGGCCGGGTTCAGGTTCAGCGCACCTGGGCGCTCCAGCAAGCGTCGGCCGGCATCGAAATGACGGCCCAGGGTGTGCCGCAGCCAGTCGTCGTCGGGCACATCTACAACCAGGCAGAGGCTGCCACCCGGGCTGCCGCAGGCGTGCCTGGCTTCGGGCGGTACCACCGCCAGGGTCTGGCGCTCGACCCTTGCGCCGAGACCATCCACTTCGAAGTCCAGACTGCCCGTCAGGCCAAATACCAGTTGGGCGTAGTCATGGCTGTGGACCAGCAGGTCGTGGTTGTACTGGCGCAGGGACAGGATCGAATGCATGGCGCTTACCTCGGGCAGGCGGCCATTCTACTCCCTGTTGCGCGGCGCCTGTCACAGGCCTGCAACCTAGCGTTCATTCCCGGTTCACCGCGAAAGCTCACCATCGGCGAAACCCCGCCGGAGGTCGCCCATGAGCAGCGTCGAACGCCTGGAACCCGTCAACAAGACCAAGCCGCGCAAGCAACGCGTGCGTACCCTGTGGATCTCCGATGTCCACCTGGGCACCCGCGACTGCCAGGCCGAGCACCTGGCGCGCTTCCTCAAGCAGTACCACGCCGACCGAATCTATCTGGTCGGTGACATCATCGATGGCTGGAAGCTCAGGGGCGGCATTTACTGGCCACAGGCGCACACCAACGTGATCCGCCGCCTGCTGACCATGAGCAAGCGTGGCACGGAGGTTATCTACGTCACCGGCAACCACGACGAATTCCTGCGGCGCTACTCGGCACTGATGCTGGGCAACATCCAGCTGGTGGACGAGGCGGTACACGAGACCGCCGATGGCCGCCGCATGCTGGTGATCCACGGCGACCAGTTCGACGTGATCACTCGCTACCACAAGTGGCTGGCATTTCTCGGTGATTCCGCCTATGAGTTCACCCTTACCCTGAACCGTTGGCTCAACCACTGGCGCGAGCGTTGGGGATACGGCTACTGGTCGCTGTCGGCCTACCTCAAGCACAAGGTGAAGAGCGCGGTGAACTTCATCAGCGACTTCGAGGAAGCCATCGCCCACGAATGCGTCAAGCGTGGCCTGGATGGCGTGGTCTGCGGCCACATCCACCACGCGGAAATCCGCAAGGTGGGTGGGGTGGAGTACCTGAACTGCGGTGATTGGGTGGAGTCCTGCACGGCACTGATCGAGCACTGGGACGGCAGCATCGAACTCTACCGACTGGCTGACGCACAGGCGCGGGAGCTGGAAGAGCGCGCCGTGGGGCTGGTCGAGCCGGCGGCATGAGGATACTGATCGTCAGCGATGCCTGGTTGCCCCAAGTGAATGGCGTGGTCACCAGCCTGCAGGCGCTGGTGGGAGAACTGGAAGGCCTTGGGCACCAAGTGCTGTTGCTGTCTCCCCA
The DNA here is from genome assembly GCF_029873115.1 of Pseudomonas sp. BN606. Taxonomy (NCBI): domain Bacteria; kingdom Pseudomonadati; phylum Pseudomonadota; class Gammaproteobacteria; order Pseudomonadales; family Pseudomonadaceae; genus Pseudomonas; species Pseudomonas sp. BN606. The sequence continues at coordinate 81,723 of NZ_SSOF01000082.1, read as the reverse complement.
GGGGTTTCGTTGCCGGCCCTGTCCGAGCTATCCGGAAATCCCTCTGGCCTGGGACCTTTGGCGGGTGGGGCCGATGATCGAGGCGTTCCAGCCCGACTGTGTGCACCTGGCCACCGAAGGGCCTCTCGGCTGGGCCGCAAGGCACTGGCTGGTCAAGCGCGGATTGGCCTTTTCCAGCGCTATCCACACGCGTTTCCCTGAATACGTTCATGGCCGCTGGCCCTGGCTGCCCCTCTCCTGGGGCTATGCCTTCCTGCGCCAGTTCCACCGTCCCAGCCAGGCGGTACTGGTGACTACCGAGCGCATGCGCGAGACGTTCGCCGAACATGGCCTGGTCTGGCTCAACTTGTGGCGCAAGGGCGTGGACACGGCGCTGTTTCGCCCCGTGGCGTTGCCCCAGCCGGAGATGCCGGTGTTCCTCTACGTTGGCCGACTGGCCACGGAGAAGAACGTCGAGGCATTCCTCGGACTGGATTTGCCTGGCGAGAAATGGGTGGTAGGAGACGGCCCGTTGCGGCGCGAGCTTGAATCGCGCTATCCCGCTGCGCGCTTCTTTGGTTTCCGCCAGGGCGAGGAGTTGGCGCGCTTTTATGCCCAGGCCAGCGTCCTGGTGTTTCCCTCGCTGACCGATACCTATGGCCTGGTGATGCTCGAAGCCCTGGCCTGCGGCACGCCGGTGGCGGCCTTTCCGGTGGCCGGTCCGCTGGATGTGCTGGAGTCCGGCACGACCGGTTGCATGGACGAAGACTTGCAAACGGCCTGCCTGGCAGCGCTGGAGCTGGATCGCGAACTATGCGCTGAGAGGGCGGGACGGCTTTCCTGGCGGGCTTCGGCCCTGGAATTCCTGGCGCGGCAACCATTACTGGATGGCGAATCTTTCCCGGACGCGGTTCCCGAACTGTAGGGGCGAATTCATTCGCCAAGGGCAGCGCAGCTGCTCCCTTTCAAACTCTATGGGCAGACCTTCGGCCTGCTTGGCGAATGAGTTTGCCCCTACAAGTTGGTGATTGATCAGGGAATGATCTTGTCCCGCAGTTTTTCCGCGGCCAGTTGCAGGGCCTGGATGACCTTGGCCTTGTCGTAGTTCTGGATGCTGTTGGTATCCAGGTACATGGAGAAGCCGGGCAGTTCGTGCTCGACGTAGCTGGAGGCGGCGCCCAGGTCGCGACGGAAATCCACCACCTGGTAGATCTGCACTGGACGGGTGAAGCCCTTGACGTTTATCTGGCCCTTGTCGCGGCACATGATCACGTCTTTCACCAGCGAGTAGGTCTCGTGGGAAATAAGGATCTCGCCAGCTTCCGACGCGGTTTCCAGGCGGCTGGCCAGGTTCACTTCGCGACCGATGATGGTGTAGTCCATGCGCGTGTCCGCGCCGAAGTTGCCCACGGTGCAGTAGCCGGTGTTGATGCCCATGCGGATTTCCAGCGGCTTGGTGATGCCCTGGGCGCGCCACTGCTGGCGTAGAACCTTCATGTGCTTGCGCATGGCCACCGCCATGGAGACGGCTGCCACGGCATCCTTCTTGGCGCCTTGGGTGGAGGGGTCGCCGAAGAACACCATGACGCTGTCGCCGACGAATTTGTCGATGGTGCCGCCGTACTTGAGGGCGATCTTCGACATGTCGTTGAGGTAGTTGTTGAGCAGGTCCGTCAGGGCTTCGGCTTCGAGTTCCTCGGAGAGCTCGGTGAAGCCCTTGATGTCGGAGAAAAACACGCTGAGCTTTTTGCGCTGAGTCTCCAGGCGCACGCTCTTCTTGCCGCTGAAGATCATTTCCCAAACCTGGGGCGACAAGTATTTGGCGAGGTTGCGGGCCAGTCGCGCCGCCTTTTCCTGCTCGCGCTTGATCTCACTGCGTGCCTGGGCCAGGCGCAGGCCCTGCTGGTGCACGAAATAGGCCGTGATGCAGATGTAAAGAGTGGTGAAAAACACGCTGACCACGGACACCAGGGCTGGGGTGCCGCCCTTGATGGCCGGCTGCAGCGCCAGGCCGACGAGGGTCATGCTGATCAGTGAACCGCCCAGCACGAGGGCCATCTGGCGCAGCCCGCCGAGGATCATGGCGCTGAAGCAGAGGGTCAGCACGACCATCAGCGTAGGCACGACGGAAAAACCGAGCAGGGCGACGGCGGCGCCAGCGTGGAAGGTGTCGATGCCGAGGAGGATGCGGTCCGTGCGCTTGCCTGGGAAGCGCAGGCTCAGATGGTGGGCCAGGTGTGGATAGAGCAGGGCGTAGGGCACCATCCAGAGGATGTCGAAGCCGAAATGCTGGACTGAGGTGCCGGCAGCGATGCTGGCGGCGATGGCCATATAGGCCAGCACACGCGAGTAGTACTCACGCAGGACGGGCGTCGCTGTGGAAGGATCGAGCATGGCAGGCTTCATGGCTTGGGTCTGTCCCTGGTGCTTTCTTGACGCGGGTTTGCAGCGTTAGCGAAATGCTGCAAGTCCTGGGCCATGGCTTTGGCTGGTGCGGGATCATAACCAAGCGAGGGACTGGCGGCCAAGCTGGCGCCAGTCCCTCCGAGTTTCCGGGCTCAGAAACGGATGCGCCCGGTCAGCGCGTCCTTCAGCATCACCCAGTCGCCCATGAAGCTGTAAAGCGGATACTTGAACGTGGCCGGCTTGTTCTTCTCGAAGACGAAGTGGCCAACCCAGGCAAAGCCGTAGCCGGCGAAGGGAATGGCCAGCAGCCAGATCCACTGCTGGGTAGCCAGTGCATAGCCGAGGATGCTGAGCACCAGCAGGCTGCCGACGTAGTGGAGACGGCGGCAGGTGTCGTTGCTGTGTTCCTGCAGGTAGTAGGGGTAGAACTCGGCGAAGCTTTGGAAGCGATGGACGGACTCGGCGGGCATGGTGGCTGCTCCAGGTTCTTGTTGTCTGGAGCAGTGTAGGACGGCTGTCTCCGGGGGCCAGTGACAATGGGCGCCACTTTAGTATCCTTGCCGGCACGCCGCCCTGCTGGCGGCTGCCTTGAACTTCAGAACAAGAAGGCGCCATGAGCGAACGCACGACTTCTTCGAGCTGGGCCCTGGGGATAGTCCAGGCCCTGGAAATGGGCGGTGTGGACTGCCGCAACCTGTTTCCCGAACTCGGTCTCGACTACCAGGCCTTGAATGATCCTGAAGCCCGTTTCCCCCAGGACGGCATGACACGCCTCTGGTTGCGCGCGGTCGAGCTGTCCGGTAATCCGGCCATCGGCCTGAACATGGCCAAGGTCGTACGGCCGGCATCCTTCCACGTGGTCGGCTATGCGCTGATGTCCAGCCGCACTCTCAAGGAGGGGTTCGCGCGGCTGGTGCGCTACCAGCGAATCATCGCCGAGGGCGCCGACCTCAGCTTCGGCGGCACGCCGGAAGGCTACGAGCTGCGGCTGTCGATCCATGGCGATCGGCTGCCGCCGGCGCGGCAGAGCGCCGAGGCGTCCATGGCTTATTGCCTGGCATTCTGCCGGTGGATGACCGGGCGACCGATCAACCCGCTGGAGATTCGTTTCCAGGGGCCGGCGCCCACGGACCTCGAACCCTATCGCCAGGTGTTTCAGGCCCCGTTGCGTTTCAATGCCGAGCACTGCGCCTTGCTGTTCAGTCGCGCTGACATGGATACGCCATTGCCCACCGCGAACGAATCTCTGGCCCAGCTACACGATCGCTTCGCCGGTGACTACCTGGCGCGCTTCTCCGGTACCCGCGTCACCCACCAGGTGCGGCAGGTGCTTTGCCGCCTGTTGCCCCAGGGCGAGCCCAAGCGCGAGGTGGTTGCGAGCCTGATGCACTTTTCGCAACGCACCCTGCAACGGCGCTTGCAGGAAGAGGGTGTGAGCTTCCAGCAACTGCTGGACGACACGCGCCGCGAGCTGGCCGAGCAGTACCTGGCACAGGCAAACCTGACCTTGCTGGAGATTGCCTACCTGTTGGGTTTCGCTGATCCGAGCAACTTCTTCCGTGCCTTCCGCCGCTGGTTCGACAGCACACCGGGAGAATACCGAGCGCGCCTGGAAGAGGTCTGATCCGCGCCCGCCGTGGGAAATTAGCGGCCCCGTGGGTTGGTCCGAGTCTATGAGGCCCAACGCAGTCAGTTACAGGCGCCGAAGCGTTGCCTTTCGCTGCGCTCTAGCGGAACGCCGCCCGCACCAACCTACGAAAGCCTGTGGGAGCGAATTCATTCGCGATTGAAATCGCTCCCACAGTTAAACCGCTAGCGCACTGAGCCTCAGTGCCGCCAGAAATAAGGCGTGAGCAGGACCAGGACGGTGAGGATCTCCAGGCGGCCCATCAGCATGCCGAGAGTCAGCAGCCACTTGGCGCCGTCCGGCAGGCTGGAAAAGTTGCCCGCCGGGCCAATGATCTCGCCCAGCCCGGGGCCTACGCCGGAAACCGTCGCCGCGGCGCCGGTGAGTGCGGTGATCCAGTCCAGCCCCATCAGCGAAAGGCCCAGGGCGATGGCGCAAATGATTAGAGTGAAGAAGAACGAGAAGGTCAGGATCGAGCGGACGATATCTTCGTCCAGCCGGTGGCCGTTGTAGCTCTGCTTGATCACCGCGCGCGGATGCACCAGTTGCGTCAGGTTGGCTTTCAGCAGGATGTAGGCGACCTGGAATCGGAAGATCTTGATGCCGCCGGCGGTCGAGCCGGAGCAGCCGCCGACGAAGCCCAGGTAGAAGAACAACATCAGTGAGAAGTTGCCCCAGAGGCTGTAGTCGCCCAGGGCGAAACCGGTAGTGGTGAGGATGGATGTGGTGTTCACCGCCACGTGGCGCAGCGCATCCAGCCAGTGAAGTTCGGTGGTCAGCCAGTACCAGGTGCCTAGCACCAGCCATGTCGCAAGCAGCAGGGCGATGAAGCCGCGTACCTGTTCATCCTTGATCAGGGCCTTGCGATTTCCCCGCAGGACCGACACGTAGAGCATGAAGGGCAGGCTGCCGAGGATCATCACGACCACCGCTACCCAGTGCACCGCCGGCGCGTCCCACTTGGCCAGGGACTGATCGGACGTGGAGAATCCGCCGGTGGCGATAGCCGACATGGCGTGGTTGACCGCATCGAACAGGCTCATACCGGCGGCCCAGAAGGCCAGGGAGCCAATCAATGTGAAGCCCACGTAAATGGCGACGATGTATTTGGCCACCATGTGGGAGCGCGGCATGACCTTGTCCGAGCGGTCGGACGATTCGGTCTGGAACAGGCGCATGCCACCAATGCGCAGCAGTGGCAGGATCGCTACCGCCATGCCGATGAAGCCAATGCCCCCGAGCCAGTGCAGCAGCGAGCGCCAGATGAGGATGCCTGGCGACATGTTGTCCAGGCCACTCAGTACCGTGGCGCCAGTGGCGGTGATGCCGGACATGCTCTCGAACCAGGCGTCGGTGTAGCTGATGCGCTGGGTGAACAGGAAGGGCAGGGCCGCGAAAACGCAAACGACGATCCAACTCGACACTGTCAGGAGGTACATGTCGCGAGGGCGCAGGTGGACGTGTTCGGGGCGCCCGGGAATGATCAGCGCCAGTCCCGCGATGAAGGTGATCAAGCTCGACCAGACAAAGGAATTGATGTCGCCTGTGCGGTCGTAGGTCACCAGTGTCAGCACGGGAATGGCCATGCTGACCGCCAGGGTGATCAGGAAGATACCGTTGAGAAAGCCGATGATGCGAAGTGTCGGCAGGGCCATGGGGTCCGCTTCAGACAAGGGGCGAAAGGCGCAATTCTAACCCTGCGCCGCATCCTGTAAAACCGGGCATGACGGCTTCAGTGCCGCCAGAACTTCGGTGTGAACAGCACCAGTACCGTGAGAATCTCGAGACGGCCGAGCAGCATGCCGATGGTCAGCAGCCATTTGGCCGAATCCGGCAGGGTGGAGAAGTTGCCCACCGGTCCAATGATGGGCCCCAGGCCCGGTCCGACGTTGCACACCGCCGTGGCGGCTCCGGTAAGGGCGGTGACCCAGTCCAGGCCCAGCAGGCAGAGGCCGAGAGCGATTATGGCAATGGTGGTGGTGAAGAAGAACGAGAAGGTGATCAGCGAACGGACGATGTCGTCGTCGAGGTTATGGCCGTTGTACTGCTGCTTGATCACCGCGCGCGGGTGCACAAGTTGTTGCAGGTTGGCCATCAGCAATTGCCAGGCCACCTGGAAGCGGAAGATCTTCAGTCCACCGGCCGTTGAGCCCGAACAGCCGCCGACGAAGGTCAGGTAGAAGAACAGCAGCACCGAGAAACTGCCCCAGAGGGTGTAGTCGCCAAGCGCCACCCCCGTCGTCGTGACGACCGAGGTAACGTTCAGTGCAACGATCCTTACGGCGTCGAGCCAGGCGTTGTCGGAGTTGGCCCAAAGCCACGTACCGACAAATAGCCAGGTGACCACCAGGAAACCGACGAAGCCGTGGACCTGGTGATCGCGCAGCAGGGCGGTACGGTTGCCGCGCAGCGTGGCGACGAGCAACGTGAAGGGCAGGCTGCCAAGTATCATCACCACCACTGCCACCCAGTGCACAGCGGGTTGCCTCCAGTTGGCCAGCGAGGCGTCGGAGGTGGAGAAGCCGCCGGTGGAAATCAGCGACATCGAGTGGTTGACGGCCTCGAATGGCGTCATGCCGGCGAGCCAGAATGCGACGGTCCCGAGGATGGTCAGCCCGGTGTAGATCAGCACGATGTACTTGGCCACCATGTGTGAGCGTGGCATGACTTTCTCGCCCCAGTCGGATGACTCGGTCTGGAACAGGCGCATGCCGCCGACCCGCAGCAGCGGCAGAATCGCCACCGCCATGCCGATGAAGCCGATACCGCCAAGCCAATGCAGCATGGAGCGCCAGATCAGCAGACCAGGCGAAGCATGGTCCAGGCCGGTGAGCACTGTGGAACCGGTTGTTGTGATGCCGGACATGGTCTCAAAGAACGAGTCCGTGTAGCTGATGTGCTGGATCAGCACCATGGGCAGTGCCGCGAAGCAGCAGACGATCACCCAGCTCGCCGTGGTCAGCATGTACATGTCGCGCGGCCGCAGGTTGATGTGTTCCGGGCGTCCGGGACCGACCAGTGCCAGGCCGACGACGAAGGTGATCAGGCTCGACCAGAGGAAGGCGAAGATGTCGTCGGTGCGCTCGAAGAGCAGGAGAGTGAGCATGGGAATGACCATGCTCACTGCCAGCGTGATGAGAAACAGGCCGATGATGAAGCCGATAGTGCGCAGTGTCGGCAGGGACATGGAGCTCTCTGGACGGTGTTCGGACGCGGCATTCTATCCGGCCTTTGCCCCCCCTGAAACGCCCAGATCAAAGCCGCTTCAGGGAGCTGGTGCAGAACTGGATAGTTGCCCTTGCGCGGTTCCAGGTACGTAGTGTTCGATGGACTGTTGCCATCGCTGGAAGTCAGACTGATTACCGCAGATCCGGGACTGAGTCGCGTTATCGGCTAGAATGCCGGCTCCCTGATTTATGGAGGTGGCCGATGGAGGCTCTCGACGCTCTGCTTAACCGCGTATCCCTGGCTCGCCTGCAGGCACCCGCCCCGGACGCCGCCCAGCGCGAGGTGCTGTTCCGCGCGGCCTTGCGTGCACCAGACCATGGCTATCTGCGTCCCTGGCGCTTCCTGACCATCGAAGGCGAAGGTCGCGAGAAGCTCGGTGAGCTGTTCGTGTCCGCTGTGCTCGCCAAGGATGCCCAGGCGTCGGAAGCCGCTACTACCAAGGCGCGCAATATGCCGCTGCGGGCACCCCTGATGGTCGTGGTGATCGCTACCTTGCAGGCCGGCCACAAGGTGCCGGAAGTCGAGCAATTGCTGTCGGCCGGTTGCGCCGCTCACGGCATGCTGCTGGCCGCTCATGCGCTTGGACTGGGGGCCATCTGGCGTACCGGCGAGATGGCGTATGACCGCACCGTCGCCACCGGCCTCGGGCTGGCCGAGAACGAGCGGGTGGTGGGTTTCCTCTACCTGGGCAGTGTCGAGGGTGAGCGCCGTGCAGCGCCGGAACTGGCTTCGGCAGACTTCGTTCAGGCCTGGGGCTGATCAGGCCTTCAATACAGTGGGTAACTCCAGGGTGGCGATGAAGCCGCCCTCGGGGTGATTGCCCAAGGACAGGCTGCCGCCGTGGCGCTCCACTGCCCGACGGGCGATGGCCAGTCCCAAGCCATGGCCAGCTCCGGTCTGATTGGGGGCGCGGAAGAAGGGTTCGCCCAGCAATGCCAGGTGTTCGTTGGCGGCACCTGGGCCGTGGTCGCGGACCTGGATCACCAGGCTTCCTTCCTGTTCCTTGACCGTTACTTCCACCGGCTGCCCTAGGGGATTGAAGCGCAGGGCGTTGCGCAGCAGGTTGTCCAGCGCGCGTTCCAGCATGTCGGGCCAGCCCTCGACTTTTGGGTCGCCGGTGCAATCGATGCGGACTTGCTGGTCCGGCGCCAACAGACGGGCGTCGTCCTTCAGCTTTTCCAGCAGTGGCCGCATTGTGATCGGACGGTGAGCGCCAGGTTCCGCATCGAGCCGGGCCAGGGCGAGGATTTCGCTGATCAGGGCTTCGAGGCGGTCGCATTCCTGGCCCAGGCGTGGCCACAGGGCGTCCCGTTGATGGGGCTCTGCGCGCTCGGCTAGCGCCAGGGCGATGCGCAGACGCGCGAGTGGCGAGCGCAGTTCGTGGGACACGTCGCGCAGGAGTTGGCGCTGGCTGCCAATCAAGCCTTGCAGGCGTTGCCCCATGCGGTTGAAGTCGCCGGCCAGCACGCCTAGCTCATCCCGTCGACGTGCCAGGCGCGCCAGGCTGTCTTGCTGGTAAGCCGTCTGGCCGAGGTCGTGTACGGCGCGGCGAAGGCGGTCCAGCGGCCGGGTGATGGACAGGGTGAGGGCCAGGCTGAACAGCGTCAGTACTACCAGGGCGATGCCCAGCGCGCTAAAGGGCCACAGCAGGCTGCCGCGGTGCCAGGCATCCAGTTCGCGGTAGGGAATGCGGTAGATGAGCAGATAGGACTCGCCGCTGGCTGGGCTGGTGTATTCCTCGGTCAGGCGACGCCAGGGCAGTCGGCGCGAGTTCTGCTGGCGGGCCTCGAAGGCTGCAGCACGCGGAGGGAACGTACCTTCTACTACCGGTTGGCCGGTGTCGTTGAGTATCTGAATGTCGATCCGTGCGCGATGACGGAAGTGCTCCAGGTATCGCTGCGTGTCGTGCGGGCCTTGCCCTTCATAGCGTTGCACGAGGCGCTCGGCCAGCCCCTGGAGGGTGGGGTGGTGACTGAGGATCCAGGCATCCTGGTTGAGGGCGCGGCCCAGCAGGATGGACAGGCCGGCTACCAGGGCCAGCGCCAGCCAGAGGGTGGCCAGGATTCTCCAGAAGAGTGAACGCACGGGGTTGCTCCTGAACGGCAAAACCCATCAGGCCGGCTGGCCTGATGGGTGTGTGGTCGGTGCCTGCGGCGGATGCCGCAAGGCGATTACTGGGCCTTCTTGTCCTTCTCGGCCTTCCAGGCTTCGAACTCGGCGCGTTCAGCGCGACGTTCTTCCATTTTCTTCTGGATGTCGTCGAAGGTCTTCTGCTGATCGGGCTTGAGCTGAGCGCGGATGGCTTCGCGGTTCTTGGTCTCGGCGGCCTTCAGTTCGTCCTGCATGGCCTTCTTCTCGGCAGCCGGCAGCTTGTCCAGGTAGCGCTGAGTGATGTCGTGACGGGATTTCATCTGGTCGCGCATCAGCTTGCCGATCTCATGGCGCTGTTCCTGGGTCAGGTTCAGTTCCTTGAACATGTGGCCACCGAAACCGCGCTCGTGGCGCGGGCCGCCTTCCGGCATGGCCATGGCCAGGGTCGGCAGGGTAGCGGCGAGCAACAGGGCGGTAAGGGTCTTGCGCATGGTGGTTCTCCTAGTCTCGATTCCGGCCGGTTGCCGGATGTGCCCAGTCTAGGGATGGCAAGGTCAAGGGCGGTCAGTCGTGGGTAAAGGCTGGGTAAAGACGCAGAGCCTGATGACGATCTGCTGCGCGAGATCGTAAACAGACTCTCAGGCGCTGTAGTAGTAGCCGCGACTGCGCAGCGCGAGGATGCGAGGGCGCCCGTCAGCATGGGGGCCGAGCTTCTTGCGCAGGTTGCTGACATGCATGTCCAGGCTACGGTCGTAGAGGGTCAGCTTGCGGCCGAGCGCCAGCTGCGCCAGTTGCTGCTTGTCCAGTGGTTCGCCGGGTTGACGCAGCAGGGCTTCGAGTAGGCGGCCTTCGGAGAGCGTCAGGGTCACCTCGTGATTGCCAATGGTGACCACGCCCCGCGCCGGGCTGTAGCAGAGGTCGCCCAGCTCCAGTTGGCTGGATGGTTGCGGCGGCTGGCTGCGGCGAAGCACGGCGCGCAGGCGGGCGGTGAGCTCGCGGGGGTCGCAAGGCTTGGCCAGATAGTCGTCGGCGCCCAGCTCCAGGCCGAGGATGCGGTCCAATGGTTCGCCCCGGGCGGAGAGCATGAGGACGGGTAACTCCGGATGATCGCTGCGCAACTGCTTGAGCAGTTCCAGGCCGCTACCGTCCGGCAGCATCACATCCAGCACCACTGCGGATGGCGCGTGCTCCGCCAAGGCGGTACGTGCCGAGTGGCCGTCATGGCAGGCGCGGACGACGAAGCCTTCTTGGCTGAGCCAACTGATCAGGAGCTCGCAGAGTTCCTGATCGTCATCGATAAGCAGCAGTTCACTCATGGTGCGGTCAGTTGATCCATTGGCGGCGCTGGCGACGCCCGCCGCGGGCGATCAGGCCGGTAAACAGGGAGAGCAGGGCAACGCCGCCGCCCACCGCGAACCAGGTCTGTTGCTCGCTCAGCAGGCGCGGCGCTTGCGAGGCCTGTGCTTCCTTGAGTTGCAGCTTGAGGCGCTGGTTTTCCTGACGCAACCGGGTGAGCTGGGCGTTCTCGCGCTCATTGCCGACAGCTTCGACCTGGGTGGTCAGTTCGTTGCGCAGACGCTCGCTTTCAGCCAGTTGCCGCTGCAACTGGTCGACCTGGGCGAGCAGGGCGTCGTTGGCGGCAATGGGCTCTCGGGCAGCTTCCGTCATCACCGGAGTGCTTTCCGTCTCCGGTGTTGCAGGTTGGAGTTCTTCAGCCTGGGCCAGGCTGCAGAGCAGCGCGGCGGTTAACAGCAGGGGCAATTGACCGACGTGCATGGGAACTCCTTTTTCCTGGCAGGGGCTGACTGATAGAAGGTGCTGGCTTAGGGGAATACCTGCTTGAACGGCTTGACCACAACGTCGGCATAGACGCCGGCGGCGCGATACGGGTCGGCGTCGGCCCAGGCCTTGGCCGCCTCGAGGGAGTCGAACTCGGCGACGATCAGGCTGCCGGTAAAACCTGCACTGCCCGGATCATTGCTGTCGACCGCAGGGTGCGGACCGGCCACCACGATGCGGCCTTCGGCCTTCAGCTGCTCCAGGCGTGCGAGGTGCGCGGGGCGGGCAGCGAGACGATTTTCCAGGGAATTGGCAACGTCGGTGGCGATGATGGCGTAGAGCATGACAGTCCTTATTGTTGAGGCTTTTCGGTTTCGCCGTCATGGATATGACGGGCCAGGTAGACGCCTTGGCCAACCAGGAAGAGCACGGTCATGCCGAGGCTGCCGAAGACTTTGAAGTCGACCCAGAACTCGTGGAAGGTGAAAGCCACGAAAAGGTTGGCGAAGCCGCAGACCAGGAAGAATGAGATCCAGGCCAGGTTCAGGCGCACCCAGATGACCTGCGGCAGGCTCAGGGCGTGGCCCATCACGCGCTGGATCAGGGGTTTGTCACCGATGAAGTGGCTGCCGGCGAAGGCCAGGGCGAAAAGCCAGTTCACGACCGGCGCTTTCCATTTGAGGAAAGTCTCGCTGTGGAAGGCCAGGGTCATGCCGCCGAAGACCAGGCAGGCGACCAGAGTCAGCCACTGGCCTTTTTCCAGGCGGCGCTGGTGAAGGAAGATGGCGCCATAGACGATCACCGAGCTGATTATCAGAACGGCTGTGGCACTGAAAATACCGCCTAGCATATAGGTGTGCCCTGCCAGTTCGACGGCACGCGGTTCCAGTTTGTAGACGATGAAGAAGAGGACAAGCGGGATGAAGTCGATGAATTGTTTCACGGCAGCAGCCAGAAGCGGGATGTGGCGGCATAATAACAAACCATTCCCCTAGCGAAAGCAGACCCCATGCAGATCGACCTGCATTGCCACAGTACGGCCTCCGACGGTGCCCTGGCCCCCGCGGCCCTGGTCGCCCGCGCCCATGAGCGGGGGGTTCGCCTGTTGGCGCTGACCGATCATGACACCCTGGAGGGATTGGACGAAGCCCGCGAAGCGGCCGTGGCGCTGGACATGCAGCTGATCAACGGTATCGAACTGTCCTGCACCTGGGGGGGCGCCACCATCCATGTTCTGGGATACGCCTTTGCCGCTGATGCGCCTTCTCTACTGGAGGCCATTGCCAGCCTGCATCACGGGCGTTGGGCTCGGGCAGAAGAAATTTCCCGACGCCTCGCCGCCAAAGGCATGCCGGGAGCGTTGGAAGGTGCGCGCGCGGTGCAGCAGGAGCTGGGCGACAGCGGCAATGCACCGGCGCGCCCGCACTTCGCTGAGTTCCTCGTTCGAGCGGGCCATGTGCGCGACCGCGCCGAGGCATTCCGCAAATGGCTGGGAGCCGGCAAGCTGGGCGATGTGAAACAGCACTGGCCGACCCTCGCCGAAGCGGTGGGCACCTTGAGTGCCGCCGGCGCCTGGATCAGCCTGGCGCACCCCTGGCAGTACAACTTCACCGGCGCGAAACGACGCAAGCTGGTGGCGGACTTCATTCAGGCCGGCGGTCACGCACTGGAAGTCGTGAATGGCCTGCAACCGGCGGACCAGGTGGGAAGCCTGGCCGTGCTCGCGCGCGAATTCGGCATGTTGGTCAGTGCCGGTAGTGACTTCCATGCACCCTGCGATTGGTCGGAGCTGGGCATGTACCGACCCTTGCCGGATGATCTGCCGCCGATCTGGGGGCGCTTCCGCCATGCACACAGCCCTACTGCTGCCCTCTGAACAGGGAGACGTTGTGAGTCAATTTTTCCAGGTACACGCGGAGAATCCACAGCCGCGCCTGATCCGGCAGGCCGTGGAAATCATCAAGGCGGGCGGGGTGATCGTCTATCCCACCGATTCCTCTTACGCCCTGGGGTGCCTGATTGGTGACAAGGGCGCAGTGGAGCGCATTCGCCGACTGCGCCGACTGGACGAAAAGCACAACTTCACCTTGCTCTGCCGCGATCTCTCCGAGATCGGTGTGTTCGCCAAGGTGGATACCACAGCGTTCCGTCTCATCAAGGCACATACGCCGGGGCCCTACACCTTCATCCTCAATGCCACCCGTGAAGTGCCGCGCATGTTGATGCATCCGAAGCGGCGCACGATTGGCCTGCGGGTGCCGGACCACCCCATCACGCTGGCGTTGCTGGAACAGCTGGGTGCGCCGCTGATGAGCACTACCCTGATCCTGCCGGGGGAAGATTTGCCGATGAGTGATCCCTACGAGATGCGGCAGATCCTCGAGCACCAGGTGGACCTGATCATCGATGGCGGCCACGGTGGCATGGCCGCCTCCACTGTCATCAACCTGTCGGAAGGCAAGCCAGACGTGGTACGAGTGGGCTGCGGTGACCCGCAGCCCTTCCTCGATGAGGAGTGACGGCGTCGCTCAAAGCAGGATCGCCACCAGGATGATCACCAGCAGGATGATGATGAAGTCGGTAGTGCTGATGTTCCCGCCTGTGGGCACTGAGTCCATCTTCTGCGCCAATTGGGCCGCCTCCGCGCTGGTCAGGGCCTGCGCCCTGGCACGGGCCGTAGCGGCATCCACGCCCATTGCGCGCATTTGGTCCTGAACTTCGGATTTGCTCAGAAAAGCATCGATTCTTGCGTGATCGGTGGATTGCGGCTGGGCGGAGACTGCTTCGTCCGTGCCGATCATGCCCGCCTGTGCCGTAGTTACGGGCACGACGGCGAGGCAGAGGGACACCAGGAAGGCACTGAACATCAGGGTAAAGAGTTTCATCGGAACCTCCATGAGCCTTTGGCTCCAGACCTGACCAGGGGTGCTGCGTCACACTTTTTAAGTCTGGCACATGGTGCTAACTTGCCCGTTTTCCCGCCCACCGGTCCTTGTCGATGGGCCTCACCCCCCGGAAGTAGCGCCGCAGCGAGAGCAATAGATGCACGAAACACCGCCATCCGAGTCGCCAGATCCCCAGGCGGGTGCTCAACAGGAGCTGCCCTTTGCCCTGGTGTACGGCCAGGCGGTGACCGAGCTGCCGCAGGACCTCTATATTCCGCCGGATGCCCTGGAGGTTTTCCTCGAGGCTTTCGAAGGTCCCCTTGACCTGCTGCTGTATCTGATACGCAAGCAGAACATCGACATCCTCGACATCCCGGTGGCAGCCATCACCCACCAGTACATGGCCTATGTCGAGCTGATGAAGTCGGTGCGCCTGGAGCTGGCCGCCGAATATCTGGTGATGGCCGCCATGCTGGCCGAGATCAAGTCACGCATGCTGCTGCCGCGCTCGAACGAAGCGGAGGAAGAGGAAGACGATCCGCGTGCCGAACTGATTCGCCGTCTCCAGGAATATGAACGCTTCAAGGCCGCGGCCGAAGGCATCGACCAGTTGCCGCGGGTAGGGCGTGACGTCACCGTGCCGCGGATCGATGCTCCAGAGGCGCGGGCGCGCAAGCTGTTGCCGGACGTCGCACTGGAAGAGCTGCTGCTGTCCATGGCTGAAGTGCTGCGCCGCGCCGACATGTTCGAAAGTCACCAGGTAACCCGCGAGGCATTGTCCACTCGCGAGCGTATGAGCGAAGTGCTGGAAAAGCTCAAGGGTGGCGCCTTCGTACCCTTCGTCATGCTGTTCACTGCGGAGGAGGGCCGCCTCGGAGTCGTGGTCACCTTCATGGCCGTGCTGGAACTGATCAAGGAACAGTTGGTGGAACTCGTGCAAAATGAGCCCTTTGCCCCCATCCACGTGCGCGCCAGGGCCGAGTAGATGAATCTCAACGACCCCAACGACCTCGCCTCGCTGCTGGAAGCCTTTCTCCTGGCGTCCGGCAAGCCCTTGTCGCTGGAGCGCCTGGCCGAACTTTTTGAAGAGGCCGAACGGCCCGAGTTGTCGGTGATTCGTTCCGCCCTGGCGATTCTGGCCAAGAGCTGCGAGGGGCGTGCGTTCGAACTGCGCGAAGTGGCCTCCGGCTATCGCCTGCAGGTGCGCGAGCGATTTTCGCCCTGGGTCGGCCGACTTTGGGAGGAGCGCCCGCAGCGCTACTCCCGCGCCATGCTGGAAACCCTGGCTTTGGTGGCCTACCGGCAACCCATCACTCGGGGCGAGATCGAGGACATCCGGGGCGTCGCGGTCAACAGCCAGATCGTCAAGACGCTGCTGGAGCGCGAGTGGATCCGCGTAGTCGGTTATCGCGACGTACCCGGAAAACCGGCGATGTTCGCTACAACCCGCGCTTTCCTCGACCACTTCAACCTCAAAAGCCTCGAAGAACTTCCACCGCTGGCTGCCCTGCGCGAGTTGGAGCCCGAGCCGGTGCTGGCTCTGGAGGACGGTGAGGCGCCGGTGCCCGATGGTCTGCAGGCCCGCGCTGATGCCGAGCAGCCGACCGAGCCGCGTGAAGAAACCAGTTTCCGTTCCCTGCTGGCCGAGCTGGACATCATGGAAGAGGGCCTGAAGACCGACTTCGACGACCTGTTGCGCACCGAGGCTGATGAAGCGGACACCGTTGCCGCTGAAGAGGACGGAGAGTCGCTGCCGGACGAAACCCTGCATTGACACCACCGGTCAGCGGAAGGGCTGACGTCGGGACTTTGCTCAACTAGCCTGAGTGCCACCGGCCGCGTATGATGCGCGGCCGTTTTACTGATACACCGGGAGGTGCCCAGATGAGTGAAGTCGAATTCAGCCCCGCAGGGGAAAAACTGCAGAAGGTCCTGGCCCGTATGGGGTTGGCCTCGCGCCGCGATATCGAAGCGTGGATCACTGAAGGCCGGGTAAAGGTCAACGGCGAGGCCGCTACCCTTGGCCAGCGCGTCGATACCCATGACGCGATCAGCGTCGATGGTCGCCTGCTCAAGCGCGAAGAAGAGGTCGAGAGCGTCCGCCGCGTCCTGATCTACAACAAGCCCGAAGGCGAAGTCTGCACCCGTGACGATCCGGAAGGCCGTCCCACGGTGTTCGAGCGCCTGCCGCGCCTCAAGGCCGGTCGCTGGATCAACATCGGTCGCCTGGACATCAATACCACCGGCCTGCTGCTGTTCACCACCGACGGCGAGCTGGCCAACCGCCTGATGCACCCCTCCTACGAGATGGACCGCGAGTATGCGGTGCGTGTGCGTGGCGAAGTCACTGAGGAAATGCTGGAGAACCTCAAGAAGGGCGTAATGCTCGACGACGGCCCAGCCAAGTTCACCGACATCAAGGAAGCCCCAGGCGGCGAAGGACTTAATCACTGGTACCACTGCGTGGTGATGGAAGGTCGTAACCGCGAAGTGCGCCGTCTCTGGGAATCCCAGGGGCTGGTGGTCAGCCGCCTGAAGCGAGTGCGTTTCGGTCCCGTGTTCATCACTTCCGACCTGACCATGGGGCGCTGGCGCGAAATGAGCCAGAACGAAGTGGATATCCTCAGCACCGAAGTCGGGCTCAAGCCGGTGGCCCTCCCATCCATGAAAGGCAAGTTCCGCGAAAAGCTGGATCGCCTGCAGCGCAAGTCCGCCAAGCCTGTTGGTGCTCGCGCGCCGCGTCGTGATGACAACGAACGCCCGGCCCGTGGTCCTCGCCGTGAGGGTGATGAGCGTCCGGCTCGTGGCCCGCGCAGCGAGGGTGATGAGCGTCCGGCTCGTGGTCCGCGCCGTGAAGGCGATGAGCGTCCGGCTCGTGGCCCGCGCAGCGAGGGTGGTGAGCGTCCGGCTCGCGGTCCGCGCCGTGAGGGCGATGAGCGTCCGGCTCGTGGCCCGCGCAGCGAAGGTGGTGAGCGTCCCGCCCGCGGTCCTCGCCGTGAAGGCGATGAGCGTCCCGCTCGTGGTCCGCGTAGCGAAGGTGGCGAGCGTCCCGCCCGTGGTCCGCGTCGCGACGGTGATGAACGCCCGGCTCGTGCTCCCCGTGGCACGCCGGTGGCCGACCGTCCGCGTGACGTGAACAAGAAGCGCCCGGCCAAGCCCCAGGGTGAGCGTCCGGCCGTTGAGCTGGCCGACCGTCCGGCCCGTAAGCCCCAGCGTCCGCAGCATAAGCGCAGTGGGCCCGCTGGCGGTGACGGCCAGCGTCCGGGTTTCGGTCGTAAGCGTTGATTGACGGTGTAATGAAGAAGGGGCTCGATTGAGCCCCTTCTTTTTGTCTGTCTATTGTGCGGCGAGCACGTCGATCAGCCAGCCATGGACAGCCGATTGCGGCCTTCACGCTTGGCCACATAGAGGGCGTTGTCCGCACGACGCAGCAGGCTTTCCACCGATTCCGCAGGCAGTAGGGTGGCGCAGCCCAGGCTGATGGATAGGTCCAGCGGGTGACCTTGCGCCAGGCATTGTAGTTCGAGGATGCCCATTCGCAGGCGTTCGCCCACTATCGCCGCTGCGTCGCGGCAGGTGCCGGAGAGCAGCACGAGGAATTCCTCGCCGCCAAAGCGGAACACCATGTCGACGTTGCGCAGGCGCGATTTGAGCGTGTTGGCCACCGCTTTCAATACTTCGTCGCCGGTGCCATGACCGAACTCGTCGTTGATGCGCTTGAAGTGATCGATGTCCAGCATCAGCACTGACAGCGGCTGCAGGTTGCGACGGGCCAGGTCCACTTCGCGTTGCAGCGTCTGCTCCATGGCAATGCGATTGCCGGTGTCGGTCAGCGGATCGCGCAGGGCACTCTGGACCGCCGCACGGTAGAGCAGGGCATTACGCAGCGGGAAGAGCAGGGTGGATAGCAGGGACTCGAGCTGGTTGAGTTCGTGTTCGTCGAAGCGCTGATTGCGGCGGAAGATAAGTTCCCCCAGGTACTCACCTTCGTGAGTCAGGCGATAGCCCGCGGAGTGGCTGGAACGGTTGCCGTATTCCAGGCGCAGATCGCTGCTCTGGTGCTGATAGCCCAGGGCGTCGAGAGAGACCAGGCGCTGCACTTCGGCGAAGAACAGGCTGACGATGCGTTCCACCTCCAGGCTGGTCTGCAACTGCAGGTTCAGCTGGCGACGTAGTTCGGCCAGGCTGATTGGACGCAGCTTGGGTTGGCGCTTGCTGGAGAAGCCGAGGCGCTGCAGCTTGGCGGCGTCGAAATCGATGGTGTTGGACTGGGAGGGAGGAACCATTGAGTTGAACCTCTGACGCTATGTGCGACGACACCAGGGGTAGAGCTATTTTCGTGCCAGGAGTTTCTGGCTATTAAAAATTGCTTTAATTTCAGGTGTTTAGCTGTTATCTGCCATGTCGTGCGGCAAGCCATTGCCGGCCTGGTGGCGAAATCATGGCAATGTGATGCCGGTCACAGGGAAGCGCCGCCGGAAAACTGGCGGAGGCTGCGGCGATCGGATGACCGCCGCGGAGGGAGGTCATTGCGCGTCGAAAGCCTGGCCGTTAACACCAGCGCTGTCTGGCCCCATGAGATAGAGGTAGACAGGCATGATTTCGGCGGGTTCCGGATTGTTGTCAGGATTTTCACCGGGATAGGCCTGGGCGCGCATATCGGTGCGGGTAGCACCGGGATTGACGCTGTTGGAGCGCACGCTGGCAATGCCGTCAACTTCGTCAGCCAGGACCTGCATCAGTCCCTCGGTGGCGAACTTGGAGACCGCGTAGGCGCCCCAGTAAGCGCGTCCCTTGCGGCCGACGCTGCTGGAGGTGAAGACCACCGAGGCGTCTTTGGACAGTTTCAGCAGCGGCAGCAGTGTGCTGGTCAGCATGAACATGGCGTTGACGTTGACCTGCATGACGCGCATGAAGTTGTCGCCCGAGAGCTGCTCGATGGGCGTGCGCGGACCAAGGATCGAGGCGTTGTGCAGAATGCCGTCGATATGGCCGAATTCCGTTTCCAGGGTTGCCGTCAGTTCGTCGTACTGGTGCGGCTGGGCGGTTTCCAGGTTGAAGGGAATCACGGCGGCTTGCGGGTGGCCGGCGGCCTCGATCTCGTCATACACCGCGTTCAGGCTGGCTTCGGTCTTGCCCAGCAGAAGCACGGTGGCACCGTGGGCAGCGAAGGTCTTGGCGGCGGCGGCGCCGATGCCGCGACCGGCACCGGTGATCAGGATGACCCGGTCCTTGAGCAGATCGGGGCGGGCGGAATACTGGAACATTTGAATCTCCTACGGGGCGCTCCGGGTTTCAGCAGCTGCACAGCGCGCGGTCGAGCACTGCGCGCAGTTCGAGCGGATGGTGGACTACAACGTCGGCGCCCCAGTGCGCGGGGTTGTCGCTGGGGTGGATGTAGCCGTAGCTGACCGCAGCGGTGCGGGTGCCGGCGGCGCGGCCGGATTCGATATCGCGCAGGTCGTCACCAACGAAGAGTACTGCAGCCGGGTCCAGGTTCAGCTTGCTGCAGGCGAGCAGCAGCATTTCCGGGTCCGGCTTGCTGTTCTTTACGTGGTCGGGGCAGATCAGCACGGCGGATCGTCCGGCCAGGCCGAGCTGCTCCATGATGGGTTCGGCAAATCGCACCGGCTTGTTGGTCACCACGCCCCAGATCAGTTTGGCCTGTTCGATATCCGCCAGAAGCTCGTCGATGCCGTCGAACGGACGGGTGAGCACGGCGCAATGCTTCTGGTAGCGCTCCAGGAATTCCAGGCGCAGGGGTTCGAACTCCGGGGATTCCGGGTCCATCTCGAAGGCGCAGGCGACCATGGCGCGGGCGCCGCCGGAAACCACGTCGCGGATCGCCTTCTCGTCCCGGGCTGGTAGGCCGCGTTCAGCGAGCATGGACTGGCAGATAGCAATGAAGTCCGGCGCCGAGTCGAGCAGGGTGCCGTCCATATCGAAAAGTACCGCTTGAAGACGCATGCCGGTCATTCCTCGCGCAGGGTCTGGATCATGTAATTGACGTCGACGTCTGCTTCCAGCTTGTAGTGCTTGGTAAGCGGGTTGTAGGTCAGGCCGATGATGTCCTTCACCGAGAGGCCGGCGGCGCGGCTCCAGGCGCCGAGTTCTGACGGGCGGATGAACTTCTTGAAGTCGTGGGTGCCGCGCGGCAGAAGGCGCATGACGTACTCGGCGCCGACGATGGCGAAGAGGTAGGCCTTGGGATTGCGGTTGATGGTGGAGAAGAATACCTGTCCGCCCGGCTTGACCAGGGTGTAGCAGGCGCGAATCACCGAGGCCGGGTCCGGCACATGTTCGAGCATTTCCATGCAGGTGACCACGTCGAACTGGCCAGGCATCTCGGCAGCCAGTGCTTCGGCGGTGATGCGGCGGTACTCCACCGGTACGCCGGATTCCAGCTGGTGCAACTGGGCGACCGCCAAAGGCGCTTCGCCCATGTCGATGCCCGTCACGGTGGCGCCACGCTGGGCCATGGATTCGCTGAGGATGCCGCCGCCGCAGCCGACGTCCAGCACTTTCTTGCCGGCCAGCTTGACGCGCTCGTCAATCCAGTTGACTCGCAAGGGATTGATGTCGTGCAGGGGTTTGAACTCGCTCTCGCGGTCCCACCAGCGGTGGGCGAGGGCCTCGAACTTGGCGATTTCGACGTGATCGACGTTGGTCATGGAATGTCCTCGAAACAGAATTCAGCGGCCGGCGATGCGTTCGCCCCAGGCGCGGGCAGTGGCGCCCAGGCGCTCTTCGTCCAGGCGCGTCAGGCGGCCGTCGTCCAGCAGTTGCCTGCCGTCGACCCAGAGGTGCCGCACCGAATCGCGCCCGGTGGCATAGATGAGTTGGGAAACCGGATCGTAGACCGGTTGCTGGGCTAGCCCGGAAAGGTCGAAGGCTACCAGGTCGGCGGCCTTGCCCAGTTCCAGGGAGCCGGTGTCCTGCTCAATTCCCAGGGCCCGCGCACCGTTAAGGGTGGCCATCCGCAGCGCGCGATGGGCATCCAGGGCGCTGGCCGAGCCAGCTACCGCCTTGGCCAGCAGGGCGGCTGTGCGGGTTTCGCCGAGCAGGTCCAGGTCATTGTTGCTGGCCGCGCCATCGGTACCGACGGCGACGTTCACGCCGGCTTGCCACAGACGCTCTACCGGGCAGAAGCCGCTGGCCAGCTTGAGATTGGATTCGGGGCAGTGAATCACGTTGCTGTTGCTTTCCACCAGCATGGCCAGGTCGGAATCGTCCACCTGGGTCATGTGCACGGCCTGGAAGCGCGGGCCCAGCAGGCCGAGGCGCGCCAGGCGGGCCATGGGGCGTTCGCCGCGTTGTTCCAGGCTTTGCTTGACCTCGAAGGCGGTTTCCTGAACGTGCATATGAATGCCGGCGTCCAGTTCCTCTGCCAGTACGCGAATGCTCTCCAGTTTGTCATCGCTGACGCTATAGGGTGCGTGAGGGCCGAAGGCGACCTTGATGCGAGGGTGGTGCTTGAGATCGCTGAACAGCTCGACGCCACGGCGAATGGCCTCGGCGGAGTCGGCGGCGCCGGGAATCGGGAAATCCAGCACCGGAATGGCCAGTTGTGCCCTGATGCCTGTCGTGTGGATGACGGCGCTGGCCTGGGCCGGGAAGAAATACATGTCCGAGAAGCAGCTGATGCCGCCCTTGATCTGTTCGGCCACGGCCAGTTCGGTGCCGTCGCGGACAAAAGTCTCATCGACCCACTTGGCCTCGGCAGGCCAGATGTGTTCCTGTAGCCATGTCATCAACGGCAGATCGTCGGCCAGTCCACGGAACAGGGTCATCGCAGCGTGGCCGTGGGCGTTGATCAGGCCGGGAGCCAGCAACATGCCCGGCAGTTCACGGCGCTCGCGCGCCTCAACGCGCAGTGCCACGTCCCGGGGGGCGAGCAGGGCGATGCGACCGTCGCGGATGCCTAGCGCGTGATCCCGCAGCACCACGCCGGCGGGTTCTACCGGGACTATCCAGGATGGGAGCAGGAGCAGGTCGAGCGGGGCATTGGAGCTGGGCATGGCGGCGCATCCTGGGCGCAAATCGAAGTGGCGGCAGTATACCCGAGCCAGAAGACCTCCGGCTCGCTATAATCTGCGGTTTTTCCGCGAGTTACGGGGTGGCGAGGTGGTCGATGCGTGAACAACTGTTAGCAGCCGAGAAGGTCAAGGCGATCGACTGGCGTGACGGCGTACTTCATCTGCTCGACCAGCGCGTGCTGCCTGCCGAGGAAGTCTGGCTGTCCTACGATTCCGCCGAAGGCGTCGCACAGGCCATTCGCCAGATGGTGGTGCGCGGTGCGCCGGCCATCGGTATCAGTGCCGCCTATGGCGTGGTGCTGGGCGCCCGGGCGCGTATCGCCGCCGGTGGTGATTGGCGCGCGGCGCTGGAAGCGGACTTCAAGGTGCTGTCCGAATCGCGGCCGACGGCGGTCAACCTGTTCTGGGCACTGAACCGCATGCGCGAGCGTCTGGAGCGCGTGCGTGAGGGCGAAACCCCGCTGCAGGCGCTGGAAGCCGAGGCCATTTCCATCCATCTGAGCGATCGCGAAGCCAACCTGACCATGGCGCAGCTGGGCATGGAGCTGATTCGCAAGCACCAGGGCAGTCCGCAGGCGCTGTTGACCCACTGCAATACTGGCGCCTTGGCCACCGGAGGTTTCGGCACCGCCCTCGGGGTGATTCGGGCGGCCCATCTGGATGGTCTGGTGGAGCGGGTCTATGCCGACGAAACCCGTCCCTGGCTGCAAGGCGCACGCCTGACGGCCTGGGAGCTGGCCAACGAAGGTGTGCCCGTGAGCCTCAATGCCGACGCCGCTGCAGCTCACCTGATGAAAACCGCCGGGATCACCTGGGTGATCGTCGGTGCCGACCGCATTACCGCCAATGGCGATGTGGCCAACAAGATCGGTACCTACCAGTTGGCGGTCAACGCCATGCACCACGGTGTGCGCTTCATGGTGGTCGCGCCTAGCTCCACGATCGACATGTCCCTCGAAAGCGGGGATGACATCCCGATCGAAGAGCGCGATGGCTCTGAGCTGCTGGACCTGGGTGGTCGTCGCGTCGCAGCGGAAGTTCATGCGGTCAATCCGGTATTCGATGTGACTCCGGCGGACTTGATCGATGCCATTGTGACCGAGAAGGGAGTGGTCGAGCGTCCCGACGCCGCCAAGATGGCTCAGCTCATGTGTCGCAAGCGCCTTCATTGAGCCATCAGGGCGGCTATTTCACCCTGCCGGCAGGCCGCCCGGCGGGGTAGGTGCGAGACGGTGACTGTGGTAAGCTCCGGCAGTTATTGCCGCCCCTCTGTTGAGGCGGCCCAATTGCACAGATCCTTGGCTTAACTCGTTGATTTGTCGTGAGTCGCTGCAGCATCTGGCCGCAGTGACGAGCTTCGCGCCGCTCAGGACGAGAGGGGCGGAGTTTCATCAGAAAAAGGAACCAGGCTTCTCATGGGCGAACTGGCCAAAGAAATCCTCCCGGTCAATATCGAAGACGAGCTGAAACAGTCCTACCTCGACTACGCGATGAGCGTGATCGTCGGGCGCGCCTTGCCGGATGCGCGCGACGGCCTGAAGCCAGTGCACCGTCGCGTTCTCTACGCGATGAGCGAACTGGGCAACGACTGGAACAAGCCCTACAAGAAGTCCGCCCGTGTGGTGGGTGACGTGATCGGTAAGTACCACCCGCATGGTGATACCGCGGTCTACGACACCATCGTACGTATGGCTCAGCCCTTCTCGCTGCGCTACATGCTGGTGGACGGCCAGGGCAACTTCGGTTCGGTGGACGGCGACAACGCCGCGGCCATGCGATACACCGAAGTGCGTATGTCCAAGCTGGCACACGAGCTGCTGGCCGACCTGGACAAGGAAACCGTGGACTGGGTGCCCAACTACGACGGCACCGAACAGATTCCCGCGGTCATGCCGACCAAGATCCCCAACCTGCTGGTCAACGGTTCCAGCGGCATTGCCGTTGGCATGGCCACCAACATCCCGCCGCACAACCTGAGTGAAGTCATTGACGGCTGCCTGGCGCTGATGGACAACGCCGACCTCACGGTCGACGAGCTGATGCAGTACATCCCGGGTCCTGACTTCCCGACAGCAGGCATCATCAACGGTCGCGCCGGCATCATCGAGGCATACCGTACCGGCCGTGGCCGCATCTATATCCGCGCCCGCGCCGAGATCGAAGACATGGAAAAGGGCGGTGGTCGCCAGCAGATCATCGTCACCGAGCTGCCCTACCAGCTGAACAAGGCGCGTCTGATCGAGAAGATCGCCGAGCTGGTGAAAGAGAAGAAGATCGAAGGCATCACCGAACTGCGTGACGAGTCCGACAAGGACGGCATGCGCGTAGTGATCGAGCTGCGCCGTGGCGAAGTGGGCGAGGTGGTGCTGAACAACCTCTACTCCCAGACCCAGATGCAGAGCGTCTTCGGTATCAACGTCGTGGCCCTGGTCGATGGCCAGCCGCGCACGCTGAACCTGAAGGACATGCTCGAAGTGTTCATCCGTCACCGCCGAGAAGTGGTGACTCGCCGTACCGTCTACGAGCTGCGCAAGGCCCGTGAACGCGGGCACATCCTCGAAGGTCAGGCCGTAGCCCTGTCCAACATCGACCCGGTGATCGAACTGATCAAGTCTTCGCCGACTCCGGCCGAAGCGAAGGAGCGCCTGATCGCCACTGCCTGGGAATCCAGTGCCGTGGAGGCCATGGTCGAACGTGCGGGTGCCGACTCCTGCCGTCCGGAAGACCTGGACCCGCAATACGGCCTGCGCGAAGGCAAGTACTACCTGTCGCCAGAGCAGGCCCAGGCCATCCTGGAACTGCGCCTGCACCGCCTGACCGGCCTGGAGCACGAGAAGCTGCTGGCCGAGTACCAGGAAATCCTCACCCTGATCGGTGAGCTGATCCGCATCCTCACCAACCCCGAGCGCCTGATGGAAGTCATCCGCGAGGAGCTGGAAAAGGTGAAGGCCGAGTTCGGCGACGCCCGCCGCACCGAGATCGTCGCGTCCCAGGTGGACCTGACCATCGCCGACCTGATCACCGAGGAAGAGCGCGTGGTCACCATCTCCCACGGCGGCTACGCCAAGTCCCAGCCGCTGGCTGCCTACCAGGCCCAGCGCCGTGGCGGCAAGGGCAAGTCGGCCACTGGCGTGAAGGACGAGGACTACATCGAGCACTTGCTGGTCGCCAACAGTCACGCCACGCTCCTGCTGTTCTCCAGCAAGGGCAAGGTCTACTGGCTGCGCACCTTCGAAATTCCGGAAGCCTCGCGTACCGCGCGTGGCCGTCCGTTGGTCAACCTGCTGCCGCTGGACGAGGGCGAACGCATCACCGCCATGCTCCAGATCGACCTGGAAGCACTGCAGCAGAGCGCAGGTGCCGACGAGGACCTGGAAGAAAACGAAGGCGTGGTGATCGAAGGCGAAGTAATCGAAGCCGAAACCGGCGACGATGAAGGCGCCGACCTCGACGACGAACAGGACGAGCCCACTGGCGCCTACATCTTCATGGCTACCGCATTCGGTACTGTGAAGAAGACCCCGCTGGTGCAGTTCAGCAAACCGCGTTCGAACGGTTTGATCGCCCTGAAGCTGGAAGAAGGTGACACCCTGATCGCTGCGTCCATCACCGACGGCGCCAAGGAAGTCATGCTCTTCTCCGACGGTGGCAAGGTCATCCGCTTCAAGGAAAAACATGTCCGCACCATGGGCCGAACCGCCCGCGGCGTTCGCGGCATGCGCCTGCCGGAAGGCCAGAGCCTGATTTCCATGCTGATCCCGGAACAGGGCGCGCAGATCCTTTCCGCCTCCGAGCGCGGTTACGGTAAGCGCACTCCGCTGGAAGACTACCCGCGTCGCGGTCGCGGCGGCCAAGGCGTGATCGCCATGGTCACCAACGAGCGTAACGGCAAGCTGGTCGGCGCCGTGCAGGTGCAGGACGGCGAGGAGATCATGCTGATTTCCGACCAGGGCACCCTGGTACGTACCCGTGTCGACGAAGTCTCCAGCTCCAGCCGTAATACCCAGGGCGTGACCCTGATCAAGCTGGCCAAGGACGAAACCCTGGTCGGTCTGGAGCGGGTCCAGGAGCCCTCTGGTGGCGACGAGGACGACGAGCTGGAAGAGGGTATCGATGCGAACGTGGAGACCGTGGACGACGTCCAGGGTGATGACGTTCAGCAGGATGAAGCCCAACCGGCTGGCGACGAGTAATAGTTGTAGAAACGGGCAGGCCGTCGCCGGCCTGTCCATTCGGTAGGTAACAATTGGCGGGGGCATTGGTGCCCCCGCGCTACCCAGTGAGAATGGATGTGAGCAAGCGAGCCTTTAACTTCTGCGCCGGCCCGGCCGCGCTTCCGGAAGCTGTTCTGCAACGCGCCCAGGCGGAACTCCTCGATTGGCAGGGTAAAGGCCTGTCCGTCATGGAAATGAGCCACCGCAGCGACGAATACGTTGCCATTGCCGAAAAGGCCGAGCAGGACCTGCGCGACCTCCTGTCCATTCCCTCCAACTACAAGGTGCTGTTCCTCCAGGGCGGCGCCAGCCAGCAGTTCGCGGAGATCCCGCTGAACCTGCTACCGGAAGACGGCGTGGCCGACTACGTCGACACCGGTATCTGGTCGAAGAAGAGCATCGAGGAAGCCAGCCGCTTCGGTCGCGTCAACGTCGCAGCAAGCGCCAAGGGCTACGACTACTTCGCGATCCCCGGCCAGAACGAGTGGCAGCTGTCGAAGGATGCCGCCTACCTGCACTACGCCTCCAACGAAACCATCGGCGGCCTGCAGTTCGACTGGATTCCGGAAGTAGGTGACGTCCCCCTCGTGGTGGACATGTCCTCGGACATCCTCTCCCGCCCGATCGACATCTCCCGCTTCGGCATGATCTACGCCGGCGCGCAGAAGAACATCGGCCCGAGTGGCCTGGTAGTGGTCATCGTTCGCGAAGATCTGCTCGGCCGTGCCCGCGCCAACTGCCCGACCATGCTCAATTACAAGGTCGCTGCCGATAACGGCTCCATGTACAACACCCCGGCCACCTTCTCCTGGTACCTCTCGGGCCTCGTCTTCGAGTGGCTGAAAGAGCAGGGCGGTGTCGAGGCCATGGAGCAACGCAACAAGGCGAAGAAGGAACTGCTCTACGGCTACATCGACAAGAGCGCTTTCTACACCAACCCGATTGCCATCAACGCCCGCTCCTGGATGAACGTTCCGTTCCGCCTGGCGGATGAGCGCCTGGACAAGGACTTCCTCGCCGGCGCCGATGCCCGTGGCCTGCTCAACCTCAAGGGCCACCGCTCGGTAGGCGGCATGCGTGCTTCCATTTACAACGCCGTTGGCCTCGATGCAGTCGAAGCCCTGGTGGCCTACATGGCGGAGTTCGAGAAGGAGCGCGGCTGATGTCCGAGCAAGAACTCAAGGCGCTGCGCCTGCGCATCGACAGCCTCGACGAGAAGATCCTCGATCTGATCAGCGAGCGTGCTCGCTGCGCCCAGGACGTAGCGCGCGTGAAGATGGCCGCCCTGCCGGAAGGCGAGAAGCCGGTCTTCTATCGCCCGGAGCGCGAGGCCTGGGTCCTCAAGCACATCATGGATCGCAACCAGGGCCCGCTGGACAACGAAGAGATGGCGCGGCTGTTCCGCGAAATCATGTCTTCCTGCCTGGCCCTGGAGCAGCCGCTCAAGGTTGCCTACCTCGGTCCGGAAGGCACCTTCACCCAGGCTGCGGCGCTCAAGCACTTCGGCCACGCGGTGATCAGCTCGCCGATGGCCGCCATCGACGAAGTATTCCGCGAAGTGGCCGCGGGTGCGGTCAACTTTGGCGTGGTACCGGTGGAAAACTCCACAGAAGGTGCTGTGAACCACACCCTGGACAGCTTCCTCGAGCACGACATGGTGATCTGCGGTGAGGTGGAGCTGCGTATCCACCACCACCTGCTGGTGGGCGAGAACACCAAGACCGACAACATCACCCGCATCTACTCCCATGCCCAGTCCCTGGCCCAGTGCCGCAAGTGGCTGGACGCTCACTACCCGAATGTCGAGCGCGTGGCGGTGTCCAGCAACGCCGACGCCGCCAAGCGGGTGAAGAGCGAATGGAACTCCGCCGCCATCGCCGGTGACATGGCCGCCAGCCTCTATGGCCTGACCAAGCTCTGCGAGAAGATCGAGGACCGCCCGGACAACTCCACGCGTTTCCTCATCATCGGCAGCCAGGAAGTGCCGCCTACCGGCGACGACAAGACTTCGATCATCGTCTCCATGCGCAACAAGCCGGGCGCCCTGCACGAGCTCCTGGTTCCGTTCCACAATAACGGCATCGACCTGACCCGCATCGAGACCCGCCCGTCCCGCAGCGGCAAGTGGACCTACGTGTTCTTCATCGACTTCGTAGGCCACCATCGCGACCCGCTGATCAAGGATGTGCTGGAGAAGATCAACCAGGAAGCCGTTGCCCTGAAGGTGCTGGGTTCCTACCCCAAAGCGGTGCTTTGAATTCGCGACGGGCCGTTGCGCTCCAGCCTGGGTTGGGGCGCGCTACGGCGGCCCCGAGCCCGTAGTTGAGGCTGAATCCATGAGCTGTGACTTCCTCGCCCTTGCCCAAGCGGGCGTGCAGAAACTTTCGCCCTACGTACCCGGCAAACCAGTGGATGAACTGGCCCGCGAGCTGGACCTGGACCCGGCCGGCATCGTCAAGCTGGCCAGTAACGAAAACCCGCTCGGCCCGAGCCCCAAGGCCCTCGAAGCCATCCGCAGCGAACTGGCCGAGCTGACCCGCTACCCGGACGGCAATGGTTTCGAGCTCAAGCGCCGCCTGGCCGAGCGCTGCGGCGTGACCCCGGCGCAGGTCACCCTGGGCAACGGTTCCAACGACATTCTCGACCTGGTCGCCCGTGCCTACCTGGCACCGGGCCTGAATGCCGTGTTCAGCGAGCACGCCTTCGCCGTATACCCCATCGCCACCCAGGCCGTAGGAGCTGCCGGCAAGGTAGTTCCGGCCGAGGACTACGGCCATGACCTCCCAGCCATGCTGGCAGCCATCGACGCCAATACCCGCGTCGTGTTCATCGCCAACCCGAACAACCCCACCGGCACCTGGTTCGGTCCGGCGGCACTGGAAGATTTCCTCGCCAAGGTCCCGGAGAACGTACTGGTCGTGCTGGACGAGGCCTACATCGAGTACGCCGAAGGCGAAGAGCTGCCCGATGGCCTGAACTACCTGGCCCGTTATCCGAACCTGCTGGTATCGCGTACCTTCTCCAAGGCCTACGGCCTGGCGGCGCTGCGCGTGGGCTACGGACTCTCCAGCGCCCAGGTGGCCGACGTGCTCAATCGCGTACGTCAGCCCTTCAACGTCAACAGCCTGGCCCTGGCCGCTGCCTGCGCCGCGCTGGATGACGCCGAATACCTGGCCGAGAGTCGCCGCATCAACGATGCCGGCATGCTCCAGCTGGAAGAGGGCTTCCGTGCGCTGGGTCTGACCTGGATTCCCTCCAAGGGCAACTTCATCGCCGTAGATTTCGGTCGCGACGCCGCTCCAATCAACCAGGGCATGTTGAGTGAAGGTGTGATCCTGCGCCCAGTGGCCGGTTACGGCATGCCCACTTTCCTGCGCGTCTCCATCGGCCTGCCGGCCGAGAACGCCCGTTGCCTGGAAGCACTGGCCAAGGTGCTCGGCCGTGGCTGATGTCATGACCGCGCAACAAGGCACCCCTATCTTCGGGCGCCTGGTGGTGATCGGCCTTGGCCTGATCGGTGGCTCCTTCTCCAAGGGGTTGCGCGAGAAGAACCTGTTCACCGAAGTGGTAGGGGTGGACAAGGACCACGAGTCCTGCCGCATCGCCGTCGAGACCGGCGTGGTCGACCGCTGCGAGAGTGACCTCGCTGTGGCCTGCCGCGGTGCCGATGTGATCCAGCTGGCCGTACCCATCCTCGCCATGGAAAAGCTCCTCGCCGAACTGGCCCAACTGGACCTGGGCAGCGCCATCCTGACCGACGTCGGCAGCGCCAAGGGCAATGTGGTGCGCGCGGCGCGCCGGGTCTTCGGTGGCATGCCGGCTCGCTTCGTGCCCGGTCACCCCATTGCCGGCTCGGAGAAGAGCGGGGTAGAGGCTGCCAATGCCAGCCTGTTCCGCCGCCACAAGGTCATCCTCACGCCGGTGGAAAACACCGATCCGTTGGCCCTGAAGTGCATCGACCAGCTCTGGCGGGCCCTGGGGGCGGACGTCGAACACATGGAGGTCGAGCATCACGATGAGGTGCTCGCCGCGACCAGCCACCTGCCGCACTTGCTGGCATTCGGTCTGGTCGACTCGCTGGCCAAGCGCAGCGAGAATCTGGAAATCTTCCGTTATGCCGCCGGTGGCTTCCGTGATTTCACGCGAATCGCCGGCAGCGACCCGGTGATGTGGCACGACATATTCCTCGCCAACCGCGACGCCGTGCTGCGCATCCTGGACGCATTTCGCGATGACCTCGACGCCTTGCGCGGCGCGGTTGACGCAGGGGACGGGCATGAATTGCTGGGCGTGTTCACCCGCGCCCGCTTCGCCCGCGAGCATTTCAGTAAAATCCTGGCCCGCAGGGCCTATGTGGACGCCATGCACAATAACGATCTGATTTACCTGGCGCAGCCGGGTGGCAAACTCGCCGGCCGTGTTCGCGTTCCGGGCGACAAGTCCATTTCCCACCGTTCCATCATGCTCGGCTCCCTTGCCATCGGGACCACCGAGGTCGAAGGCTTCCTTGAGGGCGAAGACGCCCTGGCGACCCTGCAGGCCTTCCGCGATATGGGTGTGGTCATAGAAGGGCCGCACCACGGCCGCGTGACCATCCACGGTGTCGGCCTGCACGGCCTGAAGCCTCCGCCCGGCCCGCTGTACCTCGGCAACTCCGGTACTTCCATGCGCCTGCTCAGCGGCCTGCTGGCGGCCCAGCCGTTCGACACCACCCTGACCGGCGACGCCTCGCTGTCCAAGCGTCCGATGAACCGCGTGGCCAAGCCGCTGCGCGAAATGGGCGCGGTCATCGAGACTGGCGCTGAAGGCCGTCCGCCGTTGACCATTCGCGGTGGCCAGCGACTGTCCGGCATGAACTATGAAATGCCCATGGCCAGCGCCCAGGTCAAATCCTGCCTACTGCTCGCCGGCCTCTACGCCGCCGGTGAAACCGCCGTCACCGAACCCGCCCCCACCCGCGACCATACCGAGCGCATGCTGCAAGGCTTTGGTTACCCGGTGAAGGTGGACGGCAACACCGCCACCGTCGAGAGCGGCCACAAGCTCAGCGCGTCCCGTATCGAAGTGCCTGCCGACATCTCTTCCGCCGCCTTCTTCCTGGTGGCTGCGAGCATCGCCGAAGGCTCCGAACTGGTGCTGGAGCACGTTGGCATCAACCCGACCCGTACCGGCGTTATCGACATCCTCAAGCTGATGGGCGGCGACATCACCCTGGAGAACCAGCGTGAAGTGGGCGGCGAGCCTGTTGCTGACATCCGCGTGCGTGCGGCCAAGCTGAAGGGCATCGACATTCCCGAAGACCTGGTGCCACTGGCCATTGACGAATTCCCGGTACTCTTCGTCGCCGCCGCCTGTGCCGAAGGCCGTACCGTGCTGCGTGGTGCGGAAGAACTACGC
Organism: Pseudomonas sp. BN606; assembly: GCF_029873115.1. Classification (NCBI taxonomy): domain Bacteria; kingdom Pseudomonadati; phylum Pseudomonadota; class Gammaproteobacteria; order Pseudomonadales; family Pseudomonadaceae; genus Pseudomonas; species Pseudomonas sp. BN606. The sequence continues at coordinate 50,081 of NZ_SSOF01000082.1, read as the reverse complement.
GTGAAGGAGTCCGACCGTATCCAGGTCATGGCCGATGGCCTGCTGGCGCTGGGCGTGAAGGCCGAGCCGACTCCCGATGGCATCGTCATCGAAGGCGGCCCCATTGGCGGCGGCGAAGTCTGGAGCCATGGCGACCACCGTATCGCCATGTCCTTCAGCGTGGCTTCGCTGCGCGCCAGCGCGCCGATTCGCATCCATGACTGCGCCAACGTCGCCACCTCCTTCCCGAACTTCCTCGGCCTCGCGGCCCAGTCCGGCATCCGCGTAGCGGAAGAGGGCAAGGCATGAACGCCAACGTGCCCGTGATCGCCATCGACGGACCCAGCGGCTCCGGCAAGGGCACTGTCGCCGGCCTGCTGGCCAAGCGCCTGGGCTGGCGCCTGCTGGACTCCGGCGCGCTGTACCGTCTGCTGGCCTTCGCCGCGCGCAACCATGGCGTCGACCTGACCAACGAGGAATCCCTCAAGGTCCTGGCTGCGCACCTGGATGTGCAGTTCAATGCCAAGGCCGGTGGTGGCCAGAGCATCGTGCTGGAGGGTGAAGACGTCACCGACGTGATCCGCTCCGAGCAGGTCGGCGCTGGCGCCTCCCAGGTCGCCGCGTTGCCCGCCGTGCGCGAAGCCCTGCTGCAACGTCAGCGCGCCTTCCTCGAGGCGCCGGGCCTCGTGGCCGATGGTCGCGACATGGGCACCGTGGTGTTTCCGCAGGCACAGCTGAAGATATTCCTCACCGCCAGCGCCGAGGAGCGTGCCCGTCGCCGCTACCTGCAGCTCAAGGGCAAAGGCATGGAGGCCGACCAGGTCGCCTTGCTGAAGGAAATCCAGGACCGCGACGAGCGCGACAGCCAGCGTTCCGTGGCGCCGCTGAAACCGGCCGTGGATGCGATCATCCTCGACTCCACCAGCCTCAGCATCGACGAAGTCCAGAACAAGATTCTCGAAGCCTTCTCCGCCCTCGGCCTGGACGACTGAGTCCCGACCGATACAGAAAAGCCGCAGTCACAGACTGCGGCTTTTTCGTTTGCGCGCCAGGGCGCGCCCTCACGTGTGACGAATGTCCCGGTCCTTGGTCTCGGGCAGGAACAGCGTGCCGAGAATGGCCGTCATCAGCGCGATGACGATGGGGTACCAGAGTCCGAAGTAGATATCCCCTGTGGCCGCCACCATGGCGAACGACACCGTGGGGAGGAATCCGCCGAACCAGCCGTTGCCAATGTGGTAGGGCAGCGACATCGAGGTGTAGCGGATGCGCGCCGGGAACAGCTCTACCAGCCAGGCGGCGATTGGGCCGTAAACCATGGTCACGTAGATCACCAGGATGGTCAGGAGCAGCAGTACCATCGCGTAGTTGGTCTTGGCAGGGTCGGCCTTCTCCGGGTAGCCGGCGTCTTTCAGGGCCGCGCCCATGGTGGCGGTGAAGGCGTCGTTTTGGGCCTTGAAATCGGCTGCTGGCATTCCGGTGCCTTCGAAGCTCGGAAGCACCTTGTCGCCGATGCGGATTTGCGCAACGGCGCCCGGCTCGGCCTTCTCGTTCTGGTAGGGGATGGCTTTCTTCGCCAGCAGGCTCTTGGCGATGTCGCAGGAGCTGGTGAATTTGGCCTTGCCTACCGGATCGAACTGGAAGGAGCACTGGTCGGGATCGGCGACCACGGTGACCGGGTTCTTCGCCTGCGCCGCGAACACGTCGGGGTTACCGTACTGGGTCAGCGCATGGAAGATCGGGAAGTAGGTCAGAGCCGCTATGACGCAACCCGCCATGATGATCTTCTTGCGGCCGATGCGATCCGACAGGCTGCCGAACAGGATGAAGAACGGCGTGCCGATGAGCAGCGATCCGGCGATCAGCAGGTTCGCCGTCTGCGGATCGATCTTCAGCATCTGCAGTAGGAAGAACAGCGCGTAGAACTGCCCTGTGTACCAGACAACGGCCTGCCCGGCGGTGCCGCCGAACAGTGACATGATCACCACCTTCAGGTTGTCCCAGCGAGCGAAGGACTCGGTCAGCGGTGCTTTGCAGGCCTTACCTTCAGCCTTCATCTTCATGAATATCGGCGACTCGCTGAGCTGCAGGCGGATGTACACCGAGATGATCAGCAGCAGGATCGACAGCAGGAACGGAATCCTCCAGCCCCAGGCCTCGAAGGCTTCGGTGCCGAGGATAGTGCGGCATGCGAGGATCACCAGCAGCGACAGGAACAGGCCCAGCGTCGCGGTGGTCTGGATCCAGGACGTGAAGAAGCCGCGCTTGCCCGGCGGCGCATGCTCCGCCACGTAGGTCGCCGCGCCACCGTACTCGCCACCCAGCGCCAGGCCCTGCAGCAGACGCAGCGTGATCAGGATGATCGGCGCCGCCACGCCGATGGTGGCGTAACCGGGCAAGAGGCCCACCACGGCAGTGGAGATGCCCATGATCACAATGGTGATGAGGAAGGTGTATTTGCGCCCGATCATGTCGCCCAATCGGCCAAACACTATGGCGCCGAAGGGGCGCACAGCGAAGCCCGCGGCGAAGGCGAGCAGGGCGAAGATGAAGGCTGTGGTTTCGTTCACGCCAGCGAAGAAGTGCTTCGCGATGATCGCGGCGAGCGAACCGTAGAGGTAGAAGTCGTACCACTCGAACACGGTACCCAGGGACGAGGCGAAGATGACCTTGCGCTCCTCCTTGGTTATCCCGCGGTTGGGCGTGCTGCCCGTGGATGTTTCGCCTATTGTCGCCATGAGTCTTCTCCGTCTTGTTCTTTTTGTAGGCCGGAGTATCCAAAACCGTTACCGCACTCAGGCCTTAGGACTGATGCCATCGGATTACGGATTGCGCAAAGCATGGAAACAGACTGACAACCTCACAGGACATGCGAGGTTCATGAGAAGAATAATCACCATCTCGCAGATATCCACTCGCAACCCTATCGAACTCGGGCACGAAACCGGTGCATCGCCAGAAGGACCTGCGCATTGCCAGCCGAAATACCGAATCCAGCTGGCACAGGGCTCATTGCAGATGACCCTTGAGGTTCGCTCGGTGTTCCCACAATTTTCGGACTTGATGCGACGCTGCGGCAGCGGCTCAGCCCAGGCCGGCGATGGCCAGGGCCAATTGCATGTCGCTCAGTGTGGATTGCGGATGCGTGTGCCGATAATGACGCAGCGCCTGCTCCAGCCGCGTGCCATGGATTCGCCTGCGGAAGCGACGTAAGCCAGGGCGTCGTCACGGGCTGCCTGGCAGGTACGCATGGGATGGCTGGTGGATTCACTGATGGCTACGGAGCCAACGCTGGAGGCAATGGTGAAGTGGTCGAACGAATTGCCTTGCCCGTCCATGGCCCACGCCTGGCCTGCGGCCAGGAGCGTGGTTATCGTCCGCGTGCATGCTCGCTTCAGGTAATGATCCTATACCTGTGCGGTTTGCCGGGAGCCTGATGGAGGCGGCGCCTTATCCTTTAAATCCTTTCGCCACCAGATATACCTCCCGCGATCGCGGCCGCGACGCCTCTGGCTTGCGTATCACCACCTTCTCGAATGAAGTGCGAACGTCCTTCAGGAAAACGTCAGAGCCTTCACCCTGGAAGACCTTGACCACATAGTTTCCATTGAGCTTGAGCACCTGCCGGACCATGTCGAGGGTGAGTTCGACCAGGTACATCGAGGAGGCCTGGTCGGCGGCAGCGACGCCGCTGATATTGGGGGCTATGTCGGAGACGATCAGATCAGGCTGCCTGCCGCCGAGCTTGTCGAGAATCTGCTGGAACACGGCGTCGTCGGTAAAGTCGCCCTGTATGAAATCGACGTTCTCCAGCCCGTCCATCGGCAGAATGTCCGTGGCCAGTACCCGTCCCTTTTCGCCCACCAGACCCCCGGCCACCTGTGACCAGCCGCCGGGGGCGGAGCCAAGATCCATGACCAGCATGCCGGGGCGTATCAGCTTGTCCTTCTCGTTCAGCTCAATCAGCTTGTAGCTGGAGCGGGAGCGCAAACCATCCTTCTGGGCCTGTTTGACGTAGGGATCGTTGACGTGTTCATCCAGCCAGCGACGGCTGCTTTTGGATCGTTTCATTTAAGGGCCAACCACGGAAAATCAATGTGAGGAGCGGACCAATGCATGGGGCAGGGGGAGCTGTTGGTCGCAGAGCGGCGGCAATTATAAGCCGATAAAACTGCGCAGGTTTTATCCGCAGGGCGGGGGTGGGGCAGGGGCGATCAGTGCGGGCGCCTTCCGGAGCTTCATCAGGCCAAGCCTGACAGGGGAGGGTGGCGGCGGGTACAATTCGCCTCCTACTTCACCCCTCTTTTGCTTCCTTTGCCGGATTCACCGGCCAGGATTACCGCCATGATTCGCATCACCGAACTGTCTCTGCCCCTCGATCACTCCGCCGATGAGTTGCGCAAGGCCATCGTCAATCGCCTGAGTATCAGCGACGCCGACCTGCTGAACTTCACCGTATTCAAGCGCAGCTACGATGCCCGCAAGAAAAACAGCGTCATTCTGTTCATCTACATCATCGACCTGGAGGTTCGCGACGAGGCGGCGATTCTGGCGCGCCTGGCGGATGACCACAACGTACGCCCAGCCCCGGACACCCACTACTATCCAGTAGGGCAAGCACCGGCCAGCCTGAGCGAGCGGCCGCTGGTCGTGGGCTTTGGCCCCTGTGGGTTGTTCGCGGCGCTGTTGCTCGCGCAGATGGGGTTCAAACCCATTGTGCTGGAGCGCGGAAAGGACGTGCGACGCCGCACGAAGGATACCTGGGCACTGTGGCGCAAAAAGGTCCTGACCCCGGAATCCAACGTGCAATTCGGCGAGGGCGGCGCCGGCCTTTTCTCGGACGGCAAACTCTACAGCCAGATCAAGGACCCCAAGTTCTACGCCCGCAAGGTGATGTCCGAGTTCGTCCGCGCCGGTGCTCCGGACGAGATCATGTACGTGAGCAAGCCGCATATCGGCACCTTCCGTCTTACCGGCGTGGTATCTGCCATGCGCGAGGAGATCATCGCCCTCGGCGGCGAGGTGCGATTTGAAAGCAAAGTGACCGACCTGCTGATCAACGACGGCCAGCTCGAGGGCGTTGTTTTGGCCAGTGGTGAAACACTCCACAGCCGCCATGTTGTACTGGCGCTAGGTCATAGTTCCCGCGATACCTTCCGTATGTTGCACCGGCAGGGCGTGTTCATGGAGGCCAAGCCCTTCGCCGTGGGTTTCCGCATCGAACACCCGCAAGGCATGATCGACCAGGCCCGCCTGGGGAAATATGCCGGCCATCCGGAGCTCGGCGCCGCCGACTACAAGCTGGTGCATCACGCCAGGAATGGCCGTGCCGTCTACAGCTTCTGCATGTGCCCCGGCGGTACTGTGGTAGCGGCCACTTCCGAGCCGGAACGAGTCGTGACCAATGGTATGAGCCAGTACTCTCGCAACGAACGCAATGCGAATGCCGGCATAGTCGTCGGCATCAATCCGGAGCAGGATTTCCCAGGCGGTCCGCTGGCCGGAGTGGAGTTCCAGGAGCGCCTGGAATCCCGCGCCTATGAATTGGGTGGCAGCGATTACTGTGCGCCCGCGCAATTGGTGGGGGACTTCATTCGCGGAGTGCCGTCGGCCGAGTTTGGCGAGGTGGAGCCTTCCTACAAACCCGGCGTACGGCTGGGCGATCTTGCGCCCTCGCTGCCGGACTATGCGATCGAGGCCATCCGTGAGGCGCTACCGGCATTTGGCAAGCAGATTCGCGGCTTTGATCGCGATGACGCGGTGCTCACCGGTATCGAGACCCGCACCTCATCCCCGGTCCGTATCACCCGCGACAACGAGACATTGCAGAGCCTCAACCTGCGAGGCCTGTATCCGGCCGGTGAAGGCGCCGGTTATGCCGGTGGCATTTTGTCGGCGGGCGTGGATGGCATCAAAGTCGCCGAAGCGGTGGCCAAATCGCTTCTGTCTCAGACCGAAGCGCAGAGCGACTGAGCAACGGATAGATGAAACTCGACGACATCAAGAAACTCCACCAGAAAAAATACCGGGCCGAGTTCGGTTATTTTCTGGTGGAGGGCGAACACCTGTTGCTGGAGTTACAAAAAGCGGCCTTGCAGAACCCGCTGCTACAGCGCAGTCAGCTGTATGTAACTGGCGCCTACGAGCACTGGCAAAGCCCGTTTGAAACCCATGTGATCAACGACCGCCAGATGGCGCAGATCGCCGATACCCAGACACCGCAGGGAATAATTGCGCTGGTGCCAATGCCGGCGAAAGCCGCGCCGGTTTCTGCTCCCAGTCAGAACGAACGCGCCATTTACCTGCATGAAATTCAGGACCCGGGCAATCTCGGCACCATCCTGCGTACGCTGGCGTGGTTCGGTAATTTTCGCTGCCTGCTCAGTCCCGGTAGCGTCGATCCGTACAATCCCAAAGTCGTCCGCTCCAGCATGGGCGCCATTTTTCATGCGCCCATGGAACTGGATGTGGAACTGGACTCCTTGCGTACGCGCTTCGAGCGCATTGCCTGCCTGGATATGAATGGCGACAGCTTGCAATCCGCCAGTTTCAAGACGTTCGATTGTTATCTGTTCGGCAACGAAGCTCGTGGCGTGCCCCGCGAGCAACTGATCGCGCTCAACGCCCAGCCTTTTACGATTCCCGGCTGTGGCGCCATCGAATCGCTGAACCTGGCCGCAACGGTCAATATGTGTGCGTACGAGTTGAACAGATAGCGGATCAAGGAACCGTTCTCTCGAAGCGCTTCGTGAAGCAGTGACGAGGGATACAGTTTCCGCAAAAGAACGGGCCCCTTGGGCCCGTTCTTGTTTGTCGTGATTGTGTGATTGGCCGGTCAACTAAATCGACTGCGCCGCTCGCGCATTCACCTCGACCGCCGGCTCCACATCGATCGCCTCCATGCTCAGATGCGCTGTCTCCCGGAGCAGGAACGAGCACACCGCCACCATCGTCAGCCCCATAAGCCGCCACCCCGAACGGGCTGCCCGTTGCAATCAGGATGGCCGTCGCGAGGCTGGACGCCGTGCCACCGCCGAAGGCCGCGCCGATCTGGTAGGCGGCGGACATGCCGGGCCCAGAAGAAGCGCGCCTTCGAGGACGAGATCGATCGCGAACCTGGCGTGACGCCGCTCAAGCAGTGGAAGCTCTAGCTGGCAGGTGCGGCTCGTCGGGGCGCAGGGAGAGCCGCCTGTCGCGCTCTAGGCCCGGAGCTTCATCCGAGGCTGGGTCCAGCCGCGCGGGTTCGCAGTGCGTGGTGAGTGCGGCGTGCAACCTGCATAATCCGCGCATCGCCCGAGCTGGCTGCGGCATGCAGTCAGCGCTTCCCGAACGAGGTTTATCCATGAATGAGCACATCGCGCCGGTGGCGCTGGACCGCGCCTATCGCGTGCTGAATCACGGCCCGACCGTGCTGGTTTCCGCCAGTCATGGCGGCGTCGAGAATGTCATGGCCGCCGCCTGGTCCTGCGCCCTGGACTTCTCGCCGCCGAAGGTGACCGTGGTGCTGGACAAGGCCACCCGCACTCGCTCACTGGTGGAGAGCAGCGGCCTCTTTGCCCTGCAGGTACCCAACCTCAGCCAGCTCGAACTGACCTACAAGGTAGGAACCCGCAGCCTCGACGAGGCACCGGACAAGCTCGCGCAGTGCGACGTGGAGCTGTTCCGCATGGACGGTTTCGATGTGCCGCTGGTAGCCGGCAGCTCCGCCTGGCTGATCTGCAAGCTGATTCCCGAACCCCACAACCAGCAGACCTACGACCTGTTCATCGGCGAGGTGGTGGGCGCCTGGGCCGACACCCGTGTATTCAGGGATGGTCATTGGCAGTTCGAGACGGCCGCGCCCCACTGGCGCAGTCTGCACTACATCGCCGGCGGTCACTTCTATGCCATAGGCGAGGCGGCGGTGGTGAAGGACGTCTGAACGGCCCCTTGTGGGGAGGCGTCAATCACAAGTAAACGGGGGAGCTCGGCGCAAGCTGGCAAATCGTGGCCCGGATGAACATGTAGGAGCGAGCTTGCTCGCGAACAGTTCGAGCACGATCTTTCGCAAGCAAGAACTCGGCGTCCCCCTCGCTCCTGCAGAAAGTAAATTTCGAGTTATCACCGGCAGCGCCGATGACGCATGGCCACGCCCTACCTGGCAAAGAGCTGGCCGATATCCTTGAAGGCCTTGAACTCCAGGGCATTGCCGCACGGGTCGAAGAGAAACATGGTGGCCTGCTCGCCCACCTGACCCTTGAAGCGGATGTAGGGCTCGATCACGAAGCGGGTACCGAGGGATTCCAGGCGCTCGGCCAAGGCTTCCCACTGTGACCATTCCAGCACCACGCCGAAATGCGGCACGGGCACGTCGTGGCCGTCCACCGCGTTGGTGTGGGCGTGGTGCTGCGAATCGGTCTTCGGATGCTCGTGGATCACCAGTTGGTGACCGAAGAAGTTGAAGTCCACCCATTGGCTGCTGGAGCGGCCTTCTTCAAGGCCGAACACCTCGCCATAGAAGGCACGGGCTGCGGCAAGGTCGTATACGGGAATGGCCAGGTGGAAAGGAGAAAGGCTCATCGAAAACTCCGGCGGCTCGTCATTGGAGGCTTCAATGTTCGATTCGAATCTGCTGGGGCGAAAGCGAATTGCTCCTTCGCTCAGCCAAAAGGATTCTTATGCTCGCAGCTTGCTCTTGAGATTGTTGGCCATTTCTTCCACGTAACTGTGGGCTGATGGATGGATGACCTTGCGGAACAGCTCGACCTGCGGCAGCGCCTTGTTGGCGTAGCGGCACACCAGCACGATTTCCCGTGTGAAGGCCAGTTCGCCGAGGGGATGCACCCGCGCTGTGGTACCGCCGCGGGACCAGATGCCGGCGAAGGGAATGATGGCCACGCCCAGCCCGGTTTCCACCATGCGTACGATGGCGTCCAGGTCATCCAGTTCCATCACCTGGTTCACCTGCAGCTTGCGGTCCTTGAGGAACCTGCCCACCAGGCGCCCGCCGAACGACTTGCTGTCGTAGCGAATGAAGGGGTGGCGTACGAGCGTCTGGGCGATGCAGTCGACCTGGGTGCCCGGCGGGTGGATCAGTACGAAGGGCTCCTCCAGCACGCTTTCCATGTGCATTTCCTTGGCGAGCGGGAAGGGCGGCTTGATGATCAGTGCCAGGTCCAGGTCGCCGGCCTCGACCTGGCCTACCAGGTCGAGTGAAACGCCGGGAATCAGCCTGGCCTCCATCAGCGGTGCGGCTTCCTTGAGGCGTCTGAGCGTCTCCGGCAGGACGCCGGTCTGCACCGTGCCGATAGCGCCGATGTTCAGCGCACCTCGATAACCCTCCAGGGTTTCCGGCAGGCACATTCGCGCATACAGCTCCAGCATTTCCTCTGCCAGCGGCAGCACTCGCTGCCCATTGGCGTTGAGGCTGACCGACTTGGCTGTGCGATCGAACAGTTGCATGCCGAGCGCATCTTCCAGGCTCTTCATCTGCGCACTGACCGCCGCCTGGGTCAGGCTGACCTGCCGCGCCGCGGCAGAAAAACTGCCAAGCCCGGCCACCGCCACGAATGTCCTGAGTTCTCTGATCACCGCAGGCTACCTACCCTGGAACTGGTGCGGTCATGCTACCGAAGATGCAGGCGTGTGCAGGGTGAAAAGCGTTTTTCTTTCCGCCATTTTCGAGTGGAAGCGACCTTGATCGCGAACGAATTCGCTCCCACGAAGCAGGTGGTGATCGTTGGGCTTCGCTGCGCTCTGACCAACCTACGGAGTGTCATGAGTTTTTTGCGCCAGGCGCTCACGGCAGAAGTCGACGAACAGCTGCGCCGGCTTGGTCAATTGGCCGCGCTTGAGGCGGGCGGCTACCAGGCCGGAGGTGGCGACGGGTTCGGTGATATCGACAGTGACCACCTTCTTGCCGTCGTAGGTGCATTCCGAATGGGGGCGGGTGACCAGCAGGGAGAAGCCGAAGCCCTGGCCGACCATGCCGCGCACCATCTCGATCGACGGCGAGCTGAAGACGATGTTGGGTGTCAGGCCCAGCTCGTGGAACAGGCTGACGAAGTAGGTTCGGCTCGGCTGCACGTCCAGCAGGATCATCGGCTCCAGGCAGAGGTCGCGCAGAGAGACTTGGGCTTGCTTGGCGAAGCGGTGGTTCTCTGGCAGCAGGGCATACGGCTTCTGCGGCGGCATCAGCGGTTCGGTGGCGATGGTGCTGTCCAGATCGTGTTCGTAGAGGAAGGCAAGGTCGAAGGTGCCGGCAGTCAGGCCTTGCACCAGTTCCTGCTGCTCCCCGTCGCGGATGCGGATGTCGACGCCGGGATACTGCTCACGAAACCCGGCGATGAGCTGGGGCAGGTAGAGCGGGGCGACGGTCTCGAAACAGCCGATGTCGATCTGTCCGGCGACGATGTCGTTGTCGGCCAGGGCGTTCTGTTCGAACTCGCGAGCCACACGCAGCAGCTCCTGGGCCTTTTCGTAGAAACGCGTGCCGCTTGGCGTCAGGGACACGCCCTGGGCGTGATGGCGGATGAACAGCTGTACGCCGAAGCTTTCTTCCAGGCCCTTGATGGCGGTGGAGATGGACGGCTGGGCGATGTACAGCTTGCGCGAAGCTTCGGCCACGCTGCCAGCTTCCACGGTTGTCACGAAATACTTGAGTTGTCGCAAGGTATAGGTAGCCACGGGCACCTCTGCTTGTTGGCCGCCTGCGCGCGTGCGGGTGGCTCTTTGTGCTTGTCGTTGTGGGGTGAACATTACCCCAGGCAGCACCTGCGAGGCCGCATGGGCTGCCGAGTTTTTTCATATGACTCGAGCATATTTTTAATAATTTTCCTCTGCCGGAAGCTGGCGCAACATCTGCCTCGACCCGAAAAACAACATGACCGCGAAGACGGTCGATCTGGGAGTGCAGCGTGTTCGATCTCGGCTATTGGCAGCAAAAGGCTGCCCGGCAAGCATTCAACGACAGGGCGCTGATCGGTGGCCGGCAGGTGGCCGCTGCTTCCGGTGCCACCTTCGACTCGATCAACCCGGCCACCAACCAACTGCTGGCCCGTGTCGCCGCCTGTGGCGAGGCCGAGGTGGACCTGGCGGTCAGCACTGCACGCCGCGCCTTCAACGAAGGCGCCTGGGCGCGCATGGCCCCGGCAGAACGCAAGAAGGTGCTGCTGCGTCTCTCCGAGCTGATGCTGAACCACCGTGAAGAACTGGCCCTGCTGGATTCCCTGAACATGGGCAAGCCGGTGATGGACGCCTACAACATCGACGTACCGGGCGCCGCGCACGTGTTTACCTGGTACGGCGAGGCCCTGGACAAGCTCTACGACCAGGTCGCGCCTACCGCGCCGAATGCCCTGGCCACCATCACCCGCGAAGCGCTGGGCGTGGTCGCCGCCGTGGTGCCCTGGAACTTCCCCCTCGACATGGCTGCCTGGAAGCTGGCCCCGGCCCTGGCCGCCGGTAACAGCGTGGTACTGAAACCCGCCGAGCAGTCGCCGTTCTCCGCCCTGCGCCTGGCTGAGCTGGCGCTGGAGGCCGGACTGCCGGAAGGCGTGCTGAACGTGGTGCCGGGTCTGGGCGAGAGCGCCGGCAAGGCCCTTGGCCTGCACCCGGATGTGGATTGCCTGGTGTTCACCGGCTCCACCCAGGTGGGCAAGTACTTCATGCAGTACTCGGCCCAGTCCAACCTCAAGCAGGTCTGGCTGGAATGCGGCGGCAAGAGCCCGAACCTGATCTTCGAGGATTGCCGCGACCTGGACCTGGCCGCCGAGAAGGCCGCCTTCGGCATCTTCTTCAACCAGGGCGAGGTCTGCTCGGCCAACTCGCGGCTCTACGTGCAACGTTCCATTCGCGACGAGTTCATCGAGCGCCTTTTGGCCAAGGCCCGCGACTGGATGCCCGGCGATCCGCTGGACCCGGCCAGCCGTGCCGGCGCTATCGTCGATGCCGGGCAGACCGCGCGCATCATGGCCTTCATCGAAGGGGCGCAAGGGGAGGGGGCACAGCTGCTCGCCGGTGGCCGTCGCCTGACTTTCAACGGCTCCAGCAACTTCGTCGAACCGACCGTCTTCGCCGACGTGCACAGCGACATGCAGCTGGCCCGGGAAGAAGTGTTCGGCCCGGTGCTGGCCGTCAGTACCTTCGATACCGAGGACGAGGCACTGCGCCTGGCCAATGACAGCATCTACGGCCTGGCTGCTTCGGTGTGGAGCGATGACTTGCATCGCGCTCACAGAGTCGCCCGCGCACTCAAGGCGGGAACGGTGTCGGTGAACACGGTGGACGCTCTGGACGTCACCGTACCCTTCGGCGGCGGCAAGCAGTCCGGTTTCGGCCGCGACCTTTCGCTGCATTCCTTCGACAAGTACAGCCAACTGAAGACCACCTGGTTCCAGCTGCGCTGAGGTCGCCCTGACGACCCGGCCGCGTGCTCCTACGGTGCGCGGCCGTCCACAACAAGAAATCCAATCCCGTGCGTGGTGCACGCATGGGCTCTGGCCTCCTGGCCACGACTGCCTCAGCAACTGACCACAACTTACAAGTAGTGAGGGAGTTTCCATGCTCAAGTCCTTCCCGTGCATCCGTGCCACCCTCGGTTTCGCCCTGCTGGCCACTGCCAGCGTGCCGGCCCTGGCCCAATCCTCCAGCCTTACCGTGATTTCCTTCGGTGGCGCCACCAAGGCCGCTCAGGATGCGGCCTATTTCAAACCCTTCGAACAGAGCGGCGCCGGCAAGGTGGTGGCCGGTGAGTACAACGGCGAGCTGTCCAAGGTGAAGGCCATGGTGGACATCGGCCAGGTCACCTGGGACGTGGTGGAAGTGGAAAGCCCCGAACTGCTGCGCGGTTGCGAAGAGGGCTTGTTCGAACGCATGGACCCGGCCGTGCTCGGCGAATCCGCCAGCTACATGCCCGGCACTGTCAGCGAGTGCGGGGTGGCCAGCTACGTCTGGTCCATGGTGCTGGCCTACAACTCCGACAAGCTGGCCAGTGCACCCAGCTCCTGGGCGGACTTCTGGGACACCCAGCGCTTCCCCGGCAAGCGTGGCCTGCGCAAGGGCGCCAAGTACACCCTGGAAGCGGCGCTGCTGGCCGACGGGGTGAAGCGCGAAGACCTCTACAAGGTGCTGGAAACCCCGGACGGGGTCGCGCGTGCCTTCCGCAAACTGGATGAAATCAAGCCGCACATCCAGTGGTGGGAAGCCGGTGCCCAGCCGCCGCAATGGCTGGTGGCTGGCGATGTGGTGATGTCCGCTGCCTACAACGGCCGCATCGCCGCCGCCCAGAAAGAAGGCTCGAAGCTCGCCATTGTCTGGAACGGCAACCTCTACGACCCGGACCACTGGGCCATCGTACGCGGCAGCCCGAACAAGGCGCTTGCCGAACGCTTCATCGTCTTCGCCAGCCAGGCGCAGACGCAGCAGGTCTTCTCCAGCCAGATCCCCTACGGCCCGGTCCACAAGGACGCCCTGGCCGCCTTGCCCGCCGCCACCCAGGCGCAGTTGCCCACCGCGCCGGCCAACCTGGCCGATGCGCAATTGGTCAGCGCGGAGTTCTGGGTCAACCACGGCGAGGAACTGGAGGAGCGCTTCAACGCCTGGGCGGCACGTTGAACATTGCGCCCCGCAGACGCCGGAAGTGCGGCGAGCGGGCGGGGCGTGACTGGCGGGGCCGGACCTTACCGCGCCCTGCACTACCAGCGCTCGTCGGTGGTTACGGCCGGGCGGGCCAATAACAAGTACAAGATCGGGAGAATGTCATGAGTGCAAGTGTGTCCGTTCCTGCCCATGGGCAGGTCGAAGAGGGTGGATTCCGCCGCGTGCTAGGCCTTGGCGCGCTATTGGCGGTGGCCATCGGCCTGGTGGTGTCCCAGGGTGTGATGGTGCTGATGCTGCAGGGCGCCGGTTTCTCCGGGTTGGGCTTCATCGTCCCGCTGGGGCTGGCCTACCTTCTGGCCCTGAGTTACGCGTTTTCCTTCTCAGAGCTGTCGCTGATGATTCCCCGTGCCGGCGGCCTTTCCAGCTACACCGAGGTTGCCCTCGGGCATTTCCCGGCCATCCTGGCGACTTTCTCCGGCTATGTGGTGGTGGCGATGTTCGCCTTGTCGGCCGAACTGCTGCTGCTCGACCTGATCGTCGGCAAGGTCTATCCGGGTGTGTTCCCGCCCTTCAGCGTGGCCTTCGGCGTGCTCGGCCTGTTCACCGTGCTCAACCTGATGGGCATCGACATCTTCGCCAAGCTGCAAACCGCCCTGGCGGTGGTGATGGTGATCGTGTTGCTGGTGCTGGGCCTGGCCGCCGTCGTTGAAGGCGCGCCCACCGAAACCGCCAGCACCGTGCTGCACGGCGACTGGAACCCCATGGGAGCGGGTGTGCTGACCCTTACCGCACTGGCCGTGTGGGGCTTCGTCGGCGCAGAGTTCGTCTGCCCGCTGGTGGAGGAAACCAAGCGTCCAGAGCGCAACATCCCGCGTTCGATGATCATCGGCCTGACCGTCATCTTCATCACCATTGCGCTCTACTGCCTGGGTGCACTGTTCATGGTGCCCACCGAGGCCCTGACCACCGACGCGCTGCCGCATTACCTGTTCGCCACCACGGTGTTCGGCAAGGCGGGTGAAGTGTTCCTGGTGATCGCCGCGGTCACCGCCACCTGCAGCACCCTGAACACCTCGCTGGCGGCCATCCCGCGCATGCTCTATGGCATGGCGCAGAACGGCCAGGCTTTCCCGCAGTTCAAGCTGCTCAGCCCGCGCGCCCGCACGCCTTGGGTGGCAGTACTGTTCGTGGCCGCCATTACCGGCCTGCCGATTCTGGTCATGGGCCAGGATGCCGCCTCCATCAACCTGCTGCTGCTCGCCGCGGCCCTGGCCTGGCTGCTGGCCTACATCATCGTGCACCTGGATGTGATCGCCCTGCGTCGCCGTTACCCGGCTATCGCCCGCCCCTTCAGCACGCCGTTTTACCCGCTGCCGCAGCTGTTCGGCATCGTGGGCATGCTTTACGCCATCTGGTATGCCTCGCCAAGCCCGGACATGACCGGCAAGATTTTCGGCATTGCCGGTGTGGTGCTGGCGCTGGTGTCGCTGATTGCCGTGGTCTGGATCAAGGTCGTGATGCGCAAGGACCTGTTCCGCCCTGAACCGCTGGAGCAGACCCAGTGATACGTCGCGACTGAACGCAGGGTCGGGCGACATGCAGTTCGTCGCCCGGATACCTGTCCGCCTGCCCGGCACCCGGCCGGGCATCGGGCGCCTGGGCGCTCGGCGGGCAGGGCAGCTTTTTCATATAGCGCGAAGACAAATTTAGTATTTTCGCTGCCCATCGGCTTCGGCCAGCATCGGTATCACTGAATACCGGGACGAGGAGACCCTTAACAATGAACGCTCAATTCCAGGCCCAACGCGAAACCCGTGACTACCAGGCAGCAGATGCGGCCCACCACATCCATGCCTTCCTCGACCAGAAGGCGCTGAACGCCGAAGGGCCGCGGGTGATCGTTGGCGGTGAGCGCCTCCACCTCTGGGACAACGACGGCAAGCGTTACCTCGACGGCATGTCCGGCTTGTGGTGCACCAACCTCGGCTACGGCCGCAAGGACCTCGCCGCAGCGGCTACCCGCCAGCTGGAGCAACTGCCCTACTACAACATGTTCTTCCACACCACCCACCCGGCGGTGGTGGAACTGTCCGAGCTGCTCTTCAGCCTGCTGCCGGGCCACTACAGTCACGCCATCTACACCAACTCCGGTTCGGAAGCGAACGAGGTGCTGATCCGCACCGTGCGCCGCTACTGGCAGATCCTCGGCAAGCCCGAGAAGAAGATCATGATCGGCCGCTGGAACGGCTACCACGGCTCCACCTTGGGCGCCACGGCCCTGGGCGGGATGAAGTTCATGCACGAAATGGGCGGCATGCTGCCGGACATCGCGCACATCGACGAGCCTTACTACTTCGCCAACGGCGGCGACCTGACGCCGGAAGAGTTCGGCCTGCGTGCCGCGCGTCAGCTGGAGGAGAAAATCCTCGAGCTGGGCGCCGACAAGGTGGCCGCTTTCGTCGCCGAACCCTTCCAGGGTGCGGGTGGCATGATCTTCCCGCCGGAAACCTACTGGCCGGAAATCCAGCGCATCTGCCGCAAGTACGACGTGCTGCTGTGCGCCGATGAAGTGATCGGTGGCTTTGGCCGCACCGGCGAGTGGTTCGCCCACCAGCACTTCGGCTTCGAGCCGGACACCCTGTCCATCGCCAAGGGCCTGACCTCCGGCTACATCCCCATGGGCGGCCTGATCCTCAGCAAACGCATGGCCTCGGTCCTGGTGGAGCAGGGCGGTGTGTTCGCCCACGGCCTGACCTACTCAGGGCATCCGGTGGCGGCGGCGGTGGCCATCGCCAACCTCAAGGCGCTGCGTGATGAAGGCGTGGTCGCCCAGGTGAAGGCTGACACCGGCCCGTACCTGCAACAGTGCCTGCGCGAAGTGTTCGGCAACCACCCGCTGGTGGGGGATATCCAGGGCGCCGGTCTGGTTGCTGCCCTGCAGTTCGCCGAAGACAAGGCCACTCGCAAGCGCTTCGCCAATGAGAACGACATCGCCTGGCGCTGCCGCACCATTGGCTTCGAGGAAGGGCTGATCATCCGCTCCACCCTCGGCCGCATGATTATGGCGCCGGCCCTCGTGGCCACTCGCAGCGAGATCGACGAGCTGGTGAGCAAGACGAAAATCGCGGTGGATCGCACCGCGCAGGAGCTGGGACGTCTCTGACGCCCACTAAGGAGCGCCGGCGACCAGGGCCGGCGGTCCTCTACCACAGCTGCTAGGCAGTGTTACGGCGCTCGGGATTGCTGCCCGCGCGCCGTTTTTTTTGGAGCAGGGCCACTCCGTAGTGGCGAAATCATTTAGGCCGTGGTCATGCGTCACCCGCTCAACCAGTGAAGACCCTGCGAGGTGCGGAAGTCGCCAGGGAGGGTGGGCGTTGCGGGTAGGTTGCGCTGTGCCCACCAGCGATGTCGTGCCGAATCTTTCGCCAGTTCTCTCGTTGCCTTCCTGCGGCCTGCCTGGAGATTCAAATCCCCGTACAAGCCTGACTCGATGCAAAACCGGTTCGATCATCGACCGCCTCATCACCTGCCACCAACCTGGCCGGACCGCTCCAATTCCCCCGCCATCCCCATCCCAGAAGCCCTGCGCGCCCGGGTTGTCGTACCGGTGCCCATTGTTCGCGAACCGCGAACACTTATATCGCTGAAAGCGGCATTGTTGGTGCGCCGAGCCTTTTGTAGCTTGACCTTGCCGTACGAGCCGCGCCGCATTGCGGGGTGGCTTCGGCAGGACATGCTGGGCTGCCTCCCATTGCATGTCGCTGCCGACGGACACAGGCAAACGTATAACAACAAGGTCAATGCCATGCGTGCCCACTCACCTCGCGTCCAATCGATTCCGTATGAAGCCCATCTCCCTGCCGCCTCCCTGCGAGCGCGACACGGGGTTCCATTGCGTGTCCATCTGGCCGCACACCTGCGCGGCGCCTAGCTGATGGCCGGCCCAGGCGGAGTTTCATCGCCCACCGGCTGACGCCGTTTCCACAGCCCGATCCACAGCAGATGCCCCATCGAGCGACCCACGAGGTTGCGCGAGCGGGAGACGTTTGTCCCAAAAACAAGAACTCCAGCAGGAACGTCCAGAATGCGCGTCAACAACAGCCGGGTTACTCCCGTGGCGCTGAGCACGCTGGTGCTCGGTAGCGGTCTCCTCTCCACTTGGTATGCCCAGGCATCGGGCATCCCCTTTGCGGGCAACCGGCCGCAGAGTTTCCAGTTCAGCTCCGACTTTACCGAACCCTACGATTCCTTCGGCCAGTACGTGCAGTGGAACGACGACAGCAAGCGCTTCGACGAGCACGGCGACAAGGTCAAGGGCAGCGGCACCGATACCTATGTCGGCCTCTCCTCGCTGCTGCACTACTGGAAGGTCGATGGGTTGCCGAACAACGGCTTCATCGCCAGCGTCACCGTGCCGGAAGTGGCGGTACGCGGTAATGGCGTACGTGTCAGCGGCCTGGGCGATCCCCTGGTCGGCGGGCTGGTCTGGTACAACCCGACGCCCCTGCGCACCCTGGGCGCCCAGGCCTATGTGCAGTTGCCTGTCGGCGCTGACTCGGTCAGCAGCGACACGTATTCCTTCTGGCCCTCGCTGTTCTACAACGAGTGGTTTGGCAAGGTGAACATCGACCTTCTGGTCGGCGGAATCCTCCGTGGCGATGGCCCCCATGGCACCGAACCGGGCGACACCTTCCACGCCAACCTGCGCCTTGGCTACAACGTGATCGACCGGCCCACGTACCAGGTCACGCCCTTCTTCAGCTATGACCACCAGAAGACCTGGGAATCCGACGACCGCTCCGGACAGGCTATTCCCTACTCGGAATCCGATGAGACCGCCCTCGGCGCCGGCGTGCTGTTCCAGCTCAAGCCCGGCATCCAGAGCCTCTACGCGCAGAAGATGTGGGACCAGGTGTCCCTGCATTACTCCAGGGGCGTAGAGGGCAAGAACACAGCCGTCACCGACGGCCTGTTCCTGCAGCTCTGGCACTACTGGTAACCCGCCCGTACCCATCCCCTCCGTTCACCCCGGCGTCCCCGATGGATCGCCGGGGCCTTCAATCCACCTGGAGAGTCGACCATGAACGACGAACAACAGAAGCTCGCCACGTCGCGACGCAACTTCATCAAGGCCGCTGGTGCCGGTACTGCCGCCATGGCACTGGGTGGCCTGGTGGCCGGCAAGGCCGGTGCCGCCGAACAGCCGTTCGACAGCGAACACGACATCGTGGTCTGTGGCGGGGGAGGCGGCGGCCTGCCCACCGCACTGTTCGCCCGCTGGCTGGGCAATGACGTGGTCATCCTGGAAAAGGCCGCGAGTCCGGGTGGAACCGCCGCCAAGGCCGCGTTCTGGTACTGGGTGCCGAACAACAAGGCCATGCGCGACGCCGGCATGAGCGATCCCAAGCCTGATTTCCTCCGTTACGTGGCGCGTCTGACCCGGCCGCAGTCCTACGACCCCGCGTTGCCCAAGCTGGGCTTGAGTGACTGGGAATACGAAATGTGCGAGGCAATCTACGACAGCGCTTCGCCCGCTGCCGAATTGCTGGCAGAGAAGGATGCGTTGCCGTATCGCCACTGCGCCGACGTGCCGGACTACTGGTGCGAAATTCCGGAGGACAAGGCGCCCAAGGGCCGCGTGCTGGTGCCGCGTGATGCGCGCCCGAGCATGTCCGACGGTGGTCGCGTGGCGATTCGCACGCTGACCGCCGCCGCCCGCCGCGATGGTGTGGCGATTCGCACCGGGCAGCGCGTGGTGAAGGTCATCACCAACGACCAGGGCGCCGCCATTGGCGTGGAAGTGGAGACCGAGGAAGGCACTCGACTGCGGGTGCGTGCCCGCAAGGCAGTGATCTTTGCCAGTGGCGGCTTCACCCACGATCCGGAAATGCGCCGCAACTTCCTCTACGCCCCGGTCTACGGCGGTTGCGCCACCCTGACCAACGAAGGTGACTTCATCCGTATCGCCAGTGATCTGGGTGTGCAGCTGCGCAACATGAATTACGCCTGGCACTGCCCGATTCTGCTGGAGAAGGCCGTGGCCAAGGATGGCTCCATGTCCGGCATCTTCACCATGACCGGTGATTCCATGCTGATGGTGAACAAGTACGGCAAGCGCGTGGTGAACGAGAAGACCGTTTACAACGAACTGGTGCCGAGCTTCTTCCAATGGGATGGGAACAAGGCCGAGTACCCCAACCTGGTCATGCTCTCCATCTGGGACCAACGCGCCCAGACCTACTGCGCCAGCGACGAATACGGCTCACCGATCGTGCCGGCAGGGGGCAACGACCGCCACGTGATCAAGGGGGACACCCTGGAAGGGCTGGCTCGCGCCATCAGTGAACGCCTGGAGAAATACCACTCCGAAACCGGTGGGATGAAGCTCTCGGCAGACTTCCTCGACAACCTGAAGGCCAGCATTGCGCGCTTCAACGACCTGGCCAGCAGCGGCAAGGACACCGACTTCCAGCGTGGCGAGCTGGCGGTAGAGCAGCTCTTCAACGGCAGCGTGAAACCGGGCGAGACCCGCAGCAACCCCACGATGCACCCGCTGGCGGGGGAGGGCCCTTACTACGCAGCCCTCATTACCGGCGGCAACCTGGATACCAAGGGCGGCCCCAAGACCAACTCCCACGGCCAGGTGCTGGACAGCGCCAACCAGCCCATCCCCGGGCTCTACGGCGTTGGTAACTGCGTGGCATCGGCATCCGGACGGGCCTACTGGGCAGGCGGCGCGACCCTCGGACCGATCCTGGCCTTCGCCTACCGGGCCGCGAACCAGGCTCACCTCGAACCCCGCAAGGCATGACCGGCCTGATCCATCACTCGCGAGGCAAAGACGATGCGAAACCTTCTTGAAACCGGACTGACCTTGGCCCTTCTGCTCGCCGCAAGTGGTGCGGCGCAGGCCGACGACCAGGCGATCGCCGAAAAACTGGCCACCAATCATTGTGCGGTTTGCCACACCTTCAAGCAGGGTGAACCCCATGGGCAGGGACCGAACCTGTTCGGACTGCTCGGCCGCAAGGCCGCCAGCGCCCCCGGCTTCACCTATTCGGACGGCTTCCGCCAGGCCATGGCGGACAAGACCTGGGACGACCAACTGCTCGACGCCTGGCTGACCGATACCCAGACCGTCGCGCCGGGCAACGCCATGACCTATTTCCAGGACGATCCTGCCAAGCGCGCCCGGATCATCCAGTACGTCCAGTCCCTGCACTGATCCCATTACCCAACCGGAAGAGATTCATGCTCAGCACACAGACCATGACTGACGAGCAGCGCAAATCGGTTGCGCTGGAATACCTGAAGGCTTTCGACAACGGCGGCATCACGTCCACTGGCGGCAGCATCCTCGACCTGTTCGCCGAGGATGCCCAGGTGTTGTTCCCCAAGTGGGGGCTGGCCACCGGCCGCGACCAGATCGGCAAGATGTTCGGTGACCTCGGTAGCCGTCTGAAGTCCATTACCCATGACTACTCGCACTTCAACTGGATCTTCTCCGGCAGCGACCTGGTGGTCTGCGAAGGCACCAGCTACGGCGAGCACGTCGATGGCCCCTGGAGAGCCGGCGTGCCCAGCTGGGGTGCCGGGTACTGGTGCGACGTGTTCGAGATCCGCGACTGGAAGATCCAGCGCTGCTTCATCTATCTCGACCCGGACTACGGCGGCCGCGATGCCGCGCGTTATCCCTGGCTGAACCAGTGACGAAAAGGGCGGGCTTCTTCCTTGAAGCCCGCCCCCTGGAACCACTGACCCCCTTTTGAGGAGCCACCCCATGGGCATCACCGACTGGAAGCATTGGCTGGTCATCATCATCGTCGCCGTACTGCTGTTCGGCACCAAACGCCTCAAGACCCTCGGCCCGGACCTGGGAGAGACCATCAAGGGCTTTCGCCGCGCCATGGCGCCCACAGAAAGGGATGCTTCGTCCATCGACCAGGAATCGGCACAGCCATCAGCGCCAGTGGTTGCAAGTGCTCCAGAGGTTTCAGCGACTACACGAAACCTTTGAAACCTCCCGGAAGGACCGGGTGACGAACGGTGGGAAAGCTCATATTGCGCATGTAATATTATGAGTGTAATTTAAGTTCACCGCTCGATCACGAGCACCTTTCCCGGAGACAGAACCATGAGCGAACAGAAGCACCAAGGCGTTGCCCTGATCACAGGCGCGTCCACTGGCATCGGCGCCACCTATGCCAAGCGCCTGGCCGAACGGGGCCATGACCTGCTGCTGGTCGCCCGTGACCAGGGTCGCCTGGAAGAGCTGGCCGCCAAGCTGCGCGAAACCGCTGGAGTGAAGGTGGAAGTGCTGAAGGCCGACCTGACCGACAGGTCCGACCTGACCCGCGTAGCGCATCGCCTTCGCAGCGATGTCGCCATCAGCGTGCTGGTGAACAACGCCGGCGTGGCCGTCAGTGGCAGCCTGCTGGACACCGACCTCGACCGCTTCGACGCCATGATCCAGCTCAACGTGGTAGCCGTGACCCACCTGGCCGCCGCCGCTGCCGCCAACTTCGTCGCCCAGGGGCGCGGCACCATCATCAACATCGCCTCGGTACTGGCGCTGGCACCGGAAATGTTCAATGGCACCTACAGCGGCACCAAGGCATTCGTGCTCAACCTCAGCCAGTCTCTGAATGCGGAAGTCAAAGACAAGGGCGTTCGCGTGCAGGTGGTGCTGCCGGGTGCGACTCGTACCGAGATATGGGAGCGTTCGGGCACCGGTATCGAGAACATCCCGCAGGAAATCCTCATGGACGTGGGCGAAATGGTCGACGCCGCGCTGGCAGGCCTGGAACAGGGCGAGCTGGTAACCATTCCCTCGCTGCCGGACAAGGAGGACTGGGACCGCTTCACTGCAGCCCGCTTCCACATGGCACCGAATCTGTCGCGGTCGAAGGCAGCTGATCGCTACAAGGCCTGATCGGCTCAAGACGGCAAAAGGCCGGGCACATGCCCGGCCTTTTGTTTCGCGAATGAATTCGCTCCTGCATATCAGGCAAATACGAAGTACTTGCGCACCGTTTCCACCACTTCCCAGGTGCCCTTCATGCCCGGCTCGATCACGAATACGTCGCCGGCTTTCAGGTGCTTTGGTTCCTCGCCTTCGGGGGTGATGATGCAGTAGCCGTCCAGGAAGTGGCAGTACTCCCATTTCTCGTAGTTCACCTCGAACTTGCCGGGGGTGCAGATCCAGGTGCCCATGATCTTGCTGCCGTCCTGGGAGAGGTAGGCGTTGAGGTTCACGGTGTGCGGGTCGCCGCCGATACGCTTCCATTTGGTCGCGTCGAGGACGGGGGTAGGGCAGGTTTCGCGCAGAACGGTGATGAAGTCGGACATTTCAGTTCCAAACGATCTGATGAAAGGCCCGTCACCATAGGTCTAACGCCTTATCGGGAGTTGTCTGGATTCGACCTCGAAGTGCCTGTGAACGCGCCGGCAGAACACGCAAAAGGACGCTAACTTGAATCCAGGGGTCGATGTTCCGGCCTCAGGCGGCGGCCCGTGTCGGGTTGCCTTGGCAGTAGCCCGTGGGGCCAGTGCGCTCCATGAGGAGGTGCTCTCATGAACACCCAGTGGTTCAGGCATGACAACGGCGACGCGGAAGGCAGTTTCGACAAGTGGTGGGATACCTACGGCGAGTGGTTCGATTCCCAGGATCAGTTGCTCAGTGGCGAAAGCGGTATCCAACGGCTGCACGCACCGGACGGCCAGGTGCTTTACAGCAAACGCCAGATCAATCACTTCCACCGCGATCTGACCCATCCCTTCGGTGAACCCACCATCCTGCACGAGGCGAAGGCCCTGCAGGCACTGAATCAACTCGGTATCCGCGTACCCCGGGTGGTGTTCAGCGGTGCACGCAAGACGGAAACCGAGTCCCAGGCGCTGCTGGTCACTGAGAGCCTGAACGATTTCATCGGCCTGGATGAGTGGTATGCCCAGCCGGTTTCCACCGGGCTTCGCCAGCAGATGATCCAGCAACTGGCCAATACCGTCGCGCGCATGCACCGAGCTGGCTGGGAGCATGGCCGCCTGTACCCGAAGAACATCTTCGTGAAGGTCACCGGCGAGCAGGAGAAGAAGGTGGAAGTGGCCTTGCTCGGACTGGCCCGAAGCAACCATCGCCTGACTGCCTACAGTGCCGCGAAGCACGACTACGAACTGTTCAAGGAACACCACAAGCCGATGCCGGACGAAGACTGGAAAGCCTTCGCTACGGCTTATCGGGATGTGATGGAAAGCGACTACGTGCCCTAGCGGGCGTGGTTCAGAGGCGGATATCCAGGGCGTGGGGCCCGTGGGCGAGTTGTTCCTGGAGGAAGTCGATGCACAGTTTCACCTTTGCCGAGCCCGAGGCCCGGGCTGCGGTCACCGCCCAGACATCCGCTTTCTGCCGATAGGTCGGTAGCACCTGTACCAGCTTGCCTGCACGTATGCTCGGTGCGGCATCCCATACCGAGGCCATGATCACTCCATGCCCCTCGTGGGCCCATTGGCGCACCACATCGCTGTGGTTGGAGGCCATGGGGCCGGTGACCTTCACGGTTTCCTCTCCATTGGGGCCGGACAGGCGCCACACGCCAAAGCCCAATTCGCGTTCGCGGAACAGCAGGCACTCATGCTGCGCGAGGTCCGCCAGGGTGCGCGGCTGGCCACGTCGCGCCAGGTAGGTGGGGGCGGCGCAGAGCATGCGGTAGCTATCGGCGATCTTGTGGGCGATCAGGTGTGGCTCATGCACCTCGCCCACGCGCAGGTCGATGTCGAAGTTCTCGCCGATCAGGTCAACCCGCCTGTCCAGCAACTCCAGCCAGACTTCCAGGCCTGGATGGCGCTGGCGCAGCAAGGACAGCACCGGCGATACATAGTCCCGCCCCAGACGCAGGCTGGTGGCGATGCGCAACACCCCACGGGGTTCGCCCTTCAGGCCGGACAAGGCCTCCACCATGCCTTCCACGTCCTCGAGGATTTTCTGCGCCCAGGCGAATGCGGCCTCACCGTCAGCGGTGATGTTCACCCGCCGTGTGGTGCGGTTGAACAGCTTGACTCCTAGGGACTCTTCCAGCATCGCGATGCGTTTGCTGACATGGGCAGGAGAGATGCCCAGCTCAGTTGCGCCAGCCACGAAACTGGAGCGCCGTGCCACGGTGCAGAACAGCAACAGGTCGCGGAGGAAGGGATCATTATTCGCTAAAAGCGCATTCTGATTTTTCATGGCGGCTGATTATAGTTCGAATCGTGAATATTAGTCTTTCGATCGACCCTTCCCCACCGGAACAGATCGAACGACATGAACACCTTGCGTATCGCCATTGCCGGCGCCGGCCTGATCGGCCAGCGCCACCTCGAACTCATCCTGGCCAGCCCCACATGCGAACTGGTCGCGCTCGTCGACCCGGCGCCCGCTGCCAGGGATGTCGCCCAGCGTGCCGGCGTGCCGCTGTACCCCTCGCTGGAGGCTTTGTTCGAAACGGAGCGTCCTGACGGCATCATCCTCGCGACCCCCAATCAGTTGCATGTCGAGCAAGCGCTGGTCTGTCTGCAGGCGGGCGTGCCCGCGCTGATCGAGAAGCCCGTGGCCCATACGCTGGAGGAGGGCGAGCGACTACTGGCCGCTTCTGCTGATTCGAAGGTGCCGCTGCTGGTCGGTCATCACCGAGCCCACAGTCCGATCCTCGACCAGGCGCGCGAACTCATCCGCCAGGGCCGCCTTGGCCAACTGGTGGCGGTGATGGGTAGCGCGCTCTTCTACAAGCCGGACGATTACTTCGATGCCGCACCCTGGCGACGCAAGGCCGGCGGCGGGCCGGTGCTGATCAACCTGATCCACGAGGTCGGCAACCTGCGCTCGTTGTGTGGCGAGATCGTCGCCGTGCAGGCCCTGGCCTCCAGCGCCACCCGTGGTTCTCCGGTGGAAGACACAGTTGCCATCAGCCTGCGCTTCGCCAGCGGTGCCCTGGGCAGCTTCCTGCTTTCCGACACCGCGGCGTCGGCGCGTAGCTGGGAGCAGACGTCTCGGGAAAACCGGGACTATCCCAGCTACGACGACGAAGACTGCTACTTGATCGCCGGCACCGTCGGCTCACTGGCGGTGCCTACCATGCGTCTGAAGTGCTATGCGCAGCCGGAAGACCGGTCCTGGTGGAAGCCCTTTACCTGCGAGGTGGCCGAATTGCACCGCGAAGATCCGCTGGCACGGCAACTGGAGCATTTCTGCCAGGTTATTCGCGGCGAAGCCGAGCCCCTGGTGAGTGTGCGCGACGGCTTGCAGAACCTGCGGGTGGTCGAGGCCATCGCCCAGGCGGCGCGAGAGGGCGGGACGGTGATGGTAGCGCCCTAGGGGACCGCTTGCTTGTGGGGGCGATTTCAATCACCAAGGGCGGCGCAGTTGCCCCTTTGGGGGGGCCGGGTTATCCCTTCGGGCTGCTTGGTGAATGAATTCGCCCCCGACAAGGTCTTCCACTCCCGGTAGGCCTCCTTCATGCACCGGGCACAAGGCCGATACCCCGCCGCCTGCGCCGTCGCTTCATCAAGAAAGAACACCCGCTCCTTCACGTAGCCGCCGCGCGCGATGGTGCGCAGTGCGGTGGGGCAGTCAAGGCGACCGTAGATGCGCGTCCTGCGGTGCCCTCCCAGCGCGCCAGGGGCAGGGCTGGCGTATGGTCGGCCGTCCGCATCCAGCAGGGTCCAGCCGTTCACCTTTCTGCCTCGCGCTCCAGCAAACGGCGCTTGCGCTCCACGCCCCAGCGGTAGCCGGAGAGATTGCCGTCGCTGCGCACCACGCGGTGGCAGGGGATGGCCACCGCCAGGCTATTGGCCGCGCAGGCCTGGGCCACGGCGCGCACGGCGCGGGGCGAGCCGATGCGCACAGCGATATCCGCGTAGCTGGCGGTGCTGCCTGGCGGAATCTCCCGCAGCGCCTGCCAGACCCGCTCCTGGAAGGCCGTGCCGCGTACATCCAGCGGTAGGTCAAGACCCAGTTGCGGAGCCTCGATGAAGCCGATGACCTTGGCCACCAGTTGCTCGAAGTCGCTGTCGCCGCCGATCAGCTGCGCGCGGGGGAATTTGTCCTGCAGGTCGCGCAGCAGGGTATCGGGGTCGTCGCCCAGGAGGATGGCGCAGACGCCGATGTCGCTTTGTGCCACCAGGAAGTGGCCCAGTGAACACTCCCCCAGGGCGAAGCGAATGGCGTTGTTGGCGCCTCCGGCACGGTAGTCGGCCGGCTTCATGCCCAGCACCAGGGTGGAGTCGGCGTAGAAGCGGCTGTTGGAGTTGAAACCGGCGTCGTAGATCACCTCGGTCACCGATGTGTCGGGACCGAGCTGGTCGCGCACCTTGCGCGCACGCCGGGCACGGGCGTAAGCCTTGGGCGTCAGGCCGGTGACTGCCTTGAACACCCGGTGGAAGTGCGAGGCGCTCATGCCCACCGATTCGGCCAGGGCTTCGAGCCCTGGTGCTTCCTCGGCGGTTTCGATCTGCCGGCAGGCGGCCGACACCAGTAACGCATGCTGTGCGGCCAGTTGCGTCATATCGGCCGCGGCACGGCGGCTGGGTCGGTATCCGGCGGCTTCAGCAGCCTGGGCGCTGTCGAAGAACTCCACGTTCTCCGGGCGCGGAAGTCGCGTGGGGCTGCTGGGACGGCAGTAGATGCCGGTGGTCTTCACCGCGTAGACGAACTGCCGGTCGGCGGCCGGATCGCGGGCCTGCACGGCGGCCCAGCGAGGGTCCTGTTCGATGGCGGTCCTGGCAGAGGGCTTCATGGCGCTATCCGCTTGTGATCCGTTCATAGCAGAGAGTATGCGGGCTGCGTGCCGCCCGCATCCCGGCTCTTGCTATCGAATTCGAGAGCCAGCTCTCAAGGGCGCGAATACACCTTGAACAGCGTTTGGTCCAACTCGCTCGGCGGGCCGAAGTACTTGCTGTAGAGCGGCGTGATGGCACCGGATCGGTAGATCTGGCTCAGCGCCGTATCCACTTGCAGGCGGAAATCCTCGTCGTCCCGGGCCAGCGCCAGGGACACCGGCTCGAACTCGAAACGCCGGTCGAGCACCATCAGGTTGGTGTTGGCGGTATCCCGCGCCACCAGGCTGCGCAGGATCATTTGGCTGGCGAAGAAGGCGTCCACCTTGCCGTTGGCTACCTGCTCCACGCCCTCGGCGGGGCTGGCCACGGTCTCCAGGTTGACCAGCACTTTAAGCAGGCGCAGCTTCTCCCGCGCCCAGGTCTCCACCAGCGAGCCGCCCTGAACCGCGAAGGTGTGGGCAGACAGGCCGCGATTGAGGGTGGCGCGCCAGGTGGGGCCGGTCTGCTCCACTTCGCCATTGAGCACTTTCACCAGCGACAGCGGTGCATCCTTGCGCAGCACGACACCGATCCCGGCGGTGTACACAGGCAGAGAGAAGGCGACCGTCTGGCGGCGCTTCAGGGTTTCCACCATGGGGCTGCAGAGCAGGTCCACGCCGCCGCTTTGCACCACGTCCAGAGCCTTGTCCGGCGCGAGGGGCACGAAGCGTACCTTCATCGCCGCGAGGCCGGGCTGGGTGCGTAATTGGTCGGCCACTTTCTGGCACAGGTCGATGGTGTAGCCAGAGGCCCCTTCGCCCTCGGCGGAGGAGAACGGTGGTTGGTCCGGCAAGTAGCCGAGGGTCAGCGTGCTGCTGGCGCGGATACGGTCGAGCGTCTGGGCCGGGGCCAGCGATGGCAGCAGCAGCGTTAGCAGCAGGGACAGCCAGGAGAGATGCTTGGCGTTCATGCTTTGTCCTCCAGGCCAAGGGCACGCGTGCGCGCGGCGCGCTCTTCAAGGAAACGGTCAGCGATGTAGCCGAACATCAGGTATCCAACTGCGGTAACGATCATGCCGCCGAATACCGCCTCCATGCCTGAGGCGTAGAGCGCATAGAGGCTGTAGGCCATCGCGATGATCAGTACGCCGACGTTGCGATGATGCGGGAAACCCGTTACTCCGGCCTTCTGCATGATCACCAGCAGCGCCGAGAGTGAGGTTATGTAGGGAATGATGTTGGTCACGGCAGCCAGGTTCACCAGTTTGCCGAATTGCTCCGAGGCATTGGGCGAAATGGTCGACACCGCCATGGCGCTTTGCAGGATGGCATTGGCCACCAGCCCGGCAATGGGCGCGCCCAGCAGGGTGACCTTGGCGAACAGCGTCGGGAACATGTGTTGGTCGGCGGTGACCTTGGCGGTCTGCGCCAGGGTGAACTGCCAGCCCAGCAGCGATCCGACGCAGGCCATTACCGCCAGGCCCATGATCACGTCACCCACCAGTGGGTTGAACATCTTCGCGTAGACGAAGGCGAAGGGTGCGCTGGAGTTGGCCAGTTCGGGGTTGGGCACGATGCCCATGATCACCGACGTGGACAGCACGTAGATCACCGCAGCCCCCAGGGTGCCCAGCAGGCAGGCCAGCGGCACGTTGCGCTTGGGGTTCTCCACGGCATCTGAGTTCTGCGCAGCGGATTCCATGCCGAGGAAGGCCCAAAGGGTGAGGGGAATGCTTTGGGTAATGGCGTCGTTGGTGGCGATTCCGTTCGGGTTCCAGGCAGCGCGGAAGATATCGGCGTCGAACCAGAACCAGCCGATCACCGATAGCCCCGCCACCGGGATGATCACGCCCCACACGGTGATCGAGCCGATATGCCCGGTAATCTTCGGCCCGCCGAAATTGGCCAGGGTGGTCAGCCAGATCAGCCCCACCGCACCGATAAACAACGGGATCGCGCCGCTGCCCAGCCAGGGGAAGAAGGGCGTGAGATAGCCGACGGCGGATATCGCGATGGCCACATTGCCAATGGCCAGTGAGAGGAAATAGAGATAGGAGCAGAGGAAGAAGGCTGACTTGCCGTGGGCTTCTTCGGTATAGGCCGACATCCCGCCCGAGCGGGCACAGAAGATGCCGCACTGGGCGAAGCAGTAGGCGATGGCCATGGAACCCACTGCGGTGATGATCCAGGACAGTAGGGAGATCGCACCCAACTGCGCCATGCTGGAAGGCAGCATGATGATGCCTGACCCCATCATGTTCACCGCCACCAGGGTGGTAAGCGCGGTCAGGCTCATTTTCTTGCCGGAAGCTGCCATGCTGGAAACCTTTTGAGGGAGATGTCTCCAGAAAGATAGGTGGCGCAGGACGATGCTGCCGCTCGGCCGGGAGTAGAATTCACTTCCCTGCAACGTACCGCCGCGAGCCACTCATGCCCTTGCAACCCGACGACCTGGCCAGCATCACCGCCACGACCCTCGACGACTACAACCGCAATGCCGAAGATTTTCGCGAAGGTACCCGTGATCATGACGTTCGCCAGAACATAGAGGCGCTGCTGCGGCATATCAGGGGCGGCGCGCCGTTCACCATTCTCGATTTCGGCTGCGGTCCCGGCCGCGACTTGCAGGCTTTCACCCGTCTCGGCCATCAGGCAATCGGCCTGGATGGTGCGGAGAGCTTCGTCGCCATGGCCCGCGCCGATTCCGGCTGTGAGGTCTGGCACCAGGATTTTCTCGCCCTGGACCTGCCGGCCGAACGTTTTGACGGCATCTTCGCCAACGCCAGCCTATTCCACGTACCACGCCAGGAACTGCCCCGCGTCCTGCGCCAGCTACATGGCGCGCTGAAACCTGGCGGCGTGCTTTTCAGCTCTAACCCGCGCGGGAAGAACGACGAAGGCTGGAGCGGCAGTCGCTACGGCTCCTGGCACGACTACGACAGCTGGAAAATCCTGCTGGAAGCGGCGGGCTTCGAGGAACTGGAGCACTACTACCGTCCAGCGGGCCTGCCGCGGGAGCAGCAGCCGTGGCTGGCGAGCGTGTGGCGCAAAAGCGTTCGGTAGGGGCTAACACTCGTAGGTTGCGACTGAGCTCCGCGAAGCCCAACGTTCAAGGTCACGTCCGCGCGTTGGGCTTCGTTCCTCTGCCCAACCTACGGCAGGCCTGGGGCCTGCTTGGCGAATGAATTCGCCCCTACAGTGGGCCCTGTCAGGCTTGGATAGAGACTTCATCCCTTGCGCGGCATTTCCTTCGGCAGGTCTTTCCCCGCTTCGGGCACCTTGGGGTGGGTGAGGGCCTGGCGCACCTTTTCGTAGTCGTCGTAGGGCAGGCCGGCGCGGCTGAGCATTTCCAAGGCGAACTGTTTCACCTCGGCGTCGGTGTAGGGGCGTGGCTCGGGTTCGGCCTGGCTGGCACAGCCGGTGATGATCAGTGCCGTTACGGCCAGCGCAAGGATGTGGGCGTGCTTCATGGGGGCGTTCCCGAGCGGTGCTTGTGAGTGCGTGCAGGCTACCAACGGCGGGAGGGGGCGAAAAATCATCCCTGTAGATAATGACTATTGCCTCAAGCGCAAGGATGCCGCGGTTGCGAGACGATAGTGAGCAGGCTAACCTTTGCCATCTCAAATTCATCGGATGATTGGATGTTTGCCATGTCCGCACTCGCCCTCAAGCGCTCCCTGGTGGATATCGCCCTGGAGCAGATTCGCCAACGCATCGACGACGGCACCTGGCCCCTGGGCCAGCGTCTGCCGCCGGAGCCCGAACTCGCCGAGATCATCGGCATCAGCCGCAATACCGTGCGCGAGGCCGTGCGCGTGCTGACCTTTTCCGGCGTGCTGGAAGTGCGTCAGGGCGACGGCACCTATGTGCGCGCCTGCGCCGACCCGCTCAGCACGATGCAGGCGCTGGCCCGCAGTTCGGTGGAGCAGGCGCTGGAGGCGAGGGGAATGATCGAGGTCGAGGCGTCGCGGCTGGCGGCCCTGCGTCGCACAGAAGACGACCTTGCCGCACTGCGCGTGGCCCTGGCCGCGTCCGCCGCACGTTCCGGCTATGAGGATATCGACGACTACATCGTCCATGACCTGGCCTTCCACCAGCGGGTGGTGGATAGCGCCCACAATCCGGTGCTGAGCCAGCTGTATCGCTATTTCTCCCAGGTCATCCGCGTTGGCCTGGAACGCACCATTTCCGATCCCGAGCGTGAGCAGCCGAGTTTCGAGCTGCATCGCGATCTGCTCGACGCCATCGAACGCCAAGACGCGGACGCCGCCGCAGCGGCCAACCGCGCATTGCTGATCTGACCTTGCCCCATTTCTGGAGCTGCCTTGCATGAATGCCCCGAATCCTGTGGATGACCCCAAGCCGGCCTGCTCGCCGGAGGAACTGCTGATCGACGCCGAGGCCGACGACGAACCCCAGCCCCAGGCGCTACGCGGTAGCACCGTGCTGCTTCTGGTCGGGTTGGTGATGGTGGCGCTGAACCTGCGCCCTGCGCTGTCCAGCCTGGCGCCGATGCTCAACATGGTGCGCGAGGCGACGGGACTGTCGGCTACCGGCGCGGGCCTGCTGACCACCTTGCCGGTGCTCTGCCTCGGCCTGTTCGCGCCCCTGGCGCCGATGCTGGCGCGGCGTCTGGGCAGTGAGCGCACGGTGCTACTGATCCTCCTGACGCTGGCCGGCGGCATCGTGCTGCGCAGCCTGTTCCCGGTAGCGGGGCTGTTCGTGGGCAGCCTGGTGGCCGGTGCGAGCATCGGCATCATCGGCGTATTGCTGCCGGGAATCGTCAAGCGTGATTTCCCCCATATCGCCGGCCTGATGACCGGCGTCTACACCATGGCGCTGTGCCTGGGCGCGGCGTTGGCTGCCGGCGCTACGGTGCCGCTGGCTGAGTTGATGGATGATGCCTGGCAGCCGGCCCTGGCCTTCTGGGCGCTGCCGGCGATCATCGCGGCGCTGATCTGGCTGCCCCAGGCTCGCCAGAGCCAGCATGCCCATCGCCAGGCCTACAAGGTGACCGGCCTGTGGCGCGACCCGCTGGCCTGGCAGGTGACCCTCTACATGGGCCTGCAATCTTCCCTGGCCTACATCGTGTTCGGCTGGTTGCCGTCGATTCTGATCGACCGGGGCCTGAGTGCTGTCCAGGCGGGCCTGGTGCTTTCCGGATCGGTGATGGTGCAGCTGATCAGCGCCCTTGGTGCGCCCTGGCTGGCCACTCGTGGCCGCGATCAGCGACTGGCCGTGGTACTGGTGATGGGCCTGACCCTCGTCGGCCTGCTGGGCATGCTCTATGCGCCGCTGTCCGGCATCTGGGGCTGGGCCGTGGTGCTCGGACTGGGGCAGGGCGGCACCTTCAGCATCGCCCTGGCGCTGATCGTGTTGCGTTCGAAAGACGCCCATGTGGCTGCCAACCTTTCCGGCATGGCCCAGGGCGTGGGGTACACCCTGGCGGCCATGGGGCCGTTGATGGTGGGCGTGGTGCATGACCTGACCGAGGGTTGGAGTGCGGTGGGGATCATCTTCGTGGTGATCAGCCTGGCCGCCACCGCGTTTGGCCTGGGGGCCGGGCGCAACCTGCATGTGGCCGCCCGCAGCGAGCATCTCTGAAGGTCGGCCCAAGTGTCTTCCCACAGTTGCTTTCTGGCGCCAAACCTGGCTCTGGCTCAGAGCCGTAGGCTGGTCTGAGGCCACGAAGCCCAACGATCCAGCACGCCACGTTGGGCTTCGCAGGGGCAGCGCGAACCTACAGGGTCATTGCGTGCCAGGCCGCCAGTTGGCGTTGAACTGTTCCGCCATCTTCTGCTGGCGGAAGCGCTCGACGATGAAATCGATGAACACGCGGGTCTTGGCCGGCAGCAGTTTCTGCGCGCTGAAGTAGAGCGACAGGCTGCCAGTGTCCACGTACCAGTCCGGCAGCACGCGCTCCAACGCGCCGCTCTTCAGGTGGGGCAGGGCGTGGACTGTGCTCACCAGGGTCACACCGAGCCCTTGCATGGCCGCATGGCAGGCTGCTTCCGGGTCGGTCATGGCCATGCGCAGCTTCAGCTCGAAGGTCGCCTGGCGATCATCGCGGGTGCGCAACGGCCAGGCACGAACGCGCCCGGTCTGGGGGGAGCGGATGAGGATGCCATCGTGCCGGGCGAGGTCTTCCGGGGAGACGATGGCAGGGCTGCGCGCCAGATATTCCCTGGATGCCAGCAGCACCCGATGTGCCGGTCCCAATTGGCGTGCGATCACTCCGGGCGGCAGTTCGAAGCCACCGCCGATGGCAGCGTCGAAGCCTTCGCCAATCAGGTCTACGGGACGGTTGTCGAAGTGCCAGTCAGGGATGATCGCCGGGTAGCGGGAAAGGAACTCACCGAGGTGCGGCAGGATGTAATCCCGGCCGAACGACACGCCCATGCTCACCTTCAGGGTGCCCGCCGGTTGGCCCTGGCTGCTGGCGAGGTTCGCCACCGCACCCTGGATGCTCGCCAGCCCTCCACTCACCTCCGCGAGGAAGCGCTCGCCGGCCTCGGTCAGTGTCAGGCGGCGTGTGCTGCGCAGGAATAGGCGCACGCCGAGGTTGGACTCCAGTCGTGCCACATTCTTGCCTACCGCGGCGGGTGTTAGGCCCAGGCGCCTTGCGGCTTCGGCAAAGCTGCCAGCCTCGGCGGCGCGCACGAAGCACTCGATGCTGCTGAGGGTTTCCATGGGTTCTCCATATACCACTGGTATCGACTGAATATAGCGATTACTGGCTTATCGGTTGCGAATAAGGGGTGAATACTGGGGCCGTCTTCCACACAAAACCCCAGCATCAGGAGATACCCAATGAGCACTCTGAAAACTCTCGAAGGCAAAGTCGCATTCATCCAGGGCGGTTCCCGCGGTATCGGCGCCGCCATCGCCAGACGCCTGGCCAATGATGGCGCCGCAGTCGCGCTGACCTACGCCGCGTCCGCCAGCAGCGCCCTTGAAGTGGTCCAGGCAATCGAAGCCGCCGGCGGCCGCGCCATCGCGATCAAGGCCGATAGCCGAGACGAAAAGGCCATTCGCGCCGCCATCCGCCACACCGTGGAGACTTTCGGCCGACTCGACATCCTGGTGAACAATGCCGGCGTGCTGGCCGTGGCGCCCATCGAAGAATTCAGCATCGACGACCTCGATCGCACCCTGGACGTCAACGTCCGCAGCGTAGTGATCGCCAGCCAGGAAGCAGCGCGTGTCATGGGTGACGGCGGCCGCATCATCACCATTGGCAGCACCAACGCCGAGCGCATGCCCTTTGCCGGAGGTTCGGTCTACGCACTGAGCAAGGCGGCCGTGGCCGGTTTCACCAAGGGCCTGGCCCGTGACCTGGGGCAGCGCGGCATCACCGTCAACAACGTGCAGCCGGGGCCAGTGGATACCGAGATGAACCCCGATAACGGCGAGTTCGCCACGTCCCTCAAGCAGTTGATGGCCCTGCCGCGCTACGGTCAGGCTGAGGAAATCGCCAGCTTCGTGGCTTACCTCGCAGGCCCTGAAGCCGGCTATATCACCGGTGCGAACCTGATGATCGACGGTGGGTTCTCGGCCTGAGGACGGGCTGACCAGGTTGTAGGAGCGAGCTCTGCTCGCGAACGGTCCGTGCAAGGTTTCGCGAGCAGAGCTCGCTCCTACGAAATGCTGGATCACGCTTCATCGCTCCACCAGCGGAGTCCGGCCTGGCACCGATGATGGAAATGAGGAGTGATTTGTACCCTACAAGAGCTGGATCAGCTTCTTGCGTAGCGCCTGGTCCGGCTCCTTCCCCCGTCCGGCCTGGAGGTTGTCCAGCATGTGGCGGGGGTTTCCCGTTCCGGGGATTACGCAGGTCACTGCCGGGTGGCTGAGGCAGAACTTCAGCAAGAGTTGCGACCAGCTCGTGCAGTCGTAGTCGGCGGCCCATTCCGGTAGTGGTTGCTGCAATAGGTTGCGCAGCAGGTTGCCGCCGCCGAAAGGGCGATTGACCAGCACCGCCACGCCGCGCTCCTGCGCCAGCGGCAGGATGCGCGCTTCGGCGTCGCGGTCGTTGAGGGCGTAGTTGACCTGCAGGAAGTCCAGCTTCTCGGCGCGCAGCATCTTTTCCAGTTCGCCGTACGCGCTGGAGGTGTAGTGAGTAACGCCCAGGTAGCGGATTCGGCCTTCCTCCTTCCATTGACGCAGCGTTGTCAGGTGTTCCTCCCAGTCCACCAGGTTGTGTACCTGCATCAGGTCGATGCGCTGGCGCTGTAGCAGGCGCACGGAGTGTTGCATCTGCTTCACGCCGCCCTGACGCCCCTGGGTCCAGACCTTGGTGGCGACGAACGCATGCTCATGGGCCTTCAGCTCGTTCAGCAAGCCGCCGATCACTTCTTCCGCCTGGCCGTACATGGGCGAGCTGTCGATCACCGAGCCGCCGGCCGCGAAGAGCGCTTCCAGTACCTTGCGGCAGTCGGCCCAGGCTTCGCTGGCATTTCGGGAGATGTCGAATCCCCGGTAGGTGCCGATGCCGATCACCGGCAACTGCTCGCCGCTGGAGGGGATGGCACGGCGGCGCAGGGGCTGCTGGTCCATGTTCGCGCCCAGGCTGAATGGGCTCATGGCCAGTAGCGCGGTGCCGGCGCTGAGGCGTAGGAATTCGGCGCGGGTGATGCCGGTTCTCATGGCTTGGCCTCCTGTGAGGTTGCCGGGGATTCAGTGTGCTCATGTCGCAAGCCGAGACGCCAGCCCAGCGCGGCCCATGCCAGGGCTACACCGGCGCCGACCAGCGCCACCATGGCCGCCGTAAGGCCGATGCCATTGAGCAGCGTGGCGAGCCAGGCGCTCAGGGCGTCGCCTCCGCGATAGACCACGGTGTCGATGAAGTTCTTCGCCCGGTACTTCTGTTGGGCGCCTAGCGGCACGAAGAGCATTTCCCGTCCCGGTCGCACGAAGGCGTATTCGCCCACCCGGCGCAGCACCATCACCGCAGCCAGTACGGCGAACTGCGGCAGCAGCGCGAGGGCGAGGAAACCCAGGGCCACCAGCAGCGGCACCACCGCCAGCAGCGCACCGACGCCGAAGCGCTGGGCAACGCGCCCGGCGATGAACAACTGACAGGCCAGGGATAGGGCTTGCACGGTGAAGTCGATCAGGGCGAAGACGCGTACCTGCTGCTGGCTGTCGGGGAACAGCGCGGCCACCAGGCGGGCCTGTTCGAAGTAGAGGAAGGTGCTGGTGCAGGAGAGCAGCAGGACGAACGCGCAGATCCCAAGCAGATAGGGCGAACCCAGCACCAGGCTGATTCCGGCGAAGGGATTGCCGGGCACCGGGCGTTCCGGGGGTTCGCTTTCCGCACCGGGCCGTCCGGCACCGCCACTGGCGCGCCACGTCATCAGATAGCGGCGCAGGGCCAATGTGGGCAGCAGGAAGATCGCGGCCAGTACCAGCAATCCGGCAGTACCAGCGTCACTTACCAGCAGCCCTCCCAGCAGCGGACCTATCAGGCCGCCCAGGCTGGCGCCGGCGGCAATGGAGGGGAACAGTCGTTTCGATTGCCGACGGTCGAAAACGTCAGCCAGCAGACTCCAGGCCAGCGACACCACAAACAGGTTGTAGACCGATAGCCAGACGTAGAAAGCTCGCGCCGCCCATAGCGGGTCCGGCGTGCGCCACAGCAGCCAGGCGAAGCCCAGCAGGTTGCTGGCGAAGAACAGGTAGACACAGTCGACGAAGATCCGTCGCGGGACTCGCGCACTGAGCCAACCATAGGCCGGTACCGCCAGCAGCATGGCAATGAAAGTCGCGCTGAACAGCCATTGCAGGTTTTCCACGCCGCCGGCGATTCCCATGGTCTCGCGCACCGAACGCAGCATGAAGTAGCCGCAAAACAGACACAGCAGCAGGGCGAAGGCGGCCAGGGCCGGAGCCAGTTCACCGGCCCTGGCATGGATGGCGCGGTGGAGCGGGGACATGGCGGTGGTTCGTGTGGGGTGGTCTGGTGGTTTTAGACCATGCTGGAGCGGGGTGCCGGCGTGCGTCACCCCTCTCCCTCTGGGAGAGGGGCTGGGGGTGAGGGAAGATTCAGGCTGGCAGGGCGCTTGATAGGCAGACCGTCGGCCTGCTTGGCGAATGAATTCGCCCCTACAGGGTTGTTCGCGCCTTCCTACAGCCCGTACTTCTTCACCTTGTCGAACAGCGTGGTCTTGGCCATACCGAGGGCGATGCAGGCCTGGCTGAGGTTGCCGCCGTGGCGTTCCAGGGCGGCGCTGAGCAGGGACTTCTCGAAGGCTTCCACCGCTTCGGCGAAGCGCGGTTCGTTGCCGTCCGGTGTCTGGCCACTTTTCTTGAACACCGGCAATCCGAGGGCGAAGCGTTCGGCGACGTTGCGCAGTTCGCGCACGTTGCCGGGCCAGTCGTGGGCCATCAGCGCGGAGACGGTGGCGTTGTCCAGCTCTGGGGCGGCGCGGTCGAAGCGCAAGGTGGAGAGCTGCAGGAAGTGCTCGAACAGCAGCAGGATGTCTTCGCGGCGATCGCGTAGCGGCGGCAGCTCCAGGGTCACTACGTTGAGCCGATAGTAGAGGTCGCTGCGGAAACGCCCGGCGCGGCCTTCCTCGTCCAGATCGAACTTGGTGGCGGCGATCACGCGGCAGTCCACTGGAACCGATTGGTTGGAACCGAGACGCTCCAGGGTCTGCTCCTGCAGCACACGGAGGAACTTGATCTGCAGGTTGAGCGGCATGCTCTCGATTTCGTCGAGGAACAAGGTGCCCTGGTGGGCATGCTCGATCTTGCCGATACGACGCTTGCCGGCGCCGGTGAATGCGTGGGCCTCGTGGCCGAAGATTTCGCTGTCGAACAGGTTCTCTGGCAGGCCGCCGCAGTTGAGCGCGACGAACTGCTTCGACTGGCGCCGGCTGAAGTCGTGCAGGCAACGGGCAACCAGTTCCTTGCCGGTACCGGTCTCACCTTCGATCAGCACGTTGGCTGAGGTGTCGGCGACATTGGCGATCAGTTCCCGCAGGGCCTGGATGGCCGGCGAGCGACCGATGATGCGCTGCTCCAGAGACTGCCGCCCGGCCAGTTGCCGGCGCAGGCTCGACACTTCGCGGGCCAGCGCGCGTTGCTCCAAGGCGCGGCGCGCGACGTCCACCAGGCGCTCGGGGGAAAAGGGTTTCTCCATGAAGTCGTAGGCGCCGTCGCGCATGGCCTGCACCGCCATGGTGATGTCGCCGTGGCCGGTGATCAGCACCACCGGCAGGCTGCGGTCGCGGGACTTCAGGCGTTCCAGCAACGTCAGGCCATCCATGCCGGGCAGGCGGATATCGCTGATGACGATGCCGGCGAAATCCTCGCCCACCCGGGCCAGGGCTTCTTCGGCGCTGCCGACCCCGATGCTGGGGATGTCTTCCAGGGCCAGCGCCTGCTGGCAACCCATCAGGACGTGGGGGTCGTCTTCGACGATGAGGACGCTGAGGGGTTCTGTCATGGGGCTGGGCTCACGGTTTCGTCGGGGCTTTCCAGCAGCGGCAGGCAGAGCTCGAAGGCGGTGCCGCCGCTTTCCGGGTGATGGGCCGCCAGACTCCCGCCAGCGGCCGTGGCCAGGCTGGCGGAGAGGGT
Organism: Pseudomonas sp. BN606; assembly: GCF_029873115.1. Taxonomy (NCBI): domain Bacteria; kingdom Pseudomonadati; phylum Pseudomonadota; class Gammaproteobacteria; order Pseudomonadales; family Pseudomonadaceae; genus Pseudomonas; species Pseudomonas sp. BN606. The sequence continues at coordinate 11,154 of NZ_SSOF01000082.1, read as the reverse complement.
CAGGCCAAGGCCCAGGCCGTGTTCGCCGGGCTTGGTGGTGAAGAAGGGCTCGAACAGGTGCACGCGGTTGACCGGGTCGATGCCGGGACCGTTGTCGCGCACCTGCAGACGATAGGCACTGCCATCGGCCACGCCGCTTAGCCACAGCTGGCAGTCGGTCTGGCCGGACATGGCGTCCAGCGCGTTGGCGATGAGGTTGACCAGAATCTGCTCCAGTCGGGTCTGGTCGATGGCCAGCAGCACGTCGGCGAAGTCGCGGTGCAGTGTGAGCGGTGTGCGCTCCAGGCGGGTATGCAGGAGGAAGAGGGCGGCATCCACCGCCTTGCCCAGGTGTGCCACGCCGTGGTCGTCGGAGCGCCGGGCGAAGGCGCGCAGGCTGGCGGTGATGCGGCCCATGCGGTCGACCAGTTCGTTGATTGCCGCGAGATTGGTGCTGGCGGTTTCCAGGGCGCCTCGGGCCAGGAAGCGCACGGTATTGCCGGAGAGGGTACGCAGCGCAGCGAGGGGCTGGTTGAGTTCGTGGGCGATGCTGGTGGACATCTGCCCGATCACTGCCAGCTTGCCGGCCTGCACCAGTCCATCCTGGGCCTTGCGCAGGTTGTCTTCGGTCTGCTTGCGTTCGCGGATTTCCGCCAGCAGGCGGCTGTTGCTGGCACGCAGGTCCTGGGTACGTTCGGCGATCTTGCGTTCCAGTTCGTTGTTGGCCGCCAGCAGCGCCTCGCGGGCCGCGAGGCGGGTGGCGATGACCTTGCGTCGTTCGTTCCAGGCAATCAGCAGGAATGCCAGCAGAGCAAAGCCGACGGCGGCGAGCATGCCCTGGATCACCGCTTCGCGGCGCAGGTCGGCTAGCGGGGAGAGCAGGGTGAAATGCCAGGGTGTGTCGTTGAGGGTGCGGGTCTGTGCCAGATAGGCGACTTCGCCTTCCTGTTCGCCCTGGGGGCCACTGGCGGCAAAGCTGATGGCCTCCAGCCCTTCGCCCAGGACCTCGCGAGAGCGCGGCTCCCATTCGTTCAGCGCCCACCAGTAGTACTGCAGGCTACGGGCCAGGCGTTCCTTGTCCTCGGCCGAGAGCGGACGCACGGCCTTCATGCGCAGGGCAGGATCGCTGGACAGGATGATGATGCCGTTCTCGTCGCTGACGAAGGCTTGCAGGCGGGCCTTTTCCCAACGTTCCTGCAGGGCTTCGAGCTTCACCTTGACCACCGCCACGCCGATGATCCGGCCCTGGTAGCGCAAGCCGTGGGCGAGGTAGTAACCGGCCTCCCCCGTGGTGCTGCCGATGCCATAGAAACGGCCGGGTCGGCCTTGCACCGCTTCCTGGAAGTAGGCGCGGAACGAGAGGTCCTCTCCCAGGTAGCTGTCGGAGTCGCGCCAGTTGCTGGTGGCCAGCACGCGGCCGTTGGTGTCCAGCAGGTAGATGGCGCGGGCGCCGCTGCGGCGGTTCAGGCCTTCGAGGTAGTCGTTGACCAGATTGCGTCGGTACGGGGTGGGGTTCAGCAGCAGGTGACTGACGCTGGACTCCAGCTCCAGCAGGCTGGGCAGGTAGGTGTAGCGGTTGATTTCGCTTTCCACGGCACGGGCGTGGAGTTCCAGCTGGCGCTCGCCGTTATCCCGCAGGTGGCGGATGCCCGACACTTCGCTGAGGTGATAGCCGATATAGCCGAAGCCCAGCATGCACAGGAGCAATAGCAGGAACAGCAGCAGATGGCGGAACAGGCGCGGTTTCACGGTCAATGCGGGCGGCACGGCGCGGAGGCTGGCGGTAGGGCATTGCATCATAGACATCCGGGCCGTTCCAGTCGCCGCCTCGGACGGGCGCCGAGTGGTGGAGTGGGACCGTAGGAGCCAGCTCGCTGGCGAAGTGCTCGGGGCCATTCGCGAGCAAGCTCGCTCCTACAGGTGCATCAGTGCTGGAGGATCTTCGCGAGGAACTGCTGGGCGCGGTCGGAACGGGCGTTGACGTCACCGAAGAACTCGTCCTTGGCACAGTCTTCGACGATCTGTCCGCGATCCATGAAGATCACCCGGTCGGCCACCTTGCGTGCGAAGCCCATCTCGTGGGTCACGCACATCATGGTCATGCCTTCCTGGGCGAGCTCGACCATCACGTCCAGCACTTCGTTGACCATTTCCGGGTCCAGCGCCGATGTGGGTTCGTCGAACAGCATCACCACCGGGTCCATGGCCAGGGCGCGGGCGATGGCGACGCGTTGCTGCTGGCCGCCGGAGAGTTGGCCAGGGTGCTTGTGGGCATGGGCCTTGAGGCCGACGCGGTCGAGCAGCTTGAGGCCTTTCTCCAGGGCCTCGTCCTTGTTGCGGCCGAGCACCTTGGTCTGGGCGATGGTCAGGTTCTCGGTGATGGACAGGTGCGGGAACAGCTCGAAGTGCTGGAACACCATGCCGACGCGGGAGCGCAGCTTGGGCAGGTTGGTGGCCTTGTCGGCGATGGAGGTTCCGTCGACCACGATGTCGCCTTTCTGGAAGGGCTCCAGCGCGTTCACACACTTGATCAGGGTGGATTTGCCCGAGCCCGAGGGGCCGCACACCACCACCACTTCACCTTTCTTCACGTTGGTGCTGCAGTCGGTCAGCACCTGGAAGTCCCCGTACCACTTGTTGACGTTCTTGATGGAAATCATACGGCTAACCTTTTCTGCAGGAGTTTGACCAACTGGGAAGCGATGAAGCTGACGCTGAAGTAGACCAGGCCGGCGAAGATGAGGAACTCGTGCGGTTGGCCGATGATGTCGCCACGGGAACGGGCGGCATTGAGGAAGTCCATCAGGCCCACGGTGTAAACCAGCGAGGTGTCCTGGAACAGGATGATGCTTTGCTGCAGGAGCAGCGGGGTCATCTTGCGGAAGGCCTGGGGCAGGATGATCAGTCGCATGCTCTGGCCATAGGTCATGCCGAGCGCCGAGGCCGCACCCATCTGGCCCTTCGGGATGGCCTGGATGCCGGCGCGGACGATTTCGCAGAAATACGCCGCCTCGAACATCATGAAGGCCACCAGGCACGAGGTGAACGCACCGATGGGCGTGTCTTCACCGGTGATCGCGCGCAGCAGGAAAGGCACTGCGAAGTAGAACCAGGTGATCACCAGCAGCAGTGGGATGGAGCGGAAGTAGTTGACGTAAAGCCCGGCAATCTTCGACAGCAGCGGGTTGTGCGACAGGCGCATGAGGGCCAGGACGGTACCCAGCGCAACGCCACCGACGACGCCAAGCACCATCAGCTTGAGGGTCATCAGCAGGCCGTCGGCGAGGCCCGGCAGCGCAGGGATGATCGCGGAGAAATCCATCATTTACCCCCTACGGAGATCAGGCCGGGCACCGCCACTTTTCGCTCCACCGTGCGCATGATCAGCATCAGGCTCATGTTCAGGGTGAAGTAGATCAGGGTGGCCAGGGTGAAGGCTTCGAACAGGTTCGCGGAGAACTCGGCGGTCTGTTTGGTCTGCGCGAGCAGCTCCATCAGGCCGATCAGCGACGCCACCGAGGAGTTCTTGAAGATGTTGAGGAACTCGCTGGTGAGCGGCGGAATGATGATGCGGAAGGCCTGCGGCAGCAGCACGTAGCGGTAGATCTGCGGCAGGCGGAAGCCCATGGCGCGGGCGGCGCCGAGCTGGCCTTTGGGCAGTGCCTGGATACCGGTGCGCACCTGCTCGCAGACGCGGGCGGCAGTGAACAGGCCGAGGCAGACCACGACGCTGAGGTAGGCCGAGGTGGCCGGGTTGAGGTCCTGCTTGAACCAGATTTCCAGCGGCTCGGGCAGCAGGTCCGGCACCAGGAAGTACCAGAGGAACAGCTGCACCAGCAGCGGCACGTTGCGGAAGGTTTCCACGTAGACGGTGGCGATGCCGGAAACCCAGCGGTTCGGCACGGTGCGCATCACGCCGAGCAACGCGCCCAGCAGCAAGGCGATGATCCAGCCCGCCAGGGCGATGGCGATGGTCCAGCCCAGGCCGGTGACGAACCAGTCCAGGTAGATTTCGCTGCCGATCCCGGTGGACTTGAAGAACACGCCCCAGTCCCAGTTGTAATTCATCAGGGTTGTCCCCTATCAGGTCGATCTGTCTGCGGTTGAAGGCAGTGGAAGGCGGGGATGGCGTTCAGGCGCGCGGCGAGTTTTCCGCCGACTCCAGACAGCCCCCTCTCCCCCGGGGAGAGGGTTGGGGTGAGGGCTGCATGACATTGCACGGAGCCCACCATCCCTCACCCCCGGCCCCTCTCCCGGAGGGAGAGGGGAGCAAGGCGTCAGATTTCTTCAGCCGACTTGTCGGAGGGGTTGGCGACCAGCTTCTTCAGCTCTTCGCTCATGGGGAAGTTCAGGTTCAGGCCCTTCGGCGGGATGGGCTGGGTGAACCACTTGTCGTAGATGCCGTTGATCTCGCCGGAGGCGAAGGTATCGGCGATGGCCTTGTCGACCACTTTCTTGAAGGCTTCGTCGTCCTTGCGAACCATGCAGCCGTAGATTTCGAAGGACTGCGGCTTGCCGGTCACGACCCAGTCATCGGGCTTCTTGGCCTTGGCCATTTCGCCGTAGAGCAGGGCGTCGTCCATCATGAAGGCCACTGCGCGGCCGGATTCGAGCATCAGGAAGGACTCGCCGTGGTCCTTGGCAGAGATGATGTTCATGCCCATCTGCTTTTCGGCGTTCATGGACTTGAGCAGACGCTCGGACGTGGTGCCGGCGGTGGTCACGACGTTCTTGCCTTTAAGGTCTTCGAACTCGTTGATGCTGGCGCTCTTCTTGGACAGCAGGCGGGTGCCCACTTCGAAGATGCCCACGGAGAAACCGACTTGCTTCTGGCGCTCCAGGTTGTTGGTGGTGGAGCCGCACTCGATATCGACGGTGCCGTTCTGCACCAGCGGGATACGGGTCTGGGAGGTCACCAGGTTGTAGCGGACCTTCAGCTCCGGCATGCCCAGTTCCTGCTTGATGGCCTCGACCACTTTCAGTTGGAGGTCATGGGAGTAGCCAATGGGCTTGCCCGGCTCGGTGCCGAGGTAGGAGAAGGGGATGGAAGCGTCACGGTGACCGAGGGTGATGGTGCCGGTCTCCTTGATCTTCTTCAGGGTACCGGTCAGCTCGGCGGCGAAGGCCGGAGCACTGATCAGGGTTGCTGCGATAGCGGTGGCCAGAACCTTTGGGAGCATACGCATGAACGACAGTCCTCGATTTAGTTTGTTCTTATCGGCGCGGTGGGAATTCGCGTCCGTCGGGGATCTGTATTGGCAGAATGCGTGCCAGCTGTATGGTCCTTCGAATTTATAGTTAAGTATTTGAAATAAAAGGATTTTAAGTTAACAGGTGGCTAACGGGATTTTCGCTTTGTCCGGGCTTCCGAATATACGCTCCGAATGTCGTTCGGATATCCGAACGAGTGACTTTGCGGTCACCTCTGGAGGGGGCAGTGCCGGGGCAAAGCAGCCCCCTCTGCCTCTAGGGGGAATCGGCATGCTTTCGGAAGCCCTGCCTCCGTTACCGAGCAACGCCTGAGCGCGAAGCGCCCAGGCTGGGGGGCAGGGCAGGGCAGGACGGGGATGGGGTGAGGGGCGGTCCAGGGCAGCCCTTCGGCTTGCATCGCGATTGAAATCGCCAAGGGCTGCGCAGCCGCCCCTCAGGTCACTCCACTGCCTTGGATACCTCACTCGCCCTTGGCTTCGGCGCGAACTTCGCGGCCAGGCGCATGGAGGTGGTGACCAGGCGTTGGTAGAGGGTCGGCAGCAATCGCTGCATACCGTCCAGGACCCAGGCATCGGCACCGATGAGGATGCGTCGGCTGTCGCGCAGTACGCCACGCAGGATCACTTCCGCCGCCTTGTCCGGGCTGGTGCGTAGCAACTGGTCGTTGAACTGCTGGCGAGCGCGGCTGGATTCCTGGCCGGTGACCTTGGCCAGGCTGTCATTCATGCGCGCGGTCTTGGCAATGTTGGTGCGGATGCCGCCGGGGTGCACACAGCTGGCCGATACCCCGCAGCCTTCCATGTCCAGTTCCTGGCGTAGCGATTCGGTGAAGCCGCGCACGGCGAACTTGGTGGCGTTATAGGCGCTCATGCCCGGCTGGGCGAACAGGCCGAACACGCTGGAAACGTTGACCACATGGCCTTCGCCACCGGCCTTGATGTGCGGCAGGAAGGCCTTGGTGCCGTACACCACGCCCCAGAAGTTGATGTTCATGATCCACTCGTATTCCGAGTAATCGCTGCCGTCCACGGTGCCGGCGTGGGCGACACCGGCGTTGTTGAAGATCAGGTTGACGCGACCATGGTCCAGCACCACCTGTTCGGCCCAGGCGTGCACGGCATCGCGGTTGGCGACATCGACGCGTGTCTCGGTGACCTGCACGCCCAGCTTGCGCGCCATGGCGGCGGTGTCCGCCAGGCCTTCGGCGTTCACGTCGGCGAGCGCCAGGTGGCAGCCCTGACGGGCGAGGGCGCAGGCGAGGGCGCGGCCGATGCCGGAACCGGCACCGGTGACAGCGGCGACTTTGTTCTCGAAGGATTTCATGCTGGTACCTCTTGATTAGCCATCAGCAGCGGGCCCTGGGCGGCATGCACCGGCGCGCTGCGGCTGAAATGGTAGGCCGCGGGGTCGAAGTTGCGGGTCAGCAGGCGGTAGCGCCAGGTGAAGCCGGGCCAGACGGTGCAGTTGCGACCGGTGACCGGGTGCAGGTACCAGCTCTTGCAGCCGCCGGCATTCCATACGGTGTTGCCCAGGCTGCCCTGGAGCTTGCCGTTGAACCTGTCCTGCACGTCGCGTTTGACTTCCAGGCTGCGCAGGCGGCGTTCGTCGAGCAGCTTGAGGGCGCCGAGCACGTAATGGATCTGCGATTCGATCATGTAGACCATCGAGTTGTGGCCCAGGCCCGTGTTCGGTCCCATGAGGAAGAACAGGTTCGGGAAGCCGGCGGTGAGAGTGCCCTTGTAGGCCTCGGGACCCTGCGACCAGGTGTCCAGCAGGTCGACACCGTTGCGGCCGAAGACCACGCCACGGGGCAGGGGATCGCTGGGGGTGAAGCCGGTGCCGAAGATGATGGCGTCGATCTCGCGTTCCGTGCCGTCGGCGGTGACGATGCTGTTCGCGCGGATTTCGCGGATGCCGTCGGTGATCACGTCGACGTTGGGCTGGGTCAGGGCCGGGTAGTAGTCGTTGGAGATCAGCACCCGCTTGCAACCCATGGTGTAGTCCGGAGTGACCTTGGCGCGCAGCACCGGGTCCTTGATCTTGCGCTTGATGTGGCCCTTGGCGACCAGTTCGGCGAGCTTCATCACCTTCGGCGTCAGGGCGAAGCCCACCACGCGGCTTTCGAGGATGGTATAGATGCCGCCGCGCCAGAGTTTCTGCAGTAAGGGGAAGCGCTTGAAGCGGGAGCGCTCACCTTCGCTGATGGCGCGATCGGGCTTGGGCATGATCCAGGGCGCGGTGCGTTGGTAAAGGTCGAGCTGGGCGACCTGCTTCTGGATCTGCGGCACGAACTGGATGCTGGAGGCGCCGGTGCCGACTACCGCCACACGCTTGCCGGCAAGATCGAAGTCATGGTTCCACTGCTGGGAGTGGAAGCTCGTGCCCTTGAACTTCTCCAGACCTTTCAGTGCCGGGATCGCTGGGGTGGACAGGGCGCCCATGCCGGACACCACGAACTGCGCGCTGTAGTGATTGCCGGCGGCGTCCTCGATCTGCCACAGCTCGTCCACGTCGTTCCAGGCCAGACGGGTGATCTCGGTGCCGAGCAGGGTCTTGTCCTGCAGCCGGTACTTTTCCCAGCAGCCTTCCAGGTAGGACTTGATCTCTTCCTGCTTGGCGAACATCCGCGTCCAGTCCGGGTTCGGCTCGAAGGAGAAGGAGTACAGGTGCGATTGCACGTCGCAGCCGCAGCCCGGGTAGTTGTTCACTCGCCAGGTGCCGCCGATGCCGGGCTCTTTTTCGAATACGAGGAAATCGTTCTCGCCTTTCTGCTTCAGGCGGATCGCCATGCCCAGGCCGGAGAATCCGGAACCTATGATGGCGATCTTGCAATGGCGGGCAGAGGGTCGGGGTGACGCAGTCATTGGCTGGGCTCCTGTTCTTATTAATTGCGGCGTATACAGCTGTATACCAAGGTAGACATCTGTATACTCGCCGGCAATCCAACGCCGTCACAACCAACCTTAGGTAGGGCCCGAGATGAATTCCGCCAGCGGTGACGAGCCCCAGTCGCCAGAACGAACGCCCGATGCCCCCGGTAAGCGCCTGCTCATGGAAGCGGCGTTGCGCCTGGGTTCCCAGAGTCGCAGCCTGGGCAACCTGGGGCTTCGCGAGCTGGCGCGGGAGGCCGGGCTGAACCCCAATACCTTCTACCGCCACTTCAAGGATGTGGAGGACCTGGGGCTGGCCATCATCCGCAACATCGCTACCCAGCTGCGCCAGCCGCTGCGTGATCTGCGACGCGAGGCGGCGGCCCGCGCCGTGAAGGGTGATGGCGGACTGCTGCCGAAATTGATGGGTATCGACCTGGGCCGCGGACGGCGCGTCTGTCATGAGACGGTGCACTTGTTCTTCGATTTCGTCGACGAGAATGCCGAGGCGTTCGTCATCGGCGTGCGCGAGCTGCATGGCGCTTCCCCGGTTCTGCGGGAGGCTTTGCGCGAAGTGATGGAAGACTTCGCCGCCGACATGGCCGAAGACGTCCGCGAGTACAAACTGCTGCCGACTATGGTGGCCGAGCCGGTGGTGCGACGAGTGTCGCGGCTGGTCAGCCGCAACCTGTTCCAGATGTCGCTGGACTACATCAGTGAACCGGAGCGTCGCGAGGCGATTCGTGAGGAGGCAGTGGAACAAGTGCTGTTCCTCTTCACTGGTGCCAGTGTGTTGCAGGCGGTAGGCGCGTTGTAGGTGTTTTTCTGGGGTGGCGAGCTCATTCGCGAATGAATGCACCTTTAGGTTGCTTGCTGCCCTGTCCGGGTGGAAAGCCTGGGTCCCGATGAGGGGGTTAGGCTTTCTATTTGCTGGCGCACATCCCTGCCCACGGCCTTCAGACGTCTGTCGGAAGCTCCTCTCCAGCGTCTACCTCTCTCCCTGCACGAAGAAGCTCTTTTTCCAGTGTTCATTCTGAACTGGCCTGATAGCGGTAATACGACGGCTCGCGGCAGTCTCCTGCGTTCTGTATTTGCGCAGGGAAGTATCTCCACATGCTTGACGGACTCCACCCCATCTTCGACCCACGCTGCCACAAGCCCCGCGTTTGCACCTTTGATGCACTGCTTCACGTGCTCGCCTTCCGGGGCAAGACGGCCAGCTTCAGATTCCTCCCACTACCCGCACCGAAGTTCTTAGTTCGCCCGCGCGTGCCACCGGCCCAGTCATTGCGGCCCCGGCACGGGGTGATCAGTAGCTTCAATGACGAAGTGCACACCGTACATCGCCGCTGGTACGCCGAGCTGCTCACCAAGCGCCTGGGCCAGAAAGGAGATGCCCCATGAGACCCGCCAACGCCAGGCACCCCGAAATCGTCGTGCCCATCGCCCTCCAGCGCACCCACGAAGCGGTCTGCAGCGCGCCCTGGTTCGTCTGCGATACCGAGTACCGGCCCTGGCCGGCCAGCTACAAGCCCCTGATCAATGGCGAGGAGGCCTTTCGTGCGGTGCACCAGGCCATCGCCAATGCCGAGCGCTCGGTCGACATCATCTGCTGGGGCTTCCAGCCCTCGATGCACTTCATCCGCGACGGCAGCGACGACCGCTGCATCGGCGTACTGCTGGAAGAGAAGGCCCGGCAAGGCGTGCAGGTGCGCATCCTGGGGTGGAAGATGCCGCTCAATGCAGCCGGGGTGGTGGGTGAAGCCAACTTGCCCGGTAAGGGCGGCCTCGCCGACCGGGCAGGGCAGACCTCCAGCGATGAGCAGTACGCCTACGACCGCCAGTGGTTCAAGCAATACGCGGTCGCCGATAACAAGGCCGCCGGGTTGGCGGATGCCCATATCCCGCTGTTCGTCAGCCGTGACTTCAGCTGGTCCGAACGCGCGGAAATCGCCTATCAGCTCAAGCTCAAGCGCCTTGACCCGGAGCTGGCCAAACGCTCCGCCCTGACCATGCTCCACACGGTGACCCACCACCAGAAGTCCGTGCTGGTCGACTTCGAATTGCCGGAGCGGGCCATCGGTTTCGTCATGGGCCACAACATGCTCGACGAGTACTGGGACACCGACCGGCACTCGGCCCTCAAGCGGGCCGCCCCCAAACGTCCCAAAGCGGAAGCCCATGCTACCAATCGCGGCCCTCGCGGCGCCTTGCCGCGCCAGGACATTTCCTGCCAGATCACCGGCCGGATCCTCAGGGACCTGCACCACAACTTCGCCACCGCCTGGGCCAAGGAAACCGGTGAGGACCTGCTGCATGCGCGCAATGCCAATGAACTGGCCAAGCAGTTACAACCGCGCCCGGAGCACGGCAACACGCTGATGGCCCAGCTCCTGCGCACCCAGGCGCAAGAAACGGAGGCCGTGCGCGACATCCAGGCCGGCTACCTGAAGGCCATCAACAACGCCACCCAGTTCATCTACATCGAGAACCAGTACTTCCGCTGGCCGCCACTGGCCGAGGCGATCAAACAGGCGGCCCAGGACCAGACCCGCGCCGGGCGGGACCCGGGCAAACACGGCGCCCTGCACCTGTTCGTGATCACCAATGTCACGAAGGAGGGCCTCGGCGCCGGCACCGTCAACACCCAGCGCATGCTGGAAAGCCTGGGCCGGGCCGACACCATTCCGGCGGTCACCAAGCTGTTGCGCATCGAGAAGGTCAAACGGGACATGCCGTCCCAGCCCAGGCCCGATGGCGCCAATGACCGACACGGGCACCGAGAACTAGCCCAATGGCAAGCCGAGCTCGACCGGCAGGTCAAGGACATCAAGAAAGGTGCCGTAGTCCCTGAAGAGCGCCCCGGCCTGAAAGTGCACGTCTGCTCCCTGGTCGCACCCGACTCGCCGGCCGGCCAACCCTGGGTGCCGGTATACATCCACTCCAAGCTGATGATCGTCAACGACGTACTCACCACCCACGGCTCGGCCAACATCAATACCCGCAGCATGCAGGTGGACAGCGAACTGAACATCCTCCACGAGTGGCACAGCGTGACCCAGGCCATGCGCCGGCGGCTGTGGGATCTGCATAC